>JAEZPW010000042.1 GCA_023441255.1 Acidobacteriota bacterium
GCCATGGAGTGCGGTGGTTCTAGCGCGTGGACGGCGGCGCGGACGTGACAGATTGCGCCGTGGTTGGGGCTTCACTGTCTCTTCCTCGGAAGCAGATGCGTCGCCCTCAGCCAGAGACGCTTCGTCACTCGAAGCCGACGGCGGCTGGTCGCGAAATGAGGAGTTCGGATAGAGATCCGCGGCAAGTTCTGGCCCGAGACGCGCGATGATCTTCTCGCGGTTGAGAACGTCCTCAAGGTCCCCTAGGTTCAGCATCTCGCTCATGCTGGCCCCTACCAGCATGGAATCGACCACGGTCCAGGGCTGGGGCTCGTAATGCAGGACCCGGAACTCCAATGGCAAATGGTTGCGATGCTGCTCGATGAAGGCGTTCACGCCGCGAGCATAAGCCTCCATGTACGAACGATCACGCGGGCTCAGCGCGGCGGCAGCACGCTCCGCAATCACCGGCATCAGAATTGTGCGCTGCTGGACGTCGTGCTTGAGGACGCTCGACCCGAGCACCTCGGAGAGGCGGCCGGAGGCGGAACGACGCAGCATGTCCATCTGCCAGAGACGGTCCTGGGCCGTAATGAATCCCTGAGCAAAGAAAAGGTCCTCCAGGGTCGCTGCGTCGATGGCGGGAACGCCTTGCGCGTTACGCACTACCGACACCGGGGCAGAGAGGCCTGCCATGTTCAGGCTGCCGTCGAGCTGCGGCAGGGCTCCACGTCCGGCGAGAACTACCCATATGGCAAAACCGGCAATCACAACGACCGTGAGGAGAAATACACCGAGCAGTACGCGGAAAACTTTCCTTGTGTGACGGCGGGAGGCTGAAGCAACGGAAGAAGGCGTAGCCATAAAAAAGCGATTGTAGTGCAAGCTGCTGACTGCCTGATAAACATTGTTTACAAAACTTCGGCTTTCACGCAGCCACCGGCTCACGATCTCAAACAGATAGGCGGAGGCGCAAAACTCTTGCAACGGTAACGCGCAATGTTATGCTGATGTTGAATTTGCGCCGGGTGCACCTTCTTTGCAGCACCCGCGTTCCGCCGGAGAGCTGCTCCCATGCTGCAGAAACGGGTTGATGAGCGGGCCATTTCGCCGGAGATGATTCGTGAGGCCGAGGACATCTTCCACCAGCATCTCAGGCGTGTCGGCCTGAAGCACACCGAGCAGCGCGACGCCATTCTCCGAACCTTTCTCGAAACCCGTGATCATCTTTCAACGGATGAATTGCATCGACTGGTGCGCGCGAAGGATCCCCGGATCGGCTTCACCACCGTATATCGCACGTTGAAGCTGCTGACCGAGTGCGGCCTGGCCAGCGCGGTGGAGTTTCAGGACGGGATCGCGCGTTACGAGCACCAGTACAACCGGCGCAGCCATCACCACATGGTCTGTACCGATTGCGGCAGTTCCGTGGAATTTTTCTCTCCCGAGATCGAGCGTCTCGAACAGGAGATCGGCCGCAAGTACCGTTACGCAACCACCCGGCACACCTTCCAGATCTACGGTGTCTGCGAGGCATGTAAGCGCAAGCAGAAGCGTGTCATTTAGGCCGGGTTAAAGCCTGCGCCTTCGTGAATTCGTGCTCGCCTTGTTGAATTCACCTCGCCACCAGTGATAATGTCCGCGTTTGTGCAGTTCGGCATTTTTCCGGGACTGATAATCGGCGCCTTGGACTCTCAGTTGTTTTGATGACGGCGAGAACTTCTAACAGGAGGAGACAATGCCGCGTTTCTGTGCTAGCTGTGGAGCGCAGGTCGAAGATACAGCCGGTTTTTGTCCGGCATGTGGCAAACCGGCAGGTGTGGCAGCAGGCGGCGGCGTTGCCGCGGCGCCAGCACCGGTCGCAACCGCCGGCCTGACTGATAACGTCGCGGGTATGCTCGCATACGTCACGATCATCCCGGCGATCATCTTTCTCGTATTGGAGCCCTACAACAAGAAGCCCTTCATTCGCTTCCACTCGTTCCAGAGCATCTTCTTCGCGATTGCCTGGACCGTTTTGTGGATCGCGCTGACAATCGTCGGGATGATCCCTGTTTTGGGACTGGTCAGCCTGATCGTATGGCCGCTTATGGGACTGGGCGGCCTGGTGATTTGGGTGATTCTCTTGCTTAAGGCTTACCAGGGGCAGGTATTCAAACTGCCTGTCATCGGCGATATGGCGGAGAAACAGGCGAACGCGTAGGCAACGACCTGCGGGAAGGCGGAGTTCATCGCTCCGCCCTTTTCTTTTCCTGCGCACTCAATCGTTCCACGATGCTTTCTTGACTTTCCCGCGCCAGACACGTATCTCTATCTGCTTCCTGTTTCAGGGCGGACCGGGGGCTAACTGTGTCCTGGCAGGCGGCATCTCAAGAGGTTCAAAGAAGGAAGAACATTGAAAGTTCGGGTCTTCTATCACGACAGGTGTTTCGACGGAACGGCTTCTGCTGCCGTGTTTACACGGTTTTACCGCGAGCGGATACGCGACGCAGAGTTCCAGTACACCGGTCTCGTACATCGGGCGGGGGCATTGTTTGACGAAAACCAGTTCGACGGCGACGAGAACGCCATTGTCGATTTCAAGTATTCGTCGTCACCCAAAATCACCTGGTGGTTCGATCACCATGAGAGCGCGTTCCTGACCCGCGAAGACCAGGAGCACTTCCTGCAGCAGCAAAGCACCACAAAGTTCTACGACCCCGACTACCGGTCCTGCACCAAGTTTCTCGCCATGATCGCGGAGCAGAGGTTTGGGTTCAATCCCGCTCCGGTAAAGGATCTTATCGACTGGGCTGACATCATCGACGGCGCCCTCTACCCAGACGCTCAGACGGCAGTGGACATGAAGGAACCGGCGATGAAGCTGACCATGGTGATCGAGGCCACGCAGGATCCGACGCTCATCCCCAGGCTAATCCCAATCCTGGCTGAGATGCCGCTGGCAAAAATAATAGAGCAGCCCTTCATTGCCGAACTGATACCGCCGCTGATGGAGCGGCACCGAAAGTCGATCGAAATCTTGCGCGAACGCGCCGAGTGTACGGACGGAACGATCTTCTTTGACGTGACGGATCACGAACTCGAGGGCTACAACAAATTCATCCCTTACTACCTGCACCCAGGATGTACGTACAGCGTCGGACTGAGCAAGAGCAGCTTTCGAACGAAAGTTTCGGTCGGCTCGAATCCCTGGGCGCCTGCCGAGCCCAAAGTGAATTTGGCGAAGATCTGCGAACGTTATGGCGGCGGCGGTCATGCCCGCGTAGGAGCCATCTCGTTCCCGCCGAACCGCTTCGACGAAGCTCGCGATGCGGCCGGCGTTATCGTCAGCGAATTGCGTGAGGCGATGAGAGACGGACGCGGTTGATCATATAACCCTTTTCCGGTAGACAAAAATCTGTTCAGAGCGAAGCTTCGGCTTCGCTATTCTTTTGCGACCTCCCTGACAATGCGACTCAGAAGGACTGTGGAACAACGCCGGATAGTGTTAAGGCGTTCCCAGAGGACCGGGTACGAGCGCAGGAAAACGCGCGAACAGAAAAGGTGCGCAGCTCTCGTCTGCGTGCAGGAGACGCTGCGTTGAGACATTTCTGAGTCATAGAAGGACTAGGAATCGCCTTAACACTCACCTAGTACCCCCTCAGGGAAAAACCTTGAGGAACATGCTTTAAGGGTTGAGCGCGAGTTGATGACCTTTTAGAGTCTCGCCTTCCGTCAACAAAAAAGCTCACCGGCGAGAGATTTGCGAGGTCCTTCACCGATGAGCAGCGGACGGAATATCAACCCTCATCTTGGAGAGCCGAATGTTCCTTATAAAACTTAGAAGCCAAATCGGACGCGTAGCGTTGACCGCGTTTTTCGCGGTCTGCACTAGTGCACTTTCATTGGCGGGTGTTGGCGTGAGCGCACCGGCCAATGGCTCAACCGTTGGATCCCCGGCTCACTTCGTGGCGTGGGCATCGTCGGGTGCGCCCGTCACGGCAATGAAGATCTATGTGGACGGGCGTAGCGCATTCGGAACCAGCGGCGCGAAGCTGGATACGTACGTGCCCATGTCGGCCGGTACTCACCTCGCAGTAGTGCAGGCATGGGACTCCACGGGCGCCGTCATGAAGTCGTACCTGACGCTTCACGTTGCGGGAAGTTCCAGCTCAGGTTCCAGCACAATCCCAGTTTCCGGCAGTACCTTCCACGCCAATGTCGAGCAGATGGGTGGATGGGACACCTGCACAACATGTGCAGGCGAAGGCGGAACCGGCCCGGCTACACCTCACTACGTCGCCTATGGAATCAGGTCACCTTCAATGGACGGAAATTCAGCCGTGTTCACGAATGCCGGCACGGTGTCGTATTCGGACGCGATCTGGTGGCGACAGCTGGGAGCAAACTCCGCGGCCAGTAATTTCATTTACGACCTGTATTTCTACGTCAAGGATCTCGGTGCGGCAGAGGCCCTTGAGTTTGACGTCAACCAGTCCACCGGAGGGCGCAAATACATCTTCGGCACACAGTGCGGTGTGAGCTACGACCCCGAGTGGGCCGTCTGGGGTAACGGTCGCTGGAACCCGACGGGCGCAGCCTGCCCGGTGAACGCATATTCCTGGAATCACGTGACTGTCGAGTTCTACCGAAAGGACGGCGCGGTCCACTATGTTTCCTTGACCATCAACGGCAAGAAGGCGTACATCAACCGCGCCTACAACTCCATTCCCTCGGGAGCGAGCGAGATCAACGTTGCCTTCCAGATGGACCAGTCGATCGTTCATCGTACGTTCCAAGCCTGGCTGGATAACGTTAGCTTGCGGCACTGGTAGAGAAACTCATTGCGCCATCGCGATCCGGTGCACTCAGATGGAGGTCCGGCCGCGGTCTGGCGCGAACACAGCGGAGTTGCTAAACTAGTTAATACGCCTACCACACTGCAAGGAGTAACTTTTTGCGCAAGGGAATCACGCTTTGCCTGTTCGGCCTGTGCGCCGTAGCATTCGCTTTCGGGCAGGCTTCGAGTAAAGCGGAACCGAAGTCCGCGACCGGTACGGGAGCCGTTCAGAAATCGCGTCAGGATGCGGGCAAGCCTAAGAGGAAGCTCACGCCCCAGCAGCAGTTTGTCATGCATGTTGTGCAGTCGGCTGTCGCATTGCCGCAAGCCGATCCGCAGGACCGATTGCGGGTACTGACGGCAGCGGCAACATTGGCGGGCCCGGTAAGTCCGGCCGCGGCGAAGAAGTACACGACCGAGGGCGCCAAAATCGAGGCAGACTTGATCGCCGCGGGGCAGAAACCGGCAGTGTCGATTCTCTCGGCGGGCCATTTCAACTGTGCCAGCGCGGCGGCTTTTGTCGACCAGGTGCCTGCGGCCGCAGCCGCGGAAGCCGAGCAATCCCTTATCAACATCATGATCTCGTGCCCGCAGCAGGCGAAAGAAGGCGTTCGCCGCAAGGCCGAGGCAGCCCTGCAGGAAGATACGCTTGCGCCACGCGTGTTGCTGGCGCTGATGGAATCAACGGGGCCGAAGACGGCGTGGTCGCAGGCGACCTTCAGCAAGATGTTCCAGGCCTTTCCGAAAGACCCCGAGAAGGTCCGCGACGAAGCGCCCAATTACGCGGCAATGTTCAACCGCATGGCTCCGGAGATCGACAAAGACGTAGCCCGGGATTCCGGACTGCGATTTCTGGAATGGCTGGCGAAGCGCAGCGAGGGCGGTCCGAAGAACATCGCCGTGAACATGACGTCGGACACCCTGAAGCAGGTGCTTGGAGAAGAAGACTACGAGGCTGCGCTTCGGACGAATGTTGTCGCGCGGGATGCGATCAACAGCACCCAGGCCAAGCCGGTCGAAGTCGAACATCCCGAGGAAGAAAACGTCTCCGTGCTGGCGGCAATGGGGCAGAAAGGCCGCGACAGAACGGATGAGATCTCGAAAATGGCGCCTTCGCTCAGAGCGCGTGAGGCGGCGGCGCACGGCTATGCCAGCGGCACGGCTGGTGATACAAAGACGGCCGACAGGTACTTCGATATCGCATTCTCTGCGCTGGAAGAAGTCTGGGGCAACCGAAGCGAGCAGGCAAACGCCCCCGCAGTTATCCAGGAAGTGAGCGAAGCTGCCGCACAGGTCAATGCGGTGGCAGCCCTCAAGCGCGCGCAGGGGCTGGGAGATCCTTCGTCGCAGGCCCTTGGAATGCTCGCAGTCGCACGGGTGGTGCTGGGCCAATCGGATATGGCTCCCACGCAGCCCCCGCGAGCAACGGCAGAAACCAGCGCTCATCCAATCAGGTAGAGTTTTAGACACGCTCTGGCCGAGCAAGGCCCTTCCAAAATGGAAGGGTCTTTTTGTTGTCCTGTTTTGACCCGAACACCGCTGCTGAGATGCTCCAGACGACACAACGCCCTGCCGACACAGAAATTTACTCCCAAAACGGGCAGCGCTGCCGCGGCGCTCTGCATCGCATTGGCCGAACAGAGCTGCTGTGCAGCAGGTATCCCGTGTCCGTTCGGCCCTCCTGGGGCGTGAGACTAGCAGTTGCCGCTCCTCAACCGACAGAAGCTTACGCGCCCACTCTGAACTCTCCTCGTAGGCGGATGTCACCAACAATCTTCTAGCTCGAATCGGCCAGTTAGCCAGGAGTACACATGAGCTCTCCAAAGTTTGCAGCGATTCTTGTGCTGATGTCGGCCATCGTGGCCGCTTCGGCGCAAGCGCAGAATGTCAACTTCACATTCAACGGATTCGGGCCAGGTGACGCGTGTAGCGTAGCCGGAAGTTGTCCTATTGTGTTGAATGCCAGCGCAACGTTGGTGCAGCAAACCAGTAGCGGGGACTCCAACGTGCTGCAATTGAACCCGTCAACAACAGGACAGAGGGGCTCGGCATGGTATGCAACCCCGGTCCCTGTCAGCGGTGGATTCAGTACCACTTTCCAATATCGGATTGTGCCTGGAAGCAGAGCCGATGGTATCGCGTTCGTCATTCAGAACAGCAGCTCAACTCCAAGCGTTGCCACCACGGCGATCGGTGAAGCCGGCGGTTTCATCGGTTACTCAGGTTCACCAACCGACAATTTAGGCATACCGAACAGCTTCGCTGTCGAACTGGACACGTTTGATAACGGTGCTGGGTGGGATCCTGGCAACAACCACGTTGCCTTCCAGAGCTGCGGTTTGGACCAGAGTGGGAATGGGTTACCCAACATTCCAAATCACTACGCTGACGGCACGAATTCCAGTCTCAACGCGTGCAATCACGGTTTGATGAGTCTGAATCCCCAAACTCTCGACCTAGCCGGGCTACACACTGCGAAAATCGACTATGACTCGGCCGCACATACGTTGGCTTTGAGGATCGACGGCACACTGGTGCTCTCGTCGCAGATTGATCTCAGCCAGTATGTGAACACGGGAAGTACGGGCACGGCGTATGTTGGTTTGACAGGTGCAACCGGCGCCTTAACAGAAGAGAACGACATTCTGAGTTGGTCGTTTTCTTCCTCTGCGCAACTCAATCCGGCTGGCGGAACCAATCTGTACTCGTTCGGCACATACAATTACAAAGTCACGTATCCGGCGAACGGAGGCGGGACAGTGACCGTGACCCCGATTGTGATCACGCCCGCTGCTTTCAGTCAGCAGATTGCCGGGGATCCGAATTTCTCGACAGCACAGTGCATTCCGTACGCGAACACGACTCCGAACAACCAGTGCAGAATCTTTCAGGTGACGTGCACCGGTTCCGACAGCACCTGTCTCAACCTAACCTATGATGTGTTTACAAGTTACGACGTCGACCCGACGACCATCATAAACAACCCCGGGTTCTTGAAACAGCCCGGCTGCACCGGACCCTACACCAACATTTTCACCTCATTTACGCAGACGCGAACCGATCCGACAACCGGCGGACGTACCACTGGTTTCTCATGCTTCGTGGCAGTGAACTTCCCCTTCGAAGTGACTGGTTCGTGCGGTGGTGATGTGGGCCATCAAGTGTTGCAGCCTGTCAACGCAGATGGGAGCAGCGTGTTCAAGCAGGGCAGCACCGTACCTGTTAAATTCAGAGTCTGTACTCAGAACAGCAGCGCACCAATCGGCCCCACGACCACGAACCCCACTGTGGTCCAGGGCTTCCAACTGGTCGGCAAGTACTCGGACACTGCCCCGCTTACGGTAAACGAAACCGTCGTCTCCACGACTCCCGATTCTCAGTTCCGATGGGACTCGACGGGCCAACAATGGATATTCAACTTGTCGACCAAGAACCTGTCTAGTGGGTACACCTATGTGTACCAGATCAAACTAATCGACGGATCGAGTATCCAGTTCCAGTTCAAGGTCAAGTGACGTTGAAGGTCTCCTCGAACCGGGACGGGGCATAGCCCCGCCCCCAAACAGATGAGGAAGTGACAATGTAATCGGGCCTCGAATTCGAGGCCCCACCCTGCTGATGAACGCATTTATCGGGAGGGCACGACTTTACAGTCAACTCGATGACGATTAAGCGCGGCGGAGTGGGAGAGCACGACTTTACAGCCTGCTAAGAAAGGCATTCTTGAAAGGGCACGCCTTCAGGCGTGCCGCTAAGTGCCGTCCCATCAATGCGGCTTTAGCCGCTGCGGGTAAGCCCTTCAGGGTCAGCAATCTCGGGGCCTCGAATTCGAGGCCTTTTTTTGGTGAGAGATTTCTGGGCGTCAGGTTGAGTCCTATACCAGCGACTATCGAGAAGGCGGTCAATTCTGTGGTTCGAGCAATCGGGCAATATCCGCCCGCTTCGTCACCGCATCCGTGCCCGCTTGCTTCCTGATATCTTCCAACTGCAGACGGGCCTGCGCGTAGTGGGACTCCGCTTCCGCGGACTTGCCCGACAGGCGGAGGGCGTTTCCAAGAAGGGTCTGAGCCTGAAGCGTCAGCGGGCGAAGGTGGAGTTTGTCGCAAACGAGGAGTGCTCGTTCGAGTTCCTGGCGCGCGCGGGCGTAGTCCTTATGGGCGATCATTTCCTGGGCCAGGTAGATGGAGGCCTCCACCGACGCGTATTTCAGGCCGAGAGAATCGGCTTCGCGGGCGAGTTGTGATAGGGCAGAAAGCGGCGCGGCACTGTTATCTGCCGCAGCTACCTTGGCCAGACGCAACTTGGCGTTCAAAATGGCGGGACGGGATTTTGCCCGTGTCGCTAGGTCAAGGGCTTTCTGATATACCGCCTTCGCAGCTTTTCGATCCCCTCGATAAAAAGAGACGTCGCCCTGGATAAGCATGTTCCGCGCGGCGTAGTCGCCTAGATTCAATTCGCGGGCGACACCGGCCGCTTCATCCAGTACTTTCTCCGCGTCGTCGTAGCGTCCAAGCTGTGCGAGCGAACTTCCGTATCCGTTCAGCAATTCGACGTACCAGTAGGTCTTGTCTTTAAGATCGCGAAACGTCTTGACGGCGTCTTCGCGTGCCTTGAGGGCGGCGCTCAGGCGCCCCTGGTATTCGAAGACGGTACCCAGGCTATAGGACTCGATCGCCGTACCGCGGCTGTCGCCTGTCTTTCGCTGCAGATCAAGAGCTTTCAGATAGTGGTCGGTCGCCTCGTCGAAACGCCCCATCGCCACCTCGGTCTCAGCCATGTTGTGCATGGTCTGCGCCATGTCCGCGGGTACATTGAGCTTCTCGCGAATCTGCAACGACCGTTCAAAGTACGTCTGCGCATCCTCGTAGCTGCCCTGGGAGAAGTACACGTTCCCGATGTTGTTGAGAGCGAGTGCCTCAAGGGCTGTATCACCGAGGTCGCGCTGTATCTGCAGCGATTCCTTAAAGTAGGGCAGCGCCTTTTCCGGTTGGCTATGATCGGCGTAAAACCCGCCGAGATCCATCAGGGTGTCGCCGATGCCTTTCTTGTCCCCTATGTCGCGGCGCACTTGCAGGGCCTCTGTATAGGCTGCCAAGGCCTTGTCCAGGTGTCCGAGCCCGTCTTGAACCGTAGCGATCTCATTCAAGCTGACTGCTATGCCCCGCTTTTGCCCGATGCGCCGCTTGATCGCTAGTGACTGCTCATAGTTCTGAAGCGCCTCTTCCGGTTTGTTGAGGTAGCGGTAAGCGACGCCCGTTGCATGCAGAATCGAGGCGCGCTCCTCGTCGTTGTTGAGTTGCACTGAAAGCGTCAGGGCACGGTTCAGGTAATCGAGACCATCCTGAGGCTTCCCGCTCTTGATCAACACTCGGCCCATGCTCAGCAGCGCGTCTACATACTTAGGATCGCGGGTCAGCACCTGCTGCAAAGTCTCCTGGGCTTTGCTGAGATCTCCGTTCGATTCGTAGAGCCCGGCAAGCGTCAATCGGATCTCGGTGTTGTCGGGAGAAACCTTTGCCAGGTTTTCGTACGACGCGATTGCCTTTGGCGTGTCATTGACCGTCCGCGCGAAAGCCGCCTCAATCATGTATCTTTCGCGTGCGGGCAAGGCTTCTGCCAACTGCATGGCCTTGCGGGCGGCATTTTCGGCTTCGCTGTCGTACCCGAGAGCGGCATACGTTTGGCCGAGTTGCGACCATGCCAGCGCGAAGTTCGCATCGGCCTTGGTGGCCCCTTCAAAACTCTTTAGCGCTTCGGTGTTCTTGCCTTCCCGCGACAGTTGCATCCCTTCGTTGTACGCGCGGATAGCTTCGACCGAACTGGACGAAGGCTTGAATGAGCTTTGGGTCAGTTCTTTGATGACTTCTGGCGCGAGGGCAAGGTTGTTGCGTACCTGGGCCGCAAGCTTGTCCACGGCATTCAGCAGCTCCGTGTCATTCGCGGCTTCGATGCGGAGAGGGACCACGCGATCGTTCTTGAGGTCTTGAACGGTGGCTTCGACGCGGATCTGGTTCCCCGTCCTCATGTAACGGCCCCAGACCACGACGTCAGCATTGACGAAGCCCGCGACTCGACGCAGCATCGAAGGGTCGAACGACGTATCCGCGCCCAGGCGAAGGTCCGAGAGTGTTTGCTGGATCCGTTCGGTTGACACCGTATGCAGTTGAGCCGACTGGCCGAGGTCAGAGCCCAGCATCTCAGCAATGCTCGAACTCAGCCAGCTCACCTGGCCGTCTCCAGAGACGTTGTGAAAAGGCAGGATCGCGACAGAGAGAGCCGGGGCGGTCGCTACCTGCGTTTGAGAACGACTGGGAGCGCGATGCCGCAGAAACAGTGTTGCGGCTGCACCGATGATCAGAACCAGGACAACTGCGGCCAGGCCATAGCGCCACAGGCGGGATGCAGATTTGGGTAGGGAAACCGGCCTCGCCACCGTTTTCGCCGCATTTGGCGCGTGGAGCCGTTCCAAGTCCTGCAGCAGCTCTTCCGCAGACTGATACCGGGCATTGCGGTCGCGTTCAAGGCATTTGCCCACGACATTGCTGAGCGGCAGGGGGACTGTCGCTTCGACATCGGACAACGGAACGGCTCGCTGCTGCGTACGCTTAAGCAGGCTGGCAATCGCCGAGTCGGCTTTGTACGGCGCCTGGCCACTCAGCAGTTCGTAAAAAATGAGACCAACGGCGAATATGTCGGAGCGGGCGTCCACATCCTCACCAAGCGCCTGTTCCGGGGACATGTACTCCATGGTGCCGACGAGCGCACCCGTCTGGGTCATCCCGCTGCTTTGAAGCGTGCGAGCCAGACCGAAGTCCATCACCACAATGCGATCCTCGGGCACGCGCGTGGGGAAGGACAGACCGTCCAGCGCGGGGCGGCGCTCGCGCATTATGTTCTGGGGCTTGAGATCGCGGTGCACCACTTCCTGGCTATGCGCAGCTTCCAAAGCACGGCAGACCTGGCGCATTATCGACACGGCTTCGTCAGGCGAAAACTTGCCGTGTTCCTCCAGAACTGACCGCAGATCCTGCCCCTCGACGAATTCCATCGTAATGAACTTGAGACCGTCTGCTTCGCCAAGGTCGTAGAGGCGCACAACGTTGCGGTGTGTGATCTGGCTGGCCAGCAGAACTTCCTGCTTGAAGCGGGCCAGCATGGCCGCATTCGAGGCCATCTGGGGCAGGATTGTTTTCAGCGCGACAGTGCGTTCAAGTTCGAGGTCTACGGCCTTGTAAACCGCCCCCATGCCGCCTTCGCCAAGCAGATCAACGATTTGGTAGCGGCCGGCCAAAACGGTTCCCGGTTCCAGCGTGGGTTGAACGGGAGCCAGTCCGGGCCGGCTGCCCGCGCTGGATCCGAAACCCGAAGACGCAGGAGTAGGAGGGGTGCCGGGAAGCGTCATACCCACACCGCTATCTCCCGAACTACTGGGGGACTTCACCGCCGCAAGATTCCCGGCGATTGTCGCACCGTAGTCGTCCGGCGACTTCTCGGATTTACCCATGCGTACCTCGGAACCAGGATGGTGCTAGAGGCGAGGGCGCGGTTCACCCCTGAGCCGCGCAAGTGCCCTCGAGTATAGACTACTTCTGAGTAGCTGACGTTGCATGTGCGCACTAAATTGCAGTGTTCTGCACTTTTCAGCAGGGCCGAAGTTCACGCGAGAAGGGTACTGAGGGGGCTCCCCCCTCAGTTCTAGGAATACGTCCATTACTTCTTCGTGCTTGCTGCAGTGGCGGCTTTCCTCGACGCAGCGTTCCCAAGTAGCTCGTCTACCAGACCGTTGGCACCATAAATCGTCCGTAGCGCCTCGATGATGCCACGGCTATCCACATGTAGAGAGCGGCCGAACTTGTCCTCGTAAGCGAAGTTCCACGCGTTCGAGTAAATGTTGCCGTCAAAAATGATGCCGACTACGTCGCCTGCACTGTTGATGACGGGAGAACCTGAATTGCCGCCGATTATGTCCGCCGTCTCAACCACGTTCAACGGCGTATCAGCTTTCAACTTCGACTTAGCCTTCATCCACGACGCCGGCAGATCATAGGGCGGCTTGAAGTCATGCTTGGCCGCATGGTCAAATGCGCCGGAAAACATGGTGAAGTACGGAAGCTTGGTACCGGGAGGCGTGGGGCCGTCGTTCCCTTCGACATAACCGCGCACCTCGCCATAGCTGAGGCGCAGCGTGAAGGTCGCGTCGGGATACACATCCGTGCCACCCTGGGCAAAGCGGGCGCGGGCGATCTTGGCGCCTTCCACGCGATTGACCGACTCGACCTCGTCGTCGTACTGCTTGCGCACGGCCCGAGATGCCGGATCTATGGTCCGCATGATGACGATCAGGGGATCCTGACTCGATTCGACCGCCGCCGGATTCGACCAGAGCTGCTTGCGATAGTCGAGGTTGTCGAGTTTCGTATTCGCGATTGCCTCCCGCGCAACCGTTGCGGGGTCGCGACCCTTGAGCACGGCCTGAATGGCCGGATCGTTCGGCAGCTTCTCGGCAGCGTCTTTCAGCGATGTCTCGAACCAGACCGTCTCCAGCCCTTTATACATGGGAGCCGTCGAAAGGACGCTCTGTTGCAACGAAGGCAGCGCGGACTCCCTATACTCCCGCAGGCGCTGTTCATTCGGCTTCTTGCGCTCCTCAGCCAGCCGCAGCAGTATGCGGGCATCCTCGGCGAGCATTCCGTGGAATCCGAACTGCCTTTCAAGATAGAGGTAGGGAAGGAATATCTGCTTCCTCACATCTACAGACTTAGCAAGCGCCGCCCACGGATCGCCGATCTCCTGCTTTAAGTTCGGATCGTTTGAAACGAAGTCGCGCAGTTTCTGTTCTGCCTCCGCCTTGGTCGCCATCAATGACTGGTCGTTGAGGCCCGCGAACTCGCCCTTGTAAGCCTTGATTGAATTCTCGAGCCCGAAAATGTCCTCCTGACCCTGGCGCGCATTCTCTGGCGACTTGTCGGCGTAGGCTTTTACCGAATCCCGCCACAGCTGGAGCGTGTTCATGATGAACGGATACTGGACCTCCTTCATGAACGCGAGCTGTGCCATCGTTCGCAACCTGTCGGTTCCGCCTGGATTTCCGGATACGAATATGAGGTCGCCTTCCTTCACTCCCGTCTGCGACCACTTAAAGTAGTCCTTCAGATGAACAGGTCTATCGTTCTCGTATATACGAAAGAAGGTGATGTCGAGGTCGTAGCGCGGATATTCGAAGTTGTCCGGATCACCGCCAAAGAAGGCGGCCTGGAACTCAGGTGCGAAGACCAGCCGGACGTCAGTGTACTTCTTGTACTTGTAAAGGTGGTACATCCCGCCGGAATAGAGCGTCACCACGTCGCAGCGAAGAGCGGTGGACTTGTGGCACGTGGCTTCCAGTTCAGACATCTTCGCGCGCTCTGCCTGCCCCTTCTCGGCGACGTTCATGCCCGGCGAACCTGCAGACTGCACCTCCTTGGTCACGTCCTGAATATCCTGAAGCACGTTCAGCTCAAGGTCAGGGCAGCGGACTTCCTCGGAACGCGTCTTGGCGTAAAAACCAGTCTTCATATAGTCGCGTTTGGCCGTTCCGAGTTGCGAAAGGCAATCGGCGCCTACAAGGTGATTCGTGAACGTCAGACCGTCGGGCGAAACGAACGAGCCTGAGCCCCCGTTGTTGAACCGCACGGAAGCGAGCCGGACATGGTCGAGCCAGGCCTGCGTTGGTTCGAAACCATACTTGGCCTTCACCTTGGCCGCAGGGAAGGCGTTGAAAAGCCACATGCCTTCGTCGGCGAAGGCTGCGCTCGCGAGCAGTGCGACGAGTGAAATCGAAACAAGAAAGCGTTTGAACATGCGTACTCCTGAACCACGGTCAGAACGGAACTGTGCAATATACCAAGTATGAAAAGACGTTCACAGTCCCGCCCACATCTGTTTGGACGCGACAATCACGCGCGGGTAAGCAGTCGTGCATCCAAACGGAACGGAGGCGCCCATGCCCGAGAGCAGCGGCACTTACGATTTCCTGCTTGAAGCCTACGAAACAGAGATACTAAAGACCACCGGCATTTGGGAAAGCTTCCCGCCGCATAGCTTGGATTGGCGACCTCATCAGAAATCGCGCTCGATAATCGAACAGTTTGAGCACCAGTTGCAGTCCGAAGGCCGCTGGATGACGGCCATGCTGGGCATCGAGACCGGGGAACCGCTGCCCGAGGAGAAAACGCGCGACGAGTTCATTTCGAAGTATCGCCAGGACGCACTGCAACGTTTGCAGGTGTTGCGCGCCAAGCCTGACGAATGGTGGCGCGAAGAAACGATGTTTTTCGACGTGCGCCGCTCTCGCGCGTGGATCATGCTGCGCCGTATCGCCCACTCGACACACCATCGTGGCCAACTGGTCGTGTATCTCAGGCTGCTGGATATTTCGGTGCCCTCTGTTTATGGCCCAACTGCGGACACCAAAGGACAGGTTAGCTACAAGATCGCGGCCTAAACGCTGAATCACTCACCTCAGGTCGGGCCATAATCCCTCTGCCACCGAGAGGAGCTTCGTCACCGTAGCAGGCAGCACTCCACTGCGATACACCAGCAGAAGTTGCGCCCGTGGCGCCGGATCTGCAATCGCCCTGTAAGCGACGCCAGGTCGCACGAAACCTTTCAAACTTGTAGGCACAATCGTGAGGCCGAGGCCGGCGGCAACGAAGCTGACCGCTGTAGCCGTCTCGCTAGCCTCCTGGCCAATTCGCGGTTCGAATCCGGCGTCGCGGCAGATACTGACCATGAAATCGGCCCAGCCTGACGGCCGCGACGGGTGAATCACCAGTGGTTCGTCACGCAATGCGCGGATGGGAATCTCGGCTCGCTTTGCCAGTGGATGTGTCTTTGGCAGCAGGACGCCAAGGCGCTCTTCCAGAATCGTGCGTGCGACCAACCCGTCGGTGCCGACCGGCGGTCGTACGAATCCCACGTCAATTTCGCCGTTGCGCAGCGCTTCCAACTGCAACGGCGACGGCATTTCCCGGATGGCCAGATCCACATTCGGGTGTCGGCGTCGGAAAGCCCGGAGCAACTCTGGTAAGACGACCCAGGTGGCCGATTCCGTACCGCCGATCGCGAGACGTCCGATTTCGCCCGTAGCAGCACGGCGCGCCAGATTTTCTGCTCTCTCAAGTTGAGCGAGAACGCGACGTCCCTCTTCCAGAAACACTTGGCCCGCCGCCGTCAGCTCTACGCGTCTTCGCGTGCGAGCAAGAAGCGATATACCGAGTTCGGACTCAAGCGCCTGTATCTGCTGGCTCAGGCCGGGCTGCGCAATGTGAAGGCGCTGCGCCGCCCGGCCGAAGTGGAGTTCCTCGGCGACGGCGATGAAGTAGCGCAGGTGGCGAAGTTCGATCATGCGAAAGGCACGTCGGTTTTCAGTCGTCGGTTGTCAGTTTGTGGAATGCTAACTGAAAACTAAACTGACAACTGATAAGTGACAACTCAGCCCTACCACAATAATAAGTATTACATATAAATAATCAACAAATATCTATTGGACTTATCACTACAGCCGCTCGAACATATCCAGTTACGATCCGCACCGTACATGAGACCGGGCTCCCAACCGACTATTCGCAAGCCGCGCGTACTCAATCGGTTCGGATCGTATTTTCAAGTCATGGAGCTGGCCGCTAACGTCTTCTGGCGCGCTACCGGGGCGTGTTTACGCCCTGCGCACCGAAGCGGTATGCTTTCCAGTCCGTTTCAGATCAAAGCAAGTTTTGGGGGACACTCTCATGAGTCACGCCGCTACTCCGGCCGGCGCTGAACTGCGGACGGCCGTCCGCAAGCTCTGGCCTGAGCTGGAATGGATCAAGGACAGCGACCTGCGCCAGAAGACGGAAAACACGTGGGTGCGTGCCTTCGAACTCAGCCCGCTCCAGCCTGAAGATCTCAACCGCATCCCGTTCACACTGCTCGTGCCGAACTGCCCGACGACGTTCATGGAACACAAACGCTGTGTAGTCCATGTCGCGCGCAAGTCGGCCGAGTCGATGCAGGAGTTCATGGGCAACGCGCTGAAGATCGATCTGGACGTGGTGATCTCGGGCGCAATCCTGGCCGATGTAGGGAAGTTGGTCGAGTACGAGAACAAAGACGGCAAGACCGTGCAGAGCGAGCGCGGCGAACTGCTGCGGCACCCGTTCACCGGCGTGTCGCTGGCAATGGAATGCGGCGTACCCGATCCCGTCTGCCACGTGATTGCCGCTCACGCCGCTGAAGGCGACCTGGTGAAGCGCACAACCGAAGCCTTCATCGTGCACCACGCAGATTTTATGGCGTTCTTGCCGTTTAAAAATCCGAGCAATTTGAAGAGCTAGGTGATCGTGTAGCGCCGGGTCTCCGCCCCGGCGAGGGCGGGGGGAAGCCCCCGCCCCCC
>JAEZPW010000236.1 GCA_023441255.1 Acidobacteriota bacterium
AACGAACACCCTGGCGGTGGTATGTCACAACATCCAATAAAACAGAAACGCCGATGAACCACCAGTTCGTGATCCGGATGGCGGAAAGGAGTTTCTGCGGCTGAATGTCATAAAACACCCAGACCAGACATATGAGGGCAAAGGCGTATCCAAGAAGTTTTCTGACGCGAACGGAGTTCTGCGATGATGCGGCCACGCCTGCCGGATTTACTTGTGTTGCTGAACGATCCAAAGTAGCGCGTCCCTCAAGGTACGAAATAGTGTGTCGGTGTTGCCACCGTATTTGTGGTCATTCGCTTCAATCATTACAAATTTCTTTGGTTCCCGAGCACCCGCTACTATAGCCTTCGTCGCTTCCTGGGAGACATACTCGTCGCGGGAGGAAGCAATCACAAAAAGCGGTAGCGGCGCCACTTGCGCGACATAGGGAGCGCTAGGGAAACTAGGCTCGTTGGGCATAACTTTCGTGATTTCGGCCCACGTGTCAGAAAACCTCCATGCGAGTATGTTCTGCTCGGTGATGCCGATGGCAACAAGGCCTTCAAACACATCCTTGTTCCTTACATTCGCACTTGCTGCCAGCCCGAGTCCGGCGCCTTCGGACCATCCCACCAGCAACACGCGACCATTGTTCCCCTGACGTATCCAATCAGCTATGTCGCGGTAGTCGGTAACGATGTCAGCGGGCTTGAGTCCCCCCCGGTCAACGAAGCTCTCAAGATACCTGCGCGTGTCCAGTCCATAGACGTCATAACCAGCCGCCTGCATCTGCTTGGCAATGTCGACGGCAAAGCCGCGCCAACCGCCGTCCCCCGGAACAAACAGCACCTTTCCCCGGCTCGCGTTACCGTTCGCGGGCAAGTAGTAGATGTACTGCTGGCGACCGCGCAGGGCAAACTGGTTTTTGCCAGGCTTCGCACTCTCAGCGGCCACACTGAGGCAACACAAGAGCACGACGAACCAAGGCAGCACACGCCATTTTGCCTTCATTCCTCTGACTCTTCCTCACTTCCCGAAGATTGATGTTTCAGTTCCGAAAGACGTCGCAAAGCCAGCGCGACACGCGGCAGTTCAAGAGCGTTGCGATAGACGAGGTAACGTGGTTCCCACGAGTTCGCAAACTTTGCTTTGTATTGGCGCAATCCCCGGAAACTGAACAGGAAATTGAGTTGCTGAAAGAAATTGTGGATCGCCCGTTCCTCGGCACTAGCTTCCTCGCGCTCCTGAAATCCAGCCATGGGAGCCATGCCCAGGTTGAAACGCTCGTAGCCACGCTCCTTCGCAAACAGAAATGCCTTCACGAAGAGGTAGTCCATGATGCCGTTCGGGGCATCCGTGCGACGTCGCATCAGGTCGATCGTCACTTCCCTGGCATTCGCGGAATCAATCAGGTTTACAAATGACAGCAATTTATTCTCGCGGTCCGCCGCAGCCAACACGGGAATCGACCGCACGTATGCCTCGTCGAAATACCCGAGAGTGAAGGTTCGCTCGCGGCGGCCGGGAATCGTTAACCATTCGTCAGACACGATTTTGAGCTGTGCGACGATTTCGTCGGGGACAGGCGCATCGTAGTGCCTTAACTGGATGCCCATTCCTTCGAGTTGGCGGACTTTGTAGCGAAATTCCTTTTTGTCCTTTCCCTCAAGGGTAAAGCCCTTCAAGTCCACAATCGCATCGTCCCCGATCTTGAGCTTTTTCAGGCGGACGCTTCGGTAGACGTCCAGAAAGTCGGGAAGCACCTGGTGGAACGCGACGCTCCACCCGTTATCTCGACAAAACTCAAGAAACTCGCGCACAGTCGGCTCGATCTCTTCCGGGACCCCGACGGGGTCGCCGAGGGCAAGCGCCACGTTCCCGCCAACCGCGTACGATATGAAAGCTCGGTGAGACGGCGAAAAGAAGAATGACTTGTCCTTCCAAAGCTTGAAGAAATCCAAGGTTGACAGCCCATGCGCCTGCACAAGCTGAGCAGCAATTGCGTGTTCTCTCGGCAGGGTGCGGTATTGGTAAATTACCGGCCTGAAGAGCGCGAAGCCACCATAAACGACCGCAGCCAAAGTTGTGACGTAAAGGGAATCCAGGAACCAATGGCCGTAGTGCGTATGAGGGATCAACCGGGGATCGGCGTTCAGCGATAACAAGCGAAGTGTGGTGGCAATGGCATCTCCAATGTGAAAGTTAATGCCAAAGTGTTTCCGGTCAAGCAACCAGAATCCCGCCACTCCGTACCCGATTGCAACAGCTGTTGCGATCAACAGACGTGCCGCTGTACCCAGCAGACTCGGCACACTGCTGCGGACGGAAAAAATCCTTCTAGTAACCAGAAGAATGAGGATGAGGGCGAAAGAGGTGGCAGCCTCTTCCAAATCAAGGCCGCGGGTCAGGTGAAAAACAGTTGAGAAGATGGACAATCCGAGGACGATGGCCCACGCGCGCTGCTTGCGGCGGTAGATATTCAGAGAAGATATCACCAGGGCGAAACCGATCAGCACCGTCAGAGTACGCGAGAGGGTGATGAACTCAATCGGAAAGATATCGCGCAGTATGCCTGGATGCGAGGGCCCGCCCATCACGGAAACGAGGTTTAGCAGACCGCTGCCGAGTGTGACCGCGGCGACAAACGCGGCAAGGAACCAACGACGGTTCCGCCCGATGAGCGTACGTCGTACGCGCTCATGGTGCTGCAGGTAGCGAGCATGGTCGGCGAGTAGCGGGCCGGCACCGGTGGTGACGCTAATATGTCGCAAATCGGATTGTGTTTCTGCCATGTGGCCAATGAGCGGGCAAGTCCAGCTGCACTAACGTTAGATGAAGTACCATGGCAGTTCGGCTCCTGGCATCATGTGTGTTGTGTACGGTCACTCCCTTAATGGGAAGTAGGACTTGAAGCCATCTCATAATGCAACAGGTTGGTCAACTCGGTTACGCGGGGGCGCTGAAGCCCGCAATTTATGCGGCCCTGAGCGGCACGGCCGAAGCCGTGCAGCTTTCAGATCGATGTATGAGGTAGCGCCTAGTCGAACCGCAAGACACCGAATTTCTCCGGAACATGAAAAGCAGGCTGCGGAGTGTGCGTTGGCTGCCAGGCCGAATACCAGCGGGACGGATCACGACCTTCGCAACGGTAGAAGTTCGCCCGCCAGGGCTGTGACGGATCGAAACTGCTGGTAATGGCCTTCATTGGGATTGCCAGCTGAGCACTCCACAGCTGTGAGTCTTTGATCTCGGTTTTGCAGTACATACCGCTCTCGAGTGGACGGCGGCCGCTCGGGAAGATTTCCAGGTCGAGCCACATGCCGTTGGGAGCGACTTCGATCTCGGAGTAATGCCGTGAGCCAAAGCGGTCGGGCTGTAGAAAAACCTCGGCTACATCGCGGTCCCAAAGGCCATCGCGTCTGCCATTCGCTTCGGAATCTTCGAAAACGACGATCTCCCGATAGTGGCAGTCGAACCGCAAGAATAGTGTGTCAGGTATCCATAACGCCCGAACCTCAGTCCGACGCAGAGGATCCTCGTTGTTGCCCTGCCAGTCTCTGCAAAAATCGATCATTTGCGCTTGCTGCCAAGAATCTGGAGCAGGAAAGCGGTCGGACTGGGGATGAATCAGACGCGATGCGACGAGTTCAGATGTCATTACGTTCGAGCCTCAACATAGGCGTGACCCCATCCCGAAATGGGACGCCAAGCAGAAGAATTTACACGGTCAGGACGGGAAATAGGAGCGCAGAAGGCACTGTCACGCAGCGTCGTGATGTACCTCACAGGCAAGAAGGGACAAACGGTAGTTTTATTTTAACGTTTCAATAGCGGCTTTTTGTTCGCTTCGGGGTGGGATCCAGCCAGGCCCTGTTTCTACCGGGTCGGCAAATTGGCGATTTGAGGCCAGAACCTTGCCCGGGGGCAGCGGCACATGGACCACATAAAAACACCTCGTCAGGAGGCACTATGAAGATGTCGTGGAAAGTACCGGCATTATTGCTGGTCATTCTCGCGCTTGCCTTTAGTTTGGCCGCGCAGGAAATCACCGGCACAATTGTTGGCACGGTAAAGGATCCGACGGGCGCCGTCGTGCCCAACGCCACCATAACCGTGCTGAATACCGACAAGAATGTCGTAGTCCGAACCGTAACCTCAAATGCGGGCGGCGAGTATGTGGCCGCGCTCCTGCCTATCGGCCATTATTCACTGACCGTTACGGCTGCCGGCTTTAAGAAGACGATTCAGAGAGATATCACGCTAAACGTCAACGACAAGTTGACGATGAACACGGTCCTTGAGGTTGGCGGCACCGAAATCGAGGTAAGCGTCGAAGCAAGCGCGCTCCAGGTAGAACAGCAATCAGCCACGGCATCAGGCTTGATCAGCGGAACTCAGGTACGCGAACTATCGCTCAACAATCGCAACTACGAGCAGCTCGTGACGCTTCAGCCGGGTGTCGTCTACGGAGGCGGCGACCAGCTTTATGTCGGCATCATGAACCCCAACGGGGACAGCAATGAAGTCAATTTCGCCATCAACGGCGCTCGCGACAATGCGAACAATTGGACCATCGATGGCGCGGACAACGTTGATCGTGGGTCCAACACGACGCTATTGAACTATCCCAGCGTGGATTCAATCGCCGAATTCAAGGTGTTGCGAGGCATGTACAACGCCGAATTCGGGCGCAGCATGGGTGGCCAGATCAACGTCATTACTAAGTCGGGCGAGAGCAAGTTCCACGGAAGCCTCTACGAGTTTTTCCGCAATGACGTTCTTAACGCCAACAACTTCTTCAACAACTACTATGGCGTCGAGAGACAGCCTCTCCGCTACAACAACTTTGGTGGCACCGTGGGCGGACCGGTGATTATTCCCGGCACCGGCTTCAACACGGGGCGCAACAAGACGTTCTTCTTCTATTCGGAAGAGGTGCGCCGAATTACTACATCTGCAACGTCCTCGCCGGGTACGGTTCCGGACGCCGGCATGAAACAAGGCATTTTCCAGGATCCTGTGTGCGTTCACTTCACCGATGGTGCGTGCGATCAGGCCGGCACCTCCATCCCGACCTCCGCATGGGATCCGGCAGCTGCTGCCTACGTAAAGGATTGGTTCAACAAAATCCAGAATCCGCAGGACCCGGCAACCCTCGTTCTCGTTTCTCCGCTGCGGAACGTTTACAACTACCGCCAGGAGATGTTCAAGATCGACCATGTGTTCGGACCCAAGCTGACGGCCTCATTCCGTTTCATGAATGACACGATCCCAACGGAAGAACCGACGGGCCTGTGGACTGGCCTCAATGTTCCCGGGGTTGCTACGACCAGCACCAACGCTCCGGGCCGCAACTACATGGGCCGCGTCACCGCTACATTCTCGCCGACTTTCCTTATGGAAGCGGGCTATGCTTACTCGTACGGGGCGATCGTTAGCCGCAACATTGGCCTGGCGGCGACCAAGAACTCGCCCGACATAGTCTCCGCGATCAACCTTCCCTTCACCAACACGATCGGCCGCGTGCCCGACCTGTGGTTTGACGGCGGCGATTGGTGGGGCGGGTTCGGCAACTACGACGATTTCAACCGCAATCACAACGTGTTTGCGAATTTCACAAAGATCGCTGGGCACCACACTGTGAAGTTCGGCGCTCTCTTCAACAAGTACAACAAGAACGAGAATTCCGGTGGCGGCGTGAACGGTGGCTTCGACTTCACGTACACCGGCCTTGATTTCACCGGAGTCGATCCCGAAGACTGGGAGAATCCGATTCTCGGCCGTTTGCACTTTGAACAGTCATGGGCCAACTTCCTCCTCGGAAATGCTCTGGACTTCTACCAGTCTTCCAAGGACACGGTTGCCGACATTCACCAGAATCAGTTCGAATGGTTCGTTCAGGATGAATGGCGCGTTCGTCCGAACCTTACTCTGAGCTTCGGCATTCGTCACTCACTGTATCGGCAGCCAACCGACGGCGGCGGCATGCTGACAAATTTCAACCCGCATCTGTACGATCCCGCCAAAGCTCCCGTAATAAACGAAGCTGGAGAGATTGTTCCGGACGGCAACGCGAATTACGATCCGTTGAACGGCATCATCATCGGCGGCAACACCGAGTATGGGCATAAGTCGCCGTGGGGCTCGGCTGTGGCCAGCCAGTCCAACTGGAACATTGCTCCACGCTTCGGGTTTGCGTGGGATCCGTTTAACAAGGGCTTGACCTCGATTCGCGGCGGCTACGGCATCTTCTACGATTCGCCGACGGTCGGCTTCGTGGAAGACAACATGTGGGTCAATGCTCCTTTCGTCAACTCCATAACCATCAACAGCCCGGTGTTTTCTGACCCGAAGGGCAGCGGAGAACTCGCAACCAGCTATCTGCCTTCACCCCTGCGTATTGATGGTGTGGACTGGAAACTGCCTTACACGCAGCAGTGGAGCCTTGATGTTCAACATCAGCTAGGCAACGGCTTTGTGGTCGACGTGGGCTACTACGGCAACAAGGGCACGCACCTGCTTGGTGGACTCAACTTCAATCAGGTCCGTCCCGGAGTCGCCAAAGCAGCGGGACTAATCGGTCCGGGCGGCAAGTACCCCGATGGCATCCCCACGGAGGCGCTCGACGAGCTGAATGCCCTCCGTCCGTACAAGGGCTACGGCTACATGAACGCGGTTATGCCGTGGTTCAACTCCAACTACCACTCACTGCAGACGTCACTACAGAAGCAGTTCAAGGGCGGTTCGCTGGTCAATGTCGCGTACACGTTCTCCAAGAACCTGACCGACAGCCCAGGTGACCGCTGGAATGCGCCGCAGGACACTTACAACATCGCAGCAAACTACGGTCCGGCCAGCATTGACCGCGCGCATGTTCTCACGGTCAGCTTCGTATACGAACTGCCGTTCATGAAGTCGCAACAGGGCTTCGCCGGAAAGGTACTGGGCGGTTGGGAAATGTCCGGTATCGTCGCCTATAACTCTGGGCTACCGACGGAAGTCACGTCGAGTTCCAACATCGACCGCGCCGGTCAGGGAGCGATCGTAAACAACTGGAATGCCTGGCAGTCACTGTATCCGGACATGACCTGCAATCCGAACAGTGGTGCGCCGCACTCGTTCAATCAGTGGTTCGACACGAGCTGCTTCTCCGAAGTTCCCAACGGAGAGCTGCGCTACGGGAACGAGCGTCGCGGGACAGTTCGCCGACCGGGCTTCGGTCGCTGGGACCTTTCAATGTTCAAGAACATCAAGCTGACCGAACGTACGAAGCTGCAGTTCCGAGCCGAGGCGTTCAACGTCTGGAACCATACGAATTACTCCGGAATAGACACTGGACTAGGTTCCGAGCAATTCGGACAGGTAACCAGCACTCGCGATCCGCGCAATATTCAGTTCGCGTTGAAACTGCTGTTCTAACCTCTGCCTCCTGACGCGGACCGATTTACCGTCGGTCCGGGGCAAGAGCACAAAGCCGGCGGGAATTCCGCCGGCTTTGTTTTGCGTGCGTAGGTCGAGAGCTGGTTGCTATGTCTCAGTCCAGCCGCTGGAGCGACTGTGATCGCAAACGCTGGATGACAAAGCTGAAGAACTTTTCGATCTGCGGATCAAAGCAGACACGAGCGTTGGGCGACTTCGCTGGATCATTCCTGGTGACGCCAGCATCGTCAATATCGACGTGCATTTCTTCCGTCCGGCTCATCGTCGGGTCTATGACCATCGCGACCGCCATCGGATCGAAGAGAGTTGGAGTCGTTTGTCCCCAGAGGTGGTAGAGGACAGTGAGGCCGTCAGTCAAAGGGGAACTCTTCCTGAAGAGCTTTTCGCGCTTGGTTTCGTCCAGCTTGAGCATTTGCGTCGCATCCAGGCCAGCCATGGTGATGGGCACACCCGCAGCAAAGAGCTTCTTAGCGGCAGCAACGTCTTTCGTGATGTTGTACTCGGCAATGACATCTTTCGACTTCCCGAGTTCCAGGTCATGGAGGGTGAATTTCATATTGCCGCCCATGATGACCACCTGCTTTGACTTTCTGAACGCTGCCGGGTCGCGATCGATCAGCGCTCCGATGTTGGTGAGCGGACCTATGGCCACTAATGTGATTTGACCGGGATAACGGTTGAGTTGTTCGAGATAGAAATCAACGACATCCTGCTTGCGAATCTGCGAATGACGGAACCATTCTGCCCAGCCGTATTGTGCAAACGGAGCGTCACCGGTCTTGACGCCCGCGACAACCGGTATGTCGTCGCGACCGGTGTCGTAGAGCATTCGACTGACAATCTTGGCGCGCTGGTCGGTTGCGCCATACGCGGTTGTCACCCCAAGAATCTCCAGTTCCGGACTGGATAGCGCGAGCGCAAGGGCGTACGCGTCATCTATGTCGTCGCCGATATCGGTATCCAGGATGATTTTTGCCTTTTCAGCCGGGAATGCGGTGGAACTCAGGATCAGAACGATGATCACAACGACCCACATAGTGCGGGATTGCAGTTTCATGCTCGCCTCATGGTGCAGGATTCGGGTGTCGCTCGGGACGGGTCTCATGATAGCCTCCCGCCCGGCCGGGTTCGATCGCAATTCACATGGAACGTACCAAAGCCGAAAATAGGAAAGGCGACCGGGTTGGCGGCCGCCTTGTCGTCCATCTTCGTCCACGTGTGGCTACTGCACGTTCACTTTGCCACTGAACCGAATGAGCTGTGACGAGCTCCCGACAGAGATCGTGAACTCTCCAGGGTCAACGGTCCACTGATTCTTGTCGGCGTCGAAGTAAGAGAACGCGCGGCGATCAAGGTTCACGGTAACGTGCCGGGTCTCGCCGGGCTTCAGCAACACCTTCGAAAAGCCCTTGAGTTCCTTGACGGGACGTTCAACTTTCGAATGACCATCGCCTACGTAGACCTGCGCCACCTCGGCCCCCGTGAGCTTGCCGGTATTCTTGATGTCAAACGCGACCGTTACCGGAGAATTGCCGCCGACCTTGGCAGGCGTGATCTTCAAGTTGCTGTACTCGAACGTGGCGTAGGACAGACCGTGGCCGAACGGGAACAGCGGTTTTGTTTCAGACCGGTCGAAGTGGCGATAGCCGAGAAAGACTCCCTCAGAATACTTGACGTGGCCCCGTGCTTCGCCGTCGCTGCGCACATCACCGCCCGGTCCTTGTTCGAGTTTCGGATCGTAGTAGCTGTTGTAGGTGGGGCTGTCTTCCCAGCGGCGCTCCCAGCTGATAGGCAGTTTGCCTGACGGGCTGACTTCGCCGAAGAGTATCTTGGCAACGGCGGTGCCACCCTCCTGCCCCGGATACCAGGCGTGCAGCAAGGCAGGAAGCTGATCGACCCACCCGTCGGTTTTGACGCTGCCACCGGCGGTCAGAACGAGGACCGTCTTCGGGTTTGCGGCAACGACCTTTTTAATGAGTTCCTCGCGTCCGCCGGGCAACTGGTACAAGCGGTCGTAGCCTTCACCCTCAGAACTGGCAGTGAAACCGGCGCACAGCACGACTACATCAGCTTGCCTGGCTTTTTCGACTGCTTCCTGCAAGGCGGGATCGTTTCCTGTTCCGACGCCAAAGGCCGCGCTTGCCCCGCCTCCGTGCTGGAAATACTCGAGGCGCACTTTGTAGGGCTTACCGGCCTCAAGATTCATCGAGTGAACGGCGAGCGTGTCGGCATGTTCTTTCCAGTCCTCGATCACTTTCTGGTCATCTACGAACAGACGGAAACCGTCGTCGCCCAGGACAAAGAACTGGTATTCGCCAGCAGTTGGCGGGATGTAGTAGCCGGTCCAGCGCGCGGAGAAGTTCTTGTTTGGCGCGCCGGGGGCGTAGCCTGACTCGCCGAAATTGAAGTTCACGTGCTTGTCCACACGCGTCAGAGCAGGTGCACCCTCCAACTCCGCATTGTTGAAGTAGTCGGCTTTGAGACCTTGCTCACCGCCGTTCGCGTCGGTGCGAAATGCCGTGTTATCAAACTTTTCGGCCGCCGAGACAAGACCGGAAGCGTAGAGGACCTTGACTGCGCCGCCGACCTCGTTCTGAATACCTTTGAGGAAGCTCACGGCTGCGAACGGCTGCACCTGCGAACTGCCGCTGCCCCCGGTTACAGGAGTAGCTGCCTCGGGCCCAATCACTGCAATTGTTTTCAGCTTCGACTTGTCGAAGGGCAGGAGATTCCCTTCATTCTTGAGCAGCACCATGCCGCCGAGTGCGCCGTCGAGTGCGACCTTGTGCGCCTCGGGATTGTCCAAGGGGATCGCCTTGTCTGCCTGATCGCGGTCAAACCAGCCGAATTCGATGGCTTTACGCAAAATGCGGCGGACCTTGTCATCGATGGTTGCGACGGACACTTTGCCCTGCTGCACCGCTGCGAGCAAGGTGTCGCGGGTCATGAACTTCGCGTAGGGCATCTCGAGGTCGAGGCCGCCGTTTGCCGCGGCAGCGCCGTCATAGGTGGCATCCCAGTCGCTCATGATGATGCCATCGAAACCCCAGTCCTTCTTAGCAATCTCGTTATTCAGGTGGTTGTTCTGGGTGAGGTGAACCCCGTTGATCAGGTTATAGGAGTCCATGATGGCGCCGACGTGTCCTTCCTTAACCGAGGCCTCGAATGCCGGAAGGTAGATTTCTCGGAGCGTGCGCTCATCCATGTCTGAACTAATGCGGTGCCGGTCCCATTCCTGATTGTTCGCAGCGTAGTGCTTCGCGGTCGCAATCACTCCCTGGCTCTGAATGCCCTTGATATCTGCCACGGCGATGCGTGAAGCGAGAAAAGGATCTTCCCCGAAGTACTCGAAGTTACGGCCATTCATCGGAGCACGATAGATGTTCATGCCCGGACCGAGAAGGAAGTGGACGCCACGTGCGCGCGCATCTTTACCCATCATCGCGCCGATGCGGTTTACGAGATCAGGGTCCCAGGACGCAGCCGTTGCGATGCCGGCCGGATAGGCCGTCGATTTGCCATAGTTGCGAACGCCTAAGGGACCGTCGGCCATCTTGAGTTCGCGCACATTCAGTCGCGGGATGGCTCGAATGTAGAAGTCGTGATAGCCGCCGATGTAGTCGACCTTCTCTTCCAAAGTCATTTTGGAAAGGATCGAGTCAACTCGCTTCTCGACGTCGGCTCTGCCAGGCGTGGCAGCAAGTGAGAAAGCGCTTAGGAAGAGTACTGCCAAAAGGACTGCGTAGTTCTTTAGTCTTCGCATTGGCAACATGTCCTCTCACGAAGCCCGGAGTTATGCGTCGCCGGGTGATCCGTTATATCTCAGACGGTACTCTGATTGTATTCTTCGGGGTAGTAGATCGGAAATCGAACAAGCGGTCGGGGGATGAGTCAGACATTTAGCGAAAGCAGAAGTCCATCTGCAGTCGCTCTCTGAACAGAGATTGCCTCAGAGTTGTCCACGATCCAATCAGGATCTGCCGTTCGTAACTCTTCATCCGTAACGGTGGTCCGATAGGCGACGACGCGAGCGCCTGCAGCCTTGCCCGCCTGTATACCTGCGGGAACATCTTCGACGACGACGCACTCTGCCGCCGGGAAGCCTAACAGGGAGGCTGCTTTCTGGTATGGCTCAGGTGAAGGCTTGCCATGTATGACGTCACTGGAGGTGAGCACAAGTTTCGGCATCGGGAGGCCTGCCGCACGAATGCGAACGTGCGCCAGCGCACGCGTGCAGGATGTGACGATGGCCCAGCGTTCCGATGGCAAAGAGGTGAGCAACTCGCGAGTACCACTGAGAACCTTAACGCCGTCCAGATCTTCGATCTCACGTCGCTCTAGTTCCTCATTCTCGGCGTCATGGTCGGCGTCGGGCAGATAATCCCGCACTGTTGCGAGGCTAGGACGGCCGTGCGCGCGCGCAACGACCTCGTTCGGGTCAAAACCGTGCTCAATGGCCCATCTCGTCCACACGCGAGCGACAGCCGGGGTGGAGTCGATCAAGACACCGTCCATGTCGAAGAGGAGCGCGCTGCAATGTACGCTGATCACGTTCCAGAATAGCAGGTCGAAAATCGCCCGGGAGCAGAATCTAGGCGCCCGCACCACACCCCGAGGGCTCGGGCGTCATCGTCGCAATCTTTTGGCAAAGCGGTTCCGCCAACTTGTTCTGGAGGCACCGTGCGACTGCCTGGGTGAGCCCTTCCGGGCCGACCTCGTTCTTCTCCAGGTAAGCCCAAGCTCCCGCGGACAACAGTTTGGTCTCGTTGCTATGCGACAAGCCGCTAAGAACGATGACGGGGATGTCACGTGTGCCAGGGTCGCTCTTAAGCAGCTTGAGGGCATCCACGCCGCCCATCTTCGGCATGAGCAAATCCAGCACAATGACGTCGGGGTGGTGGCTCGCTGCAAGCGACAGGGCTTCTTCACCGTCGTGAGCGATGACAACATCGAAATTATCCCGTCGCAGATAATATGCGTACGCGTTCTGAAGGAACCGGCTATCTTCGGCCACGAGCACACGCCCGCGCAGACCCGTAGCTTTCGCGGCACCGGGCTGTGTCGCCACGGTGCTGATACTCGTGTCAGTAAATATCTCAGTCGCACTCTGATCGCGAGGTCCCGCTGAAATCTGGTCAATAAATTTCTTCAACAGGGTCGGGTCGTGCACTGCAATGAACTGCACGCCCATACCAAACGCCGGATGAACAGTCCGGACGGAAGCAGCGGCGCTCATGTTGCCGCCGGGGAAAGTAAATTCGAGGTCTAGTGTGGCGTCCAAAATTGCCGGCGACCAGGTTTCGAGGTAGCACCCCCCGATACTTATGTCGGTACAGCGGGCGTAGCTGGCATGCACTTCGGCGCCTACACGGACCTTTACTCCTATGTCGCAATGGAAACGCGGGTGTCGTCGGCGTTCAACGGCGTTGTCAGTTGGGACATAGCCATCCTTGCCGCCCTGCTGCAGTTTAAGACCCCAGAAACTCGCGGTGACATCGACCGCGCGAAGGCCGAGTTCGCCGGCCATAGTGCTGCCGCGCTCGCCCACCCACACTACGCGGAAACGCGCCTTTTCGGCTCCGTGTTGAACACCAATGACGTCACCGGCCTTAAGCCGAACATAGATGCCGGCAATACGCACGCCCGAAAAGCTGACGTCGATCGTATGCGCGAGTCGCGTGAAAGCACGCCCATCAGTGTCAGTCCCAAACACTCGGACTGGAAGCTCTACCTGAACTCTTTGGTCGCGACGCCTGCCCATTGCCGCCTCACGTTTCTACGCTCCTTATCGGCAGAGTCTCGACACAACATGAGTGGGGCAAGGTGACACAAGAAGAAGAGATAAGGCATCACCAAGTCTTGCGAATACGGGTGTCGAAGCCGAATCCGCCATTCTGGTCACGAGTTCCGCTGAAGGAAAGGCGGGGGGAGAACTGATATTGCACCTGGATGGTCTGGCGTTGAGTGGAAGTTACGTCGCTGGCGAAAGTGACGAACAGGTTGCTGGTAACGCGCTGTCTTATAGTGACGCGGGCTCCCGGACTCTGCCCCTGGTTGCTCCCCAGCACCGGGTCGACTGACAGCTGCGAAATTCCGGCAATCTTCTCTACCCTGCTGGTCACCTGGCTGGCAACCTGCGATGCGAGCAGAGATTGGGCACCGGCATTTCCCGGCGCTGCAGGGTTGGCAGCACTTGCCTCGGTGGTCTTTCCGAACGCCACGAGATTGATAATGTCCGCCGGCGGCAAAGCCGGCACAGAAGAGTAGTTCGTGTGCAGCTGGTCCATGGGGCCCCAGAAGCGCATGGCGATCTCGTACTGGTCAATAGTGGTATTGACGCCCGCATTCACCACGGGTTCGGTGCGCGCCGGATTGACGAAGTCGATCGTACCCCCTTCGAGTACAAATCGGTTGCCGTTGAAAATAAGGTCGCCGCCGCTGATGTTCACCCTGCCAAGTATGACAGGCTGAGCTGCTGTGCCTGCGGCACGAAGATTAGCGGTTGCCTGCAGACTAAGGGTACGGCTCACAAGGTTAACGCCGCCAGTGGACTGCACTCCAACATCAAGACGGAGGTTCTGCGTGAACCCGCCGGTAGGAGGAGGGACGGTGTCGCCGCCGAATTGTGCCATGAAGGTGTTAAGGTCGAAGTCTGGGGTGAATGAGAGTTGCTCTACCTGCACACCACCTCTCAGCAGCGCTGCGTCAGTTGTGCCGGTCAAGGCCAGATTTGCGTCGAATGCACTACGCAGACCTTCGGGGTAAAGCATTTTTATGCCCTTCCCGGCGAGTCCAAGATCGAACTTCAACGACGGCCTGTACACGACACCTCCGGTTGCAGTGACGCTTCCGCCCCCGACTGTGCCCCGAAAATTCGTGACGTTCAGGCGATCCTTTGTGAGGGTAAGAACACCGTTTCCGTTTTGAAGTCCTATGGGAGCGCTGTCTGAACTGATGTTTGCGTTGACGATCTGTACCTGACCTTCCACGTTAGGGTCACTGCGCTGCCCATACGAGTTGATGTTGAATTGCAACTGGCCCGAACTGCTCAGGGTCGGATCCAGCAACTGGGCGAGTTCGAGGTTCACCGACCCGAGCAGAACGAGCGACATAGGTTCGTTTGTTGTTAGCGGAACGGAGCCTTCGACCTGAAGGTCGGTGGCGGTCCCGCGAATCGAGGTCCGCTGCAACCTGAGCACACCATTCGTATAGTCGACGAGAACCGGGTTCACGGCGGCGATTTGCACTTTGCTTCCGTACTGCAGCTGTAACAGAGGAAGCGTGAGCTTAGCCTGCACGAGTTTCGGCGTCGCTAATGGGCCAGTGATGGTTCCTTCCATCTGAGTGCGACCCGAAATTTTACCGGCTACTGAGGGCGCATACAGGGCGAAAAGAGGACTTAACCCAATCGGGGGCGTGTTCAACGTTGCGTTCACGTAGTAGTTGTTGTTGAGATCGACGCGCGCGCGCGCCTCGACGGGAGCATTCACAACCTGCCCATTGAGCGCGACATCCGCGACGTGATTGGCGAGGTTCGCCTGTAGGTTCAGCCCCGAGATCTTCTGCCCGGACATTTCAAGCTGCGGCACCTGCGCCGTGGCTCGCAGCTCCGGATTGTCAAAAGAGCCCTGTCCTTCGGCTGTGAAAGTAAGCACGCCGGAGACATCCATGTTCTTCGACGTTACTGCCTGCAGCTTTCCGAGTTGCAGGCCATCTGTCTGCAAACTGGCCCGGTAGGTTCTTGCGGCAGGGTTCACGGTGAAGGATGCGAGTGCACCGCCAGCTTGCGGCAATCGGATTGACAGATTTCCGGCAACATTCTGGCCGTCAGCCTGGAATCTGAGGCGTGCTGTCTGTAGCGGCTGGTTCTGGATGACGGCGTTCCCCAGGACCACCGTACCCCCACCGACCGGATGCAGCTGCGTTCCATGAAGTTGAACGTCTGCCGACACGTTGCCTGAAGCGGGAAACTTCAGCCCGGCCAGTTTTTCGATAGACGCCAGACCCAGGTCGGAAACGTTCAGATTGACCTGCAAAGGAGAATTGTCCTGAAGTTTCCAGTTCTCCAACCCCGCGCTGAGGTTCAAGGATATCTCCCCGCCGACTGCCGATCTCAGTTGCGCATCCTGAATACTCACTCTGGTCTGGCTCGCCTGAACGTTTGCACGAACTGAATTCCAAGCAGTGCCGTTCACGCGGACATTGCTTGCCTGCAACACGCCCTCAAGGCGGGGTGAGGTGGTCGTTCCAGTGACAGTGCCGTTGAACGATGCCGTCCCGGCGAGGCCAGCAGACGCTACAGACTGTGCCGTGCTCGGCGGTAGCAAGGCTGCTATCTGCTGGAGGTTGACGTTGTTGAGATTGACTCGCAGAGAGTTACCCGCGCCGCCGAGTCCACCGCTCAGCGTCAGTCCGCCCTGCGGAGTCTTGATCGAAGTCGGGCCGAGCGTCAGCTTGTTGTTTGCCGCAGAATAGGTCGCGTTCACCTGTCCCGACAGCGGAATTCTGCTGGAGACGCCCGAGGGCGCGACGCTTGCGTTATCAGTGTTGGCGCGGATGTTGGCCACGAGGTTCTTGGGAGACTTGTTCCAGTTGGCGCTGATGTTCACGTTTGCGGTACCGCCCAAGCCGAGATTGCTGGCCTGCGGCGCCGCCGTTTGCAACTGCGCCAAGGATGCGCCTTGCAGTTGCAGATTGATTTCGGACTTCCCGGCCTGCGTTAGGTCTACGTTCGCGTTCCCGCTGATGTCACCTTGAAGGGCCCGGCCTCGGATATCAGTGACGTAGAAACGACCGTTCACGAGTTTGTACTGCGCGCGAAGGTCTTCGATGTTGCCGTTGAAACTCGCCGTCGCGACCTTCACTATGGGACTGCTCAGCGTACCTTCCATGTACGAGGACTGGATCGCGGACAGCCCCGGCCTGCTCTCGTACTTCATTGTGCCGTCGAGACGCAGTATTCCGGTCGGCAGAGAAGCGTCCTGTAGCGTCCGCCGGAGTTGTGTCGCGTCAACGTAAGCTTCGTAATCTGCCGTGATCTTAGGGTTGGAATAGTCGGAGACCGTCCCGGTAAGCACAACCCGCGATTGGCCGCTTCTCAGTTCCGCTCTTTCCAGATCGAAGGAGGTTGGTGTCGCCCTGAATCTGGCGCTGAAGTCGTGGGGTAGGGACGAAAGTCCGCTTAGCTTGAGCTGCCCATCACTGTACTGCAGCGTTCCCGAGTAGGCTTGCGGGTTCGTGTTAAAGGTCGAGCGAAACTGTACGTTGCGCAGATCCGCCTCGAGCGAACTCTTTTGATCGTTGTAAAGAATCTCGCCGCCGTTCAGCCTGGCGTGCCTGATGCCCAGATCAAAGATGCTGGTACTGCTCTGGTTGGGCTGAGCGCTGCGGTTGGGCAGGTTGTCGTTGCCATTCGGGTTCACACGGACCTGCAGAACGGGACGGTCGACTGTGACCTCGTTGATGTACCAAGTACGGTGCAGCAGAGAGCTGATGGTGATGGCTACCCTGATGTGCTCGACTTGCAGGAGTGGTGGATTGGGCATGGGTTCCGCCCCGTTTACTACAACTCCGTACATGTCCACAACCGGGCTGATACCGGCAAAGTGCAGAGCGAAGTTGTTCACTTTTACCGGCAAGCCGAGAGCGGCACCGGCTTGTTGTTGAACAACCGAGATTATGTAGTTATGAAATCTCTGGCTGTGCAGTAACACCACGACGCCTATAACGACGAGCAGAACTAAGACCCCAA
>JAEZPW010000239.1 GCA_023441255.1 Acidobacteriota bacterium
ATGCAGGGTTCAGCGCCAAGCGAACTGCCGTTCGTGATTTCGCCTGCCCGGCCGCAGATGGCGACTGCCGCAACTCGCTACGGACACCACTCGCACGAAGCAGCTGATGGTTCGCGCGAAGACTGGCTCAAGGTACTCCTGGCCATCAGAAAGCACGCGAGACTGTCACTGATGTTCGCCGGGAGTGTTCTGCTGCTTGTTCTGCTGGCGACGGTCCTTATGAAGCCGCTGTATGCGCCGATCGCTCGCATAGAGATCGCACCGCCCGGCATGGAGGCATTCTCACTCGAAAGCCGTGGGGCTCCGCCAAACGATTCGGAGTACCTCGAAACTCAGGCGCGGTATCTTGCGAGCGACGAACTGGCGGTTGCTGTGATCCGTGAACTGCGGCTCGATCAGAATCCTGATCTGACCGAGCACAGCTTGCCGGGACGAATGATCTCAGCAACGCTTTCGGCTGTTCGGAAAGTGCCACAAAAGGTTTGGGGGCGCCCACAAGGGCAAGAGACGAAACCTGCGGACGTGATTCAGCTCACGCCGAAGGAAAACGCGGCGCTACTGACTTTCCAGCAGCGACTTACAGTGCAGCGTGACAGTGCGAGCCGGATTATAAGCGTAAGTTTCGCAACCCATGACCCAAGGCTGTCGGCCGAAGTGACGAATACCGTAGTCCGATTGTTCATTCAGCGCACGTATGAGCAGCGCCACAAAGCCGTGATGCAATCGACGGAATGGCTTTCGCGCCAACTGGATGATGTCCGCGCGAAGATGGAGCAGTCCAACCGCGCTTTGGCCGACTTCCAGCAGGTCAGCGGCATCGCTTCGTTGGACGACAACCGGAACACGTTCTCGGAGCATGTGGCGGAATTGGGCCGCCAGAAGACGCAGGCGCAGACGGAACGTATCCAACTTGAAGCGTACTTGAGAAAGTCCCGGGCAGGACAGATAGACAGCCTGCCGCAGGTTCAGTCCAACCAGGTGGTGCAACAACTGACGAACCTTCTGGCCCAGACCAAGGCAGAGTATTCAAAAGCGCTGGCGTTCTATGGCACCAATCACGCGGAAGCCAAGAAGCTGCAGAACCAGATGGATGAACTCAATGCGCAGCTCGCATTGCAGAGAAGCGCCATCGTAGCCCAGCTGGAGACGAGTTATGCGGCTTCACTCTCGCGCGAATCGATGATTGACCGGGAGATACGCGGGACGAGCACGGAACTATCTCAGATGGGCCAGTATGCCGCGCTAAAGAAAGATGCAACTGCGACGTCCGATCTTTATAACAGCCTCTATTCACGGATCAAGGAAGCGGGCATCTCGGCGGTATCGAAGTCGAGCAATTTGGAAATCGTGGACCGTGCTCGTGTGTTGGATACGCCAACGAGCCCGAACGCACTGCTCAACATCGCTGTGGGAATCCTGGTTGCGCTGGTGGGCGGCGTGATGATTGCACTTGTCCGTGAAAAGATGGACACGAAAATTTACCGGCCGGAGGACATGCCGCAGTGGGAAGGCTTGCCCGCGGTGTCGGTTGTACCGGAACTGGAAGACGAGCGGACAGCAGTGTCAGGGCGGCTATTCCGTCACCTGGTGCCGCTCAACGGAGAAGCAGCTCGAATCATTTTGGATAAACCGCACTCGGTGCAGGCGCAGGCCATGCGTGCTGTCCAGACAACGCTGATGCTGTCGCAGCGCGAACGGCCCGTGCAGACACTGATGGTGTTGTCGTCGTTACCGGGCGAGGGCAAGACCACGATGGCTGTAAGTCTCGCAGTAGGTCTTGCGCAACATGGAACCGTGTGCCTGATCGACTCGGATCTTCAGCGCCCGGGTATAGCAACGGCATTACGGGTGAAAGCGGAAGCCGGTCTCGCAGAATATCTCACCGATTCCGCAGCGCTGGACACAATCATGGTGCCGATGCCCGGTATTCCGCAACTCGCAGTCTGTCCGGCGGGCAAGAGCCGCCGGAACGCGAGCCAACTGATCGCGTCTGACAAGATGGCAGATCTGCTCCGTGCGCTGAAGCAACGGTACCGGTTCGTCATCGTGGATGCTCCACCAATCCTGCCCTTTGCCGACGGACTGAGTGCGTCGCAGCTGGTAGACGGAATTGTGCTGGTCGTGCGAGCCGGTGTAGCGACGCGCCAGAATCTCGCAAGAAGTCTCGACCTGTTGGAGAAAGTTCACGCAGCGCCCGTGGTGGAACTGGTGCTCAATGCCGCGTCGATGGGCCGCAGCGAGGACTACTACAACTACTCCAGGTACTACCAATCTCAATCGTAAGCGACAAACACAAGAGACGGGGATTCGTCGTTTGCGCCACCAGCTTCAATCAAGCTGGTGCAGAGGAAAGGAGAAGGCCATGCGAATGCCGGGAGTTGCCATCGTTGGCTGCGGCTACTGGGGCGAGAACCTGGTACGCAACTTCAGCGCGCTAGGAGCGCTTCGGACGGTGTGCGACACGCGCCGGGAAGCGCTTGATAAGGTCGCCACTGGAATAGGACCAGTGCAAAGCGTAACCGATATCAGCGACGTCCTCTCCGACCCGACCATTGACGCCGTGGTGATCGCAACTCCCGCCGCACGACACTTCCACCTGGCAGAGCGCTGTCTGCTCGCGGGGAAGGACGTCTATGTGGAGAAGCCGCTCGCGTTGTCGGTGGCAGACGGCCAGAAGCTGGTTGACCTTGCCGCGAAGCTGAATCGCATTCTGATGGTGGGACATATTCTTGAGTACCATCCGGCGATTCTCGAGCTGAAGAAGCTGATTGCCGGCGGGGAATTGGGGCGCATCAAGTACATCTATTCTTCGCGCCTCAACCTGGGAAAACTGCGCACGGAAGAAGACATCCTCTTCAGCTTCGCCCCACACGACATTTCGGCGATCCTTTTCCTGCTGGGGGAGTTTCCGAGCCAGGTGGCGAGCCATGGTGGCACCTACATTGATTCGCGCGTGGCCGACACAACCGTGACCACCTGCGAGTTCAGCAGTGGCACGGCCGCACACATCTTCGTGAGCTGGCTGCACCCCTTCAAAGAGCAGAAACTGACGATCGTCGGCGGCAGGAAGATGGCCGTATTCGATGACATGGAGGCTGAGCGAAAGCTCGTGCTCTACTCACACCGGATCGATTGGATCAACCGCGTACCGGTGGCGAGAAAGGACGGGGGCGAAGTCGTTCTCATTCCCAAAGAGGAGCCTTTGCGCCGCGAGTGCGAACACTTCCTTGAGTGCGTAGCTAATCGGCAAAAGCCGCGCACAGATGGCAGCAGCGGCCTTCGGGTCCTGCGAGTCCTGGAGGCATGCGAGGCGTCATTGCGTGACAAAGGCAGGCCGATAGCAATGACTCAGCCGCCCACCTATTTTGCGCATCCGACGGCTGTTGTCGATGAGGGGTGTGAGATCGGCGCCGGCACGAAGGTCTGGCACTTCTCGCATATCATGACGGGCAGCAAGATCGGGAGGGGCTGCAATATCGGACAGAACGTGGTCGTGAGCCCGAGCGTCAAGATCGGGAACAACGTCAAGATACAGAACAACGTTTCTGTGTACACCGGCGTGGAACTGGAAGACGACGTGTTCTGCGGGCCATCGATGGTGTTTACCAACGTAATCAACCCGCGCAGTCACATCATTCGCCGCCATGAATATAGAAATACGCTGGTGAAAAAGGGCGCATCTATTGGCGCCAATGCGACGATCGTGTGTGGCGTGACGTTGGGGCGGTACAGCTTCGTCGCGGCAGGTGCGGTTGTTAATCACGATGTGCCCGACTACGCTCTCGTCGCCGGAGTGCCCGCCCGGCAAAAGGGCTGGATGTGCTATTGCGGCATTCGGCTACCCGAACAGACGAGCACTCCGTGCTGCAGCGCGTGCGGGCGTGAGTATCTGATTAAAGACGGCGTGGTTCAGGAAGTTACCGCAGCTGCGCCGATTGCGAAGCAAGCGGCAGCAGCATAGCCTGGCTGTCATCGTTGCCATTACTGACGTGTTTGCCCGCCTTCCGGTCGTCCAGGTAGTCCATCATCGGCGTATCTCAAATGAAAATCTGGATCATCAATCAGTATGCGATGTCGCCGCTTGAGGCGGGCGGTACCAGGCACTACAACCTGGGTCGCGAACTGGTGAAGCGCGGTCATGAGGTGACGATCGTTACCTCCAGCGTGAACTACATCACTCGAAAAGAGACGCACGTCGCGGGTGGCCGTGTTTCAACGCGAGCGGAGATAGACGGGGTCTCCTTCATCTGGGTTTCGAGCCCGACCTATGACGGAAATGGAGTTCGGCGCGTCTGGAACATGGTTGAATTTGCGACCAACGCAGGGAAGAGCATCCACGAACAAAGGCTTGCCGCGCCGGATGTCGTCCTGGGATCCAGTCCGAGCATGGCAGCTGCGGTGGCGGCTGCCAAGCTGGCCCGTTCCTATAAGGTGCCACTCGTTCTGGAGGTGCGTGATCTCTGGCCGCAATCGCTGGTGGATCTGGGAAACGTGACGCGGCGACATCCCGTGGTGCTGCTTCTGGAGAGGGTGGAGAAGTATCTGTATCGCAGAGCGGACGTGATTCTCAGTCCGCTGCCGAACGCGGGAGATCACATCAGAAGCAAGGTTCCCGGCGCTGCCGAGACCGTTTGGCTGCCAAACGGCGTCGAGTGCGCAGCAGTGCCGCTGCGATTGGCTTCCCGCAACGGCTCTCATTTCACGGCGATGTACGCGGGCGCACACAATGTCGCGAATAACCTTGAGACGGTGCTGGAAGCTGCCGCCATCCTGAAAGAGCAGGGGTACGGTGAGCGCATCAGGTTTCGATTCGTGGGGGATGGCCCGCAGAAGTCGTATCTAGTGAAGTGTGCGCAGGAAAGACGACTCGACAATATCGCGTTCGAAGACCACGTTCCGAAATGCCAGATATATTCAGTTCTGCAGCAGGCTGACGCATTCCTGATGAGCACCAGAAAGACGGCTCTGTATAGGTACGGAGTAAGTCCGAACAAGTTGCACGACTACATGGCCGTGGCGCGGCCGACGATCGTTGCAATGGATTCGTTCAACAACCCAGTGGCGCAGGCTGGTGCGGGACTGGTGGTTCCGCCGGAACGCCCGGATGAGTTAGCCGAGGCGATCAAGCTGGTATATGGCCTGCCAGTAGCCGCTCGCAACGAGATGGGAATGCGGGGCCGAAAGTTCGTCGAAGAGAATAACGATTTCTGCCAACTTGCTGTTCGCCTCGAACACGCCCTAACGCAAGTGGCCGGCGAAGCGGTGACGACGAGACTCAGCAAAGCTGCAACTGCCTGATCTGCTCATCCAGAGCAGCTGATGAATGCCAAAGTACAAGTCGAATTGCGTGAGGAAGCAGTTTCAGTCGCGGAGCCTCGGCAGGTCAGAGCCAATGGCGGATATGTTACTAAACGAGCTTGTGATCTAGCGCTCGCTCTGGTCTTGTTGCCGATATGCGCATTGCCCATGGTTTTGCTTGCATTGTTGATCAGGCTCACTTCGCCCGGCCCGGCATTGCACTGGTCGGACCGGATAGGCGTCGACAACAAGCGGTTCAGGATGCCGAAGTTCCGCAGCATGCGTGTGGATGCTCCTGCGGTTGCGACGCACCTGTTCTCAAACGCGAACGACTACATAACTCCGGTGGGGAGGCTTCTGCGGAAAACGAGCCTCGACGAACTGCCGCAGTTGATCAGCATAATCAAAGGCGACCTGAGCTTTGTGGGGCCGCGCCCAGCGCTGGCCAACCAGGCTGACCTGATCGCACTCCGAACCGAGCGAGGCGTGCACGCACTGGTGCCCGGACTGACGGGTTGGGCGCAGATCAACGGTCGCGACGAGCTAAGCATTCCGGTGAAAGTTGACTACGACTCCTATTACCTGGCGCATCGTTCGTTCCTTTTCGATCTCAGGATTCTGCTGAGTACGTTCACAGCTGTGGTGCAGGCTCGCGGCGTGCACCACTGAATCACTCATCAATGTTTGCGGCTGCCTATGGCAATACGAAATTTTCTTCCTGAAGATTGGTCCGGCACCCTGCCGAGCGCTCGCCCATTGTCTGTCATCGTGGTTGACCCGGGCAGCTTTTCGCTTGGCTACGACTACCCTCTGTGCAATGCCCTTGCACGCCAGGGATGCCAGGTGACGCTGGCCAATAGCACGTTTCCCTACGCGGAATGGGATCATCGGGCGGAGTTCTCCACATGGACGCAGTTCTACCGCTGCACTCACATCGCGGCCCGATATTGCTCGCGCGGAACGCTGTGGAAGGCTGCCAAGGCCGCTGAGCATGTGATCGACATGGCCCGGCTGGTATCGTTTGCTATCAGTGCGGAACCGGACGTCATCCACTTTCAATGGCTCCCATTGCCGCTGGTGGACAGTTACTACATGTCGGTATTAGAGCGAGTGGCTCCGCTCATATTGACTGTTCACAACACGAGTTTTACGTTGGGGCGTTCAGGCGCGTCCAGCATTCAGTACAAGGGTTTCGAATCCAGTCTCCGGCATTTCAGTGCGGCAGTGGTGCACTGCGCGTACGGAAAAACTCAGATACTGCGGCAGGAATGGTTTCGCGAGGAACAGGTCGAGTGCATACCCATGGGCGCCTACCGCCACTACGAGAACATCGGTGACTGCGAGCCGCCGAAAACAGCGGGAGAAAACGTGCTTGTCTTCATGGGAAGCATTAAGCCCTACAAAGGCGTTGACGTGCTTGTCCGGGCATTGGCGTTATTACGACAGGCTCTGCTCAAGAACACCCGCCTGATCGTGATGGGCACACCGGACAAGCATATCGGTGAGATCCGAAAACTGGCGTACGAGTGCGGTGTAGACAGCCGGATAACGTGGAGGCTTGGATTCGTCAGGGAGGAGGAACTCGCCACGAATCTGCGACTGGCCGATGTGGTCGTACTTCCGTACCGCGAGGCCGATCAGAGTGCGGCACTGTTGACGGCCGTAGGGATGTGCAAGCCGGTGATCGCAACCCGTGTGGGTGGCATACCGGAGGTGATCGAGGACGGCGAACACGGGTACCTTGTGGAGCCCGGCGATGCCACCGAACTGGCGGATGCCATCGCTCGCCTGCTTTCCCACCCGGCCACCAGGGACCGGATGGAACAGGCAGTACGGCGATTGCGAAACGACTTCACGTGGGAACAAACGGCCGCACAAACCTGCCAGCTCTATTCGCGATTGGCTGGCCGGCCGGAAGTGATGAAGGCCGTTGCATGAGTTCTGCCAATGGAAAGTCTCTGAACTGAAAGACCACTCGACAATTCCCATGCACGTTAATCACGTCTACACATTCGGGGATCGTACAACCGCTCCGGCGCTGCGCGCCGCGATCTTGGTCGCCGCCGCCATGCTCTCGGTACTCGTAGTATTAGGACAGTACCCGATCGCTTTTGCGTTGATTTTCGCGGTGGTGATGCTGGTGTGGCCGGTTGAAGTCGGTCTGGGACTCTTCGTTTTCATCGTTCCATTCGAGGCGGTTCTGTTACTGGGCGAGAACTCGAGCGTGAACTGGGCTGCTGGAATGGCGGCAGGTGGAGTATTGATGTTCCATTGCCTGTTCACTGGCCGGTTTCACCGACCCGGGCGCGCGGCCTTATGGTGGGGCGCGCTGGCCACATGGAGCATCATCACGACGGCGTGGGCCGTCAATTCGCAGCTCGCCGTGCAGCGCGTTCCCACCGTGATTTCGCTCTTTCTGCTCTACCTCGTGGTTTCCTCGTACAAGATGACGGAGAAGGAATTCAATTCTGTGGTGCTGATGGCGGTATTCGGCGGCCTCGCAGCCGCGGCGTTAGCCATCTGGCAGTTTCGTGCGGGCGGCGGAGTGTTGCGGGCAACGCTAGCGGCTGAAGGACAGGCGGCGAATCCAAACGTTTTCGCCTCGACGCTACTGTTCCCACTCGCACTCTCGATCGGCCAGGTGCTGGCGCAGAAGAAGAGTCGTGTGAGCAAGCTGCTCATGCTCGGGGCGGCTGCGGCGATGGCGTTTGGAATTTTCCTGTCCATGTCTCGCGGCGCTCTTGTGGCCATGGCAGCAGCATGCGTGGTATTCCTTCGCAGGTTCCGCGTGAACTGGCGGGTTCTTGTGCCGGTTGCGCTGATGTTCGGCATGGTGTTTCTGCTCCCAGATCTCTTCTTTCAGAGAGTCGGCAGCAGTGTTGCGAGCAGGGCGGAGCATCGATTCGACGTGTGGCGCGTCGGATTTGAGGCCCTGAAGCACTATTTTCTGTTCGGTGCAGGACTGTCCAACTTTCCTGTCGCATACACGCAATTCGCAGGATATGCACCTGTATTCCAGGGGTTGAACCGGTCCCCTCATAACGTATTTCTTGGCGTGTGGGTTGAGATGGGCATTCTGGGGATATCAACGTTGGTGGCCGCCGTCGTGGCTCAACTTCGCGATCTGACACGATTGGTGAAGAGGTGCGAGCAGCGTTTCTTCGCTGAGGCGGTCGCATTCGAGGCTGGCTACGTAGCGGTGCTTGTTCACGCTCTCGTGCTCGCGCTCATGTGGCGCAAGTCGTTCTGGGTTGCGGCCATGATGGCGAGTGCGTTCGTCGCGTTGCGACGCGATACGTGGGATGAGCAACCTCGAAACACCAACGTCTCGTCATTCCTGAAACTGCGATGAAACAAGTAAATCAAGGCGGAACACAGGCAGACAAGGTTGTATGCCTGGCGGCGCCGTTTCCTCCAACGGTCGGAGGCATGGCCGTGCAGGGAAAGAAGCTTGCCGACCGGCTTAGCGAGGAGGGCGTCGAAGTCGTTCGTCTGGACGCGTTCCCGAGGCCGCCGAAGGTGCTTGAGTTCACCAGCGGCATTCGCGGCGTGAGAACCGCAGTGCGAGCACTGCAGTACTTAAGGCTTGCGCACGGAGCGGTTCAGAAGGCCGGCGTGGTGCATCATCTAGCCGGATCGGAACTGAACTTCCTGCTGCATACGACTCCACTGCTCCTGATGTGCAGACGATACAAGAAACGTGTCGTTCTTAACCTGCGAAGCGGATGTTCGGCAACCCGTCTGCTTGGACGATGGCGAAGGCTGGGTCTGCCGGTCATCAAAATGGCGGATGCAGTGATTACACCTTCGGCGTTCCTGCAACGTGCGCTCGCCGACAATGGCGTGAACGCATGCATTGTTCCCAACATTGCAGACCCCGAGATGTTCACGTTTCGGGAGCGACGGACGTTTGCTCCACGACTCTTTGTGTCGCGCCAGCTGGAGCCCGTCTACGACGTCAGCTCGATCCTGCTTGCATTCGCCATCGTGCAAGCGCAGTACCCCGAGGCAGTGTTGGGCATTGCCGGCCCGGGCTCGCAGGAGCGCCTGTTGCGTGCAATGGTGAACGACCTGGGTTTGCGCGATGTGGTGTTCTATGGGCAGGTCACGAACCGTGACATGCCTGCACTGTACGAGCAGTACGACATCGCGGTGAACGCGTCGTTGATCGACAATTTTCCCGGATCGATCGTGGAGGCGGCACTTTCGGGGCTCGCGATCGTCAGTACCGCCGCGGGCGGAATTGTAGACATGATATGCGACGGTGAAACCGGTTCGCTGGTGCCACTGCGAGATTACCGGGCGCTTGCTGCCGCCGTATTGGACTTGCTTAAGCACCAGGACTCGGCTTACGACAGAACGCGGAAGGCTCGCAGGTGGGCTGAGCAGTTTTCGTGGCGACGCATTTACCCGCTGCTTCTTCGTTGTTACGGCTACGATGCAGCACCGTTCCCGAGCGTGGATGCACAGCATGAGGACGACAGAAGCTGCGTGTCCACGACTGTTGCTGATTAGGCATAGCTCGAATTTTCAGAAGTGAGCAAGAACATGATTTGTCTCCACCGATCATCGATTGTGCCTGAAGCACTATTGCTCACGCTGATGGTGACGTTTTCGACCGTGGTCGCTGGTCGTGGCCCACAGGATCTGAAGCACATTTATGTCTCTCAGGCCGGCAACGACAGCAATGATGGAACGTCGGCTCGTCCGTTGCGCACGATCTCCTACGCAGCAAGGTTTGCGGCGCCGGGCACGACAATTCACGTTGCTCCAGGCACCTACAACGAGAGCATTGAAACGTTTGCGAGTGGAACCGAAGCGGCGCGGGTGACATATGTCTCGGACCAAAGGTGGGGTGCGAAGATCGTCGCCGCGCCGA
>JAEZPW010000296.1 GCA_023441255.1 Acidobacteriota bacterium
GAGTATGGTACTGTCCAACATCGCTCGCCGCCTCGAACTCCGAGCTTACCGGCAGTGCGACCTGCTCGTGTGCGTCTCCGCTACTCTCCGAGACATCGTGATTGCCGAAGCAAATATCTCGAGCGACAAAATCCTGGTCGTACCCAATGGTGTGGACACCCAGTTCTTCGACCCCCACCGCTATGCTCCACGTCGCATAACGGAGACGTTTACGGTCGGTTTTGTGGGACGCCTGAACACCTGGCAGGGACTCGACCTGCTCATTGAAGCCATTAGCGAACTTCGAAACGAGAGGGGCACCGAGATCGCTATTGCAGTTGTGGGCGATGGGGTGAAGTGCGATGAATGGAAATCGCTCGCGCGTGAACGTGGCGTCAACGCGCATTTTCTGGGACAAGTGCCGTTCGACCAGGTCCCGGCGTACATTGCCGGTTTTGACGTGGGCTTTTCCGGTCAGGTGGTGATGCAATCGGGAGTGATGTATCACTCACCGCTGAAGATTTACGAGTACATGGCCATGGCTAAGCCAGTCATTGCTTCGGCCTTCGATGATGCGCAGGGTGCAATCAGGCAGCGCGATACTGGATTCCTGTTTGTCCCCGGGGATAAGGAGGGACTGAAGCGTGCACTTTGGGCTGCGTACATGGCCCGCCCGGAACTCAAGAGCATGGGGCACCGCGCACGAGAGTGCGTCAACACGTTTCATAGCTGGCCAGCACGCGTTGCGCAGGTAATGACAGCGGCAGAGAAAGTGAGGTCACTAGCTCATGACCCGCTTTAGCCTGCTCGGCATCAACATCGATTTGCTCACGATGGATCAATTGACAGACCTGGTGGCCTCCTCTGTCACACACAAACGCCAGACGCTCATTGCCAATCACAACCTTCACAGTATTCACCTGTTTCACAACATGCCGGGCCTGCCTGAAGTCTACGCATCCATGGACTACGCGCATGTGGACGGGATGCCACTCGTAGTCATCGGGCGGAGCATGGGGCTGCCGATCTGCCGTCGGCACCGGATCGCCTACATCGACTGGCTGCCTCTGTTTTTGCCTGTAGCCGCGCGCAATGGTTGGCGATTGCTTTACGTCGGGTCGCGACCTGGTGTGGCTGAGCGCGGCATGGCCCGTTTTCGCAGAACTATTCCTAACCTGAAGATAAAGACAATGCACGGCTACTTCGATACCGACCCCGACAGTGGAGCATGTCGTGCAGCAATCGACGAAATTGCACGCTACGATCCGGATGTGATGTTCGTGGGCATGGGAATGCCGCGGCAGGAGTTTTGGATCACCGCGGTCCGAAAACATGTGTCCGCACGTGCCGTGCTGACCTCATGCGGCGCCACGATGGAGTATTTTGCGGGGGACGTTTTCACTCCGCCGCGATGGGCTGGACAGATAGGCTGTGAATGGATGTTTCGTCTCGTTACTCGTCCATCGCAACTCTGGCACCGGTATCTTGCCGAGCCCTGGTCCATCCTCCCCATCTACCTGCACGATCTGCTCTACGCACGTCCCCAATCTACCAAGTCTGCTTCGCGGTGAACGAGGAACAATGCCAGGGCTCATTGGAGTAACAATTGGCGACCAAGCTGGGCAATCAGTGGTCACTCGGATGCAGGACCTCGTTACTCACCTTGCGTTCCACATCCGCGACACAGTCTTTTCTTCCCTGTCCGTCTCCGCCTCGCGTGTACACGCCGGCACCGTCCAGTTGTGCCCTCAGCCCGCGCGGGCGGTAAATGGCATTTTTGTTTGGCTCGACGGCGAGATTTACAACGCGAGCGAGTTAAGCGCCCGGCTTCGGAACGCCTCAACTGAGAGTTCGGACGCCGATCTCCTGGCGCAAATGTATCTGCAGGACGACACCCTCAAGGCTTTAAAAGAAGTTGACGGCGTCTTTTCCGCCGTCATCTTCGACTCCGCTCGGCGCCGGATCAAACTCATCACCGATCGTTACGGACTGCGACATCTTTATTGGCTTTGTCGGCACCAACAACTCGCCTGGAGTTCTGAGCCGAAAGCTTTTCTTGCCTTGCCCGGCTTCACTCCGAAGATAAGTGAGGAGGTTGTCCCGGAGTTCTTTCAATATGGCTATCTCCTCGAAGACCATGCCTGGTTCGAGAATGTTCACCTGCTGAACCCGGGCACCGTGCTGGATTTTGCCCTCTCTCTGGGCACCTGTCAGGAATCGCGGTACTGGACTTGGGATTCGATAAAGCCGATTGTCAGTATTCAGCAAGATGAGGCTGTTCACGAACTGGCTAGACGTTTCTCTCAAGCCGTTGCCCACCACGCCGAAGCTGGCGTCCCGGTGGGCGTCAGCCTCAGTGGCGGACTAGACTCTCGAGCTCTGCTCGCCGCCATGCCGAATCAGCCGTACTCTATCCATGCCGTTACATTCGGCAGGAGCGGTTGTGACGACGTGCGTATTGCCGCCATGGCGGCTGGCGTGAAGGGAGCCAGTCATCACGTCGTCGAACTGAACGAAGCTAACTGGCTGCAGCGTCGAATCCCGGGAGTCTGGTTCACGGATGGGCAGAACGATCTTGGACACATGCACGCGCTGGTCAGCGTCGTTGAACAGAGAAAATACTTCGCGGTCAATTTAAACGGCTATCTCGGAGACGCGATTCTTGGCGGTTGGTATCAGGACGACCCGAAGTGGTCTTTATGTCAGAAGATCGACAATCGCGGGCGACGTTTCATAAACGAAGGTACGCGCCTGACGAACAACTTCGTTCACAATCGCCTGCCGTTCTTCGACAACCGCTTGATGGAGTTCACGTATGCACTGCCCGGGAGACTGAAGGCAGCATCGCGTCTCTATTGCCGTATGCTCCTCGCAACCTTCCCTGATTACTTCCGCTCGATACCGTGGCAGAAGACAGGCGTTCCGATTAGCAGGCCGCAATGGTGGAGTTCGAGTGCGCACTTATCACGCCGGATAATCTCGAAGCTCCAACGAAACTCCGCGCGCCTCCGATTGCCGGTAAACGGCACGCGAGATTACGCGAGCTATCCCGAGTGGTTGCGTCGCGGGACTGCGCGAGTTTTAGTCGAGTCCCTTCTCATGAATCCCAACGCTCTCTATCCGCAGTTTATCTCCGCCGACAAGGTCCGAAAAAGTTGGGCCAACCACGTCCGCGGCGCTGACCGCTCGTCGGAGATTTTCCGCGCACTTACTTTTGAGCTTTGGTTACAGCAAGTGTTCGAAGGAGGCTATCGCACTGAGCAAGAGGACGCCGCAGAGTTCGGAGGAAGGAAGAAGGGCTCGGCGATTACGCCGAGCCCAACCTTTGATGATACGGATGTCACTTGCCCTGGAATTGTGAATCCGTGAGCAGTCTGAGGTCCGTCGTGCTTGGGCCGATGATGTTGCTCTTTTGGACTGCTGTTTTATATGCACTATACGTTCGATACGTAGTTCCAGAAGCTGAGAAGGTCCCGTCACCTCGACAGCCACCGAATACGGCCCAGTCGTGCGCAGTGTCGCTGTCGCGGTTGTATACGCTGACCAGGCGAATGGATGGTTGCGTCGCCACATAGTTGAAGAGGTCGGTGAGCCACTGGTTCTTCGCCGATACGCTGACGCCGCTTGATGTGGTGCTCAGGGCGCCCCATTCGGCAATCATTATAGGTTTGGCGGCGAGTTTCTGAAGACGCGTCATAACCGCACTGAAGCGGTCAGTCGGGCTCTTCCACACCCCGGTTGTATAAGAGTTGTAACCGTCCACGCCCACCCAATCGGTGTACGCATCTCCCGGATAGTACTGCTCAAGAGTGTAGCTGCCCACGTCGCCGACATTTGGCACCCATGCCCATTGAATGTAGGCGGATCCTAAACCACGAGCATCGAACACGTTGTGTATCTTTCGCCACATAGCGATGTAGTCGCCAGGATTGCCGCTCCACGGGTACCAGTTACCGTTCATTTCGTGTGCCAGTCTGATATAGGCCCGACGGTCGTCACTCGTGCCCAATACGCCATCAGGACCGGCGATCCATTTCTTCATCTGGTCAGCCCATGAGTTGAGGTAA
>JAEZPW010000299.1 GCA_023441255.1 Acidobacteriota bacterium
GGTATACTTTCCGCAACATTCACGACGCAGACGGCTTCGCTCATCATTGAGGGATTCGAGGCCATCTCATTCAGTCGTCCCCGAGCTGCCAGCTCTGCCCCTTCTTTGATTAGTGCGATATCGGCGGCCGTATAGAGGCGGTGATCGTCTGCCAGCGGAATGGGAGGCAGCAAGTGGAGGAGCACGAGCTTTGCATCAATCTGGCTTGCCATGGATATAGCGTACGGAAATGCGGCCAAAGACGCATCGCTGAAATCCGTGGGGAACAAAACGGGTCCGTTCTCGACTCCCGGACGGTAGATTGCGCAGTGAGCTCCTACGGTCAGAACAGGGCAACTTGCCATGCGGGAAATCTTTTCGGCAACCGATCCCAGCACAAGCTTGGCTACGCCCGTCCTGGCGTGTGTGCCGACCACGACCATATCCACACACTCTCGACGAATGAGGCTCTCGGTCTGCTGCCACACATCGCCTTCCCGTACTAGCACCCGCGAATGTAGACCCTGCAGTTTTCCGTTCAAGATCAGGCGACGTTCTAACAATGCCGCATCGCGCACGGCCAGGGCCGAAGGTGTTCCGTTGCCGTTCCCGCGGACCGAGTTGCTAGCTAGCGAAGAGACTACATGCAGCAAAAACAAGTACGCGTCGAAGTATCGCGTGATTAAGATGCCGTAATCTACGGCCCTGTCGGAGGCGGCGGTGAGGTCGGTTGCGACCAGGATCGATTTCACTCGGACTCCCGTTGGAGATGTTGTAGTTTCTGGCATAGCTTCCTTCTCGCGCGCAAAACGATTCGCTATGTGCGCGCCCGTCGTCCTGAACGGTACTGTGCAGATTGGCTACCAAATAGCGGCCAATCAACCAAGCTGCTCGCGCATGGCCACAGTGGTTTGGGACCACAGTTTTCCGCAGTCATTAAGTTTCTGGCAGCGAAGCCGAGATCAGAGTAGTGGCCCACATTCGGGCACCTGCCCTCATGAGGTCAAGGACAGCTTCGGGAGGACGCTGATGGTTCGCCAAACACATTTCAAGTCAGCCGTTTTCCAACCTGTCCGGTTTGGCTGTATTCGTGCCATACGAAAGGTGTACGGGCGCCCGAAGCACGCGAGCTGCGCGAATCCCCGGACGCGCTCTAGCCCGTGCCCAGGATCAGCCGATCGTGACGAGTGGTAACGCAGTCAGAGAACAGGCGTTTGTATGAACTACTTAAGCAACTTCGTCCCCGACCTTGAACGCACGGACCAGACCGCGCCGGAGAACGTATACGGGGTATTTGACGAGCAGTTAGAAGACCTGGTCTGGTTTGCAGCGTTCCTGGTCGCTCATCGGGACCTTATGGATGTTTGCCTGCTCGATGCCGTCAACATCGTCGTGCGGCACCCCAGGTTTAGTAAAGATCCGGGCACCTGGACCCACCGGGCTGTCATCGAGTCTGCGATCGAAATGCAGCAGGGTCGCATAGCGACGCTCGGTAGCATCTACGCCCGACGCACATGCTGGCACGCGCGACACACGGCAATAGAGCCGGAAGAACTGAAGCGGCTCACCATCCAGTGCCCTGAAACCCTAACTCGCCTGGATACCTTGTGCCGCTTTGCGCTTGCACTCCGAAATGTGGAGGACCTGTCGACCGCCGAATGTGCCGCCATGCTCCACGTGAGTCAGGCGGCTGTCGAGAATGCTTACTGCGCGGGAGTAGAGATCTTGACCGGGATTGCAAGCCAACTCGCCGAGTTCGAGGACGAGTGCCAGCCAGCCGATTGCAGATGAGCCACGATGGCCGGTTCAACCGGGTCGCATTTCGAACAAGCTCAGTGCTTGAGGTACAAAGAGTATGAGCAAGAGGACAACACCACCGCCGAGGTTCTGGACCGTGCTGGGCGTGATTAATGCCCTGGTACTCGCCTGCCTGATTGCGCTGTGTTTGGGAGATGGCGACACTTGGTTTACGGCGATTCTTCTGATCTGCGCGGCTTTTCTGCTGATCATGACCGACATCGTCAGCGTGCTCGTCGCTCTCTCGATGTTCGATTACTAGTGCAGCAGCTCGGGTCTAACCGGGCAGCAGTTTTGAAGTCGCTGTGCTGAACCCTCGATGACTGTCGGCGTAGTGAAGGCCACACGCCACGATCCGGTCGCTCTGATCGGCAGGCAGCAGGATCGCTCAGGGCATGGCGGTGCTGCGTCGCCAGTGGAGATTAGGGTCATGTTTCGTATCGAGTTTCGCGATTCCTCAGAAGACTTCACCATACGGATCGAGGGCCGGATTGCGGCCGAATTTGCCGATGAGATCAGAACGCTTGTGGCCCGGCGGAATCTCCCAACCGTCGTGGTCGTTGACATCTCAGACGTAACCTTCGTCGATGACATAGGCGAAGAGGTGTTGCGCTGGCTAGCGCGAATAGGGGCGAGGTTCGTCGCGAACAATTTCTATTCGCGACATGTATGTGAAGCCCTGCATCTTCCCCTGGGAAGAAAAGTAGCAACCAGTGAACGACCAAGGCGGGCCGGAAAAGTTTTTGTGTCGGCTGCGGAATCATTCACCTGACATGGAGAGCCACGGCAAGTTGCCGATGGCGACGCACGGGCGGCCTCTCCCTGAATACCCGGTGCGGCGACATGGGACCGCCGCACCCCCGCCCGTGACTAAGTCCAACAGTAGAAGAACCGGGGCCCACGAGCGCAGCGGTCGAGACACCAACGAAATGCCCGCATTCCGGCAGTGTCCAAGGACCGGGCACTGCCCGGGCCCAGACGCCAGCAGGTCCCGTCGAATAGTCAATGACTTATGTGCGCACGGTATGGCAGTGAACCTGCATTCGGAATGGTCGGTGGTCGAGATCATCACCGGGGAGGAAGTATGAGAATCATCAGCAGAGGGCTTAATTACCTCTTTGGCTGCCACCACCGCAACCTCAGCCGCGTTTTTACGATTTCTGGTCAGTCCTACAGGGTGTGTTGGGCCTGTGGCGCGAAATTCACTTACTCCCTCGAGACGATGTCGACAGAGCGTCGGGAATCGTCTCCGCACATTGCAGGCGTGTGTCGCGCACGCTCAGTCGGGTGATTGAACGTGCAAAGGTGCGAGCACGTATGTCCAGCCGCTCGGCATTACTGCGTGAGGTCAGTGAAACCATGGTGCGCGTCGAAATTCGCGATTCGATCAACGCATTCATCATAAGGGTACAGGGTAGATTCGCCGGAGGCGAGGCGGAGCAAATCGGAACACTGGTAGTCCGGTTCCATACCGAAATGCAATTGGTCGTGGACCTCACTCATCTCACGTCCATTGACTCTGTTGGAGAAACCACGCTGCTAACGTTCAAGTCCCTCGGCGCACGTTTTATCGCTGGCCACGGTTATTGTCTACGTGCATGCGAACGACTGGGACTTCCGCTCTTTCGAAGGGAAAGTCGCAAACGGCAAGACGAAGCTGCGGTTCCAAGCTTGGCGGCGACTCGGACGTGAGATCGGTACATTTTCCGCTCCACGGCGAGTACGCCCGAGCATACCTGGTCACCAATCTCCTTAGTTGAGACGAACAGCATTCCTCGAATGCCCACGCACCTCAGCGAAATGCCCGACAAATGCCCGAATGAGGTCAGCGTTCCGAAGTACTGAGCTGGAAACTACGCTGTTACAGCACCTTACGACGCTGCGACATTGGTAATCAATATCCTTCCTTCTGCATGGTATTCGAACAGAGGATGCAATGCTTTGGACATCTGTGAAATCGAAGTGGCAAAGTGTTTACCAACGGACAGTAGCTTCTGAACGCGACCTTCGTGCAACATTCCAGAGCGAGCATGAGCACCTGGTCTGGCTCGCTATGCTCATCACGGCGGATGAGGACTCTGCGACGAGTGCAGTCGTCGATGCGGCGACATTGTCGACTGGAAGGAATCACCCCGTGTTTCAGGATTGGCTTGTCCAGTGGGCAAGGTCGGCGACGATCCGCAGCGCGGCAGCACTTCTTCGCGGAGAGTTCAAGCGGTGCGCCCAACAACATCGGCGTACGCAGTGCGAGCACGTTGAGCATGCGCCGCTCTCAAAAGAGCAGGTCGAGGTGTTGCACGAGATAGATCGTGAGTCCATTGCGGAACTCGATCCGCTTGCGCGCGCTGTTCTCGTCTTCAGGGCCATAGATCACGCCTCTTTACAGGATTGCGCCTTGTCCCTAGGCGTGATGCGATCCGATATAACGGCAGCGTACTGCCGGGCGCTCACATGGTTCGGCGCTCGGCCCAGCCAATGCAAAGAGACCCATGGCGAGAGAAACGCTCTTCATGGATTCACTCTTGTGCCTGGCCACCGTGAAGCGTGAACGCTTGGTCAAGCGGTCGAGCGTGCATTCTCGCCCTGCAGCCCCGGGTCATTGTCTGTAGCGGACGATTCATGACGCTCACGACCTGAGTTGCGATGCGCGCAAAATGCTGACGCAGCCGACCACTGCACACCACCAAGGAGAACAGGGAGTCACAATAGCGGTACTGGGCTTGATTCAATCATGAAGGACTCACCAGAAGAGATTCGAAGTGCCAGAGTGCTCGACTCTGGTGTCCAGCCAGCAGCAACAGGGTATGGACTTAAGTCCATGTTGGGGGAAGCAGCTGGGGTAAGCGCGGCTACCGACGGCAGGTATCAAGCTCTGCTTCGAATCTCCAGCGCTATAGCCGAGCAGCCCTCATTGAATGCCGTCCTTGGCAGCCTCCGTGCCGTCTTGTCTAATATCGCCGCGTTTGACTCGGTCGATCTCTTTCTTCTGAGTGATGACAATCAAACCTTGCACCTGATCGCCTTCGACCGCTCTCCGGACCTTCCCGGCGCTAACTTAGGAACGACAGTGGCGAGTACGATTTCAGTTGTGGACCGGGTCATCAACCAACAACAAATGGTGTATATCGCCGATTTGGCGAGGGAGTTATCGAACATTCCTGAATTCGCTTCGCTGGCATCGAGGATCGGTTCGCGGAACGGCTATGTGTTTCCCGTTTCCACCTCGCGACGGCGCTTCGGTTTGCTGTTCTTCGGGAAGGCACAGGGCCAGGAGGTTGCTCCTGAAGACATGGAGCTGATGGGCTCCGTTGCTTCGCACGTTGCCATCGCGGTTGAGAGCGCGCTCGCCATTGACCGCGCCGAGCATTACCAACGTGACCTCGCCAAACAACGCGATCGTCTTCGCCTGCTTCTCGAAATCAACAACCACCTCGTCTCAAAACTCGACATTAACGATTTGTTTTGCGCTGCGTCAGCTTCGATCCGCGCTTACTTCGGCAGCGACTTAACTGGGTTCTGGGTCGTAGACAAGGAATCGAATCGGCTGCAAAGAATGGCACTGGATTTCCCGGCCACCAAGGGCTTTTTGGCGGAGACTGACATAACCGAATTACGGGAGCAGGATTGGGAGAAACTGCGTGCCCACCGTGCCGAAATATGGTCAGCCGTGGAGATCGACGAACTTCCGTCTCGGATAGCGGCAACTCTCAGGGCCGAGTCTATCGTGTCGGTCGCTGCCGCCCCAATGGTCACTGGTAGTGGCCCGCTGGGTCTGCTCGCAATGGGCAGCCGTAAAGCCAGCCAATTCGGCCAACATGACTTGGATCTCCTGTCGCAGATCAGCGTCCAAATCTCGCTCGCGCTCGATAACGCGCTCGCGTATGGCCGTCTTGGCGCATCAGCCGCGCGCCTGGAAGAGGAACGGCTTTATCTTGAATCGGAAATCAGGTCCGAATACAACTTCGATGACATTGTTGGAAAAAGCCCTGCCCTCCGGAAGGTGTTGGATCAGATCGCTATCGTGGCTCCGACAGATTCGACGGTGCTTCTCCATGGCGAGACCGGTACTGGGAAAGAATTGGTCGCAAGAGCGCTTCACAGCCTGAGTCCCCGGCGCAGTCGAACTTTCGTACGCCTGAACTGCGCCGCTATTCCATCCGGGTTGGTCGAAAGTGAGCTGTTCGGACATGAAAAGGGCGCGTTCACTGGCGCCCTGATGCAGAAGCGTGGCCGCTTCGAAATTGCCGATCACGGCACACTCTTTCTGGACGAGATCGGCGACATCACTCTGGATCTCCAACCGAAGTTGCTTCGGGCACTGCAGGAGCACGAATTCGAACGGCTGGGCAGCACGCGAACCATCCACGTGGATGTCCGCTTGATAGCGGCAACCCATCGGGATCTGCCGGCCATGATTCAAGAAGGGAAGTTCCGCGAGGACCTCTTCTATCGTCTAAACGTATTTCCAATTGAGATTCCTCCGCTTCGAGAGCGACGCGAGGACATCCCGCTCCTCGTCCACTACTTTGTAGCAAGGCTCTCCCGCCGAATGCAGAAACACATCGCATCGATACCAAAGGCGGCAATGGACGCCCTGGCGAACGCAACGTGGCCGGGCAACATAAGAGAGCTCGAAAACTTCGTCGAACGCGGCGTCATTCTCTCCTCAGGTGACCAGCTTTCCGTGCCTCTGGACGAATTGGCACGATCGGCTACGGGACGCAGATCAAATCCTGGTTCGACATTTCAGGACGCGGAAAGGCAAGCGATCATTGACGCGCTGAAGGCCTGCTCGGGAAGGATCGCCGGCAATCGCGGCGCTGCAGAACGCCTTGGGCTGAAACGAACAACTCTTCAGAATAAAATGCGCCGTCTGAACATAACTCGCTCTGATTATTCCCAGTAACACGCCGGCGCGCACCACCTGGAAATGATGGCCGCGTGCGCTGGTCCACATCGCCTATTCCCAATGAGTGCCCACCCGAAAGTCTAAGCCAGCGTTGAGCGCCCATACCTCCGCGTGTGCTTCTCGCAACTTCTCATGGCAATTCGTCTCTGACCAACTCACGTCAGCGCTCTGCCGCTGTTGCCCACATATCGGCAGCAACCGTCGTCGAGTCTGGCCGCCTGTGCCTAGGATCAATGACTTGCATATTCCCGGCCTTGGCACACCACCTGCATTACTAGCGACCGTTAATGGGCGAGCTGATTTCGGCTGGTCCTGAAAAGCAAGCGAGCTGGCTGTCCCATGAGTAGTCCGCCTCTAGCCAGCTTCGCGCCGACTGCAAAAAACAGAGAGAGTTCCTGCGATGAGATTCCCGATAGTTGTTTTGTTCATCCTCGGTCTGGCATGTCCTTTCCTGATGCTTGCGCAGCCCCAAGCCGCGTCATCGGCACAGGACGTCCAGGTCCTGACGCTGGAAGATGCCGTATCGCTTGCGCTGAGGAGTAACCGCCTGGTAAAGAACGCCGATCTGGAGGCAAAGAAGTTCGACTCCCGGGTAGCCACAGCGCGCACTCGGCGATTGCCCAATATGCAAGTTGCAGTTCTGGGCGGCGAGTTGCTGCAACCGTTTGACTACACGTTCAAGAAAGGTACCTTTGGAACCTATTCCAATACCGGGCCGATACCAGGTAGCGATACCAAGGTCCACAACCCCGCGAATTTCACGGCGTACATAACTGGCGGCATTCACGAACCTCTGTTGCAACAGTACAAAATTGGCCTTGGCATCCGTGCAACAGAGATCGGGCGCCAGATCGCTCGTGAAGATGTCCGCGCCGAGCGCATGAGAATCGCCGCCGAAGTACGAAACGCATATTTCGATCTGGTGGCCACGCAGGCCGGTGTCGACGCAGCGCGTGAACAGGTCAAGACGCTGAAAGAAGCACAACGTGTCACGACTGAATACAGGACGCAAGAAGCAGTGCTACGCGCTGACGCATTGGATGTCGATGCCCGTCTGGCCAAGAGCGTGTATGACCTGTCTGTCGCCGAAAATGGGCTCGCAACGGAGCGTGAACACCTGAATCAATTGTTAGGCCGCGATCTCACCACAGACTTTCGCGTTGTTGACACACCCGAGGACAATGCCCCAGACCTGAATCTTGCATCCGCGCGCCAGCAAGCTTTGGAAAGTCGCCCCGAGATTAGACAGGCCCACCTCAAGCAGAAGCAGGCGGAATACGATCGGCGCATCGCCAAAGCCGAGTACATTCCCGACCTCAGCTTATCCGTGCAGTATCTCGGGCTGCAAAACGTCGAGGTGCTGCCCGCGAATGTCGCAGTGGCCGGTTTCCTCTTCACTTGGGAGCCGTTCGACTGGGGACGTAAACGAAACAACGTGGCCGAGAAGACAAGGACGGTCGAACAGGCTCGTAATGGCGCACAAGAGACTGAATCGCAGATCGCCGTTGAAGTCGGAGCGAAATACCGGAAGTGGCAAGAGGCTTCGTTGCTGCTGAAGGCGTCTCGGATCACGCAGCAGGCGTCTGCCGAAAAGCTCCGAGTCACGGGAACCAAGTACAAGGAGCAGGCAGCGCTCATAAAGGATCTGCTTCAGGCGCACGCTCAGAGCACGGAAGCGGACTATCAGTACCAGCGGGCACTCTCGTCGTACTGGAGTGCTTTTGCGGAATTGCGTCGGGCGATGGGAGAAGAATGACATGAACAAACTAATGACAATAGCTTCGGCCGCAGTGGTCATGGCAGCAGCAGCGGTAATGGCAGGCTGTGCATCGCACGAGCGCATTGAACAGCCCCCACAAGGAGTTCAGGCACGGCTGATCCAGCCGCAGTCCAGCACCGGTGACGCAGGCCTGCGCTTCTCGGCCGTGGTGACGCCCGATTCACAAGTTCCGTTGGGGTTCAGGATTCCCGGTTACGTCACAGCGCTCAAACAGGTGCGCGGGCAGGACGGCAGAATGCGCGATATCGCAGAAGGCGATGCCGTCCCCAAGGGCACGGTGCTCGTTCGCATCCGTCCGTCTGAATACGAAGAGAAGGTACACCAGGCTTCATCGCAGGTCGAAGCCGCTCAAGCAGCTGCGCAGAGGGCCACGTTCGATTTTGAGCGGGCAAAGCGGCTCTACGACAGCCAGAGCATGACGAAGCCGGAGTTCGATGCCGCCAAAGCGCAGTACGACGCGGCGCAGGCTGAGGTTCGAGCCGCCCGCGCCGGAACCAGTGAGGCACAGATCGCGTTGCGCGATACGTCTTTAGTGGCTCCTTTCAATGGAGACATCGTCAAGAAGAACGTGGAACTCGGAGCGTTCGTCGGTCCCGGATCGTCCGTGTTTGCGATCGCCAACACGGACCTGGTGAAGATCGTCATTGGCGTGCCGGACACGACCGTTCGGACGCTGAAGCTCGGCCAACCGGTCGAGGTTACGGTCGAGGCGATTCCCAATCGTACGTTCCACGCGCGTATCAGCCGCATCGCGTCAGCGGCAGATCCCACGACACGCAACTTCGAAGTCGAAGTTGCAATTCCGAACCGCGATCACCTGCTGAAAGTCGGCATGATCGGTTCGCTGCAGTTCGCGAACAGCGGAACCGTTAAGCAGGACGCATCACTCATGATCCCGATTTCGTCCATGGTTCAATCGGCGGACGGAAAATATGGCGTCTTCGTTGTGTCTCAGTCCGGCTCGGGAGAGATCGCCCGGTTGCGAAACGTAGAAATCGGGGTCGTTAACGGAAGCGACATAAAGGTAGTAAGCGGTTTGGCCACTGGGGACAGGGTCATCACCGACGGCGCAAATCTGCTCAAGGACGGACAGCGGGTGGAGGTTCTGAAGTGAAAGCCGAGAAGTTCAACAGCAATCGAAACATAGCGCGTTTCTTCACGCAGAACCGCCAGATCGCGTGGGTCGCCTTGTTGGCGACGCTGGCCTGGGGCGTGTTCGGTTACATGAACATGCCCAAGCGGAAAGATCCCGACATACCTGTGCGCATTGCCCTCGCAATCTGCCCGTGGCCAGGAATTTCTGCAAACAAAGTCGAGCAGTTGGTCACGCGGAAGATCGAACAGGCCGCGACTGGAAACACCAAGGTGGACCGCGTCGAATCGAACACGCAGGACAACATCTCCGTTGTGACGGTCAGGCTGCTCGACAGCATCTCGAATACGAAGCAGGAATTCCAGGATATCGGGCAGCGCTTGGCGCAGATCAATGACCTTCCGCAGGGTGCGGGGCCGATCACATGGATCAGCGACTTCGGCGACACCGCGGCACTCATGCTCACCGTCGCCAGTCCGCCGGTCTCCGATATAGAAATCGGCTTGCGCGGTCGCGGCGTGCGCGAAGCCATCGAGAAAGCGCGTGGTGGAGCGGCGAACCGGGTATCTGTCCTGTATTGCTACCCGGCGTCGGTCTCGCCGGCGGTCGTTCAGCGGCCATTCAAAATCTTCGGCGATCAAGCCCAGCGCGACGGCGTGGCACGAGATGTCCGTCCGGTGTCCGTGGGCAGTTGCTCCGGCATAGACTTCGCAACAACGAAGTCGGAGGACGAGATCCGCGCTTACGGGCAGCAGTTTGTCGAGAAGAGGCTCCAGGAATATGACTTCCACCCTGACTCGTGGGGGCCGATCATCATCCGCGATCCGCAACAGTCGAAGGAACGCATCGCGGAGGTGGCCAGCGATCGCTACTCCTATCGGCAGCTTGATGACTACACCGATCTGATTCAACGCACGCTGCAACGGGTACCAGAGGTATCGAAAGTTCAGCGCGCCGGCGTCTTGGGTGAGGAAATCTACCTGGAGTACTCGGATGACCGGCTGGCGGCGTTCAAAATGCAGCCGACGAAGTTGAAAGACATCCTGGGTGCGCGAAACATAACCGCTCCCGGCGGGCAGGTCCAAACACAGTCGAGGAACGTGCTCGTCGACCCGACAGCCGAGTTCAAGAGCACGAAGGAAATCGGGGACGTACTGGTTGGGTCATCAAGCACTGGAGTGCCAGTCTACTTGCGCGACCTCGTCGACGTGTCACGAGGCTACCAGAGCCCGACGCGTTACTTGAACTACATGACCTACCGCGATGCGAACGGCAAATGGCATCGCAACCGTGCAATTACCCTCGCCGTCCAGATGAGGTCGGGAGAGCAGATTTTCAAGTTCGGAGAAGCAGTCGACAAGGCGCTTGCTACCGTGCGTCCGCAACTGCCTGCCGACCTCATATTGGCTCGCACCTCGGACCAGCCGAAACAGGTGAAGGAACTCGTCACTCTGCTGATGTCGAGTCTCTATGAGGCGATTGTCCTTGTAGTCGTCGTCGCACTGGTCGGCTTTTGGGACTGGCGTGCCGCCGCGTTGATGGCTGCATCAATTCCGTTGACTCTGGCGATGACCTTCGGTATTGTCCGCGTCCTCGGAATCGACATTCAACAGGTATCGATCGCGACGCTGATCATAGCTCTGGGCTTGCTCGTGGATATGCCTGTGGTGGCTGGCGACGCCATCAAACGCGAGTTGGCCTCAGGCTCACCAAGAGAGCTTGCGTCCTGGATTGGGCCGACGAAGCTGGCAAAAGCCATTGTGTTCGCCACCATCACGAACATCGTCGCCTATCTGCCGTTCCTCATGCTGACCGGCGACACGTATTTCTTCCTGTACAGTTTGCCGATCGTGATGACCTGCACGCTGGTGGCGTCCGTGATCGTGTCGTTCACGTTCATGCCCTTGATTGCCTACTATCTGATTAAGCCGCCGAAGAAGGCGGAAGAGCCGATGGCGCAGCGGCGTACTCACGGGTTTCCAGGTTTCTACTACCGAGTCGGAGGCTTTTGCCTTGGCCACCGTTGGGGCGTTTTCGGGTGCTCACTGTTGTTCCTGGTTTTAGGGTGGTTCCTGTTCACGAGGCTGCATCCGCAGTTCTTCCCGAAGGACCTGTCCTACCTCTCTTACGTGGATGTCTGGCTTCCTCCAGACGCACCCTTGGGAGCGACAGACGCTGCCGCGAAGCGAGCCGAAACTGTCATCCGCGAAGAGGCGGAGCGGTTTGGCAAGGAACATCACCATAAAGACGTCTTGAAAAGCGTCACTACTTTTGCTGGCGGCGGCGGTCCGCGCTTCTGGTTCTCGGTGGACCCGGAGCAACAGCAGCTCAATTACGCGCAGCTCCTCGTCGAAGTGACTGACAAACACTTGACCAACGAGTTTGTCGGTCCCTTGCAGACGGCGCTGAGTCGCGATGTGCCTGGAGCACGTGTTGACGTTCGCCAACTCGAAACAGGCAAACCTGTCGGGATCCCCATTTCGATCCGGATTTCCGGTGCGGATGAAAACGTCCTGCACCAGCTCTCCAGCGAGATGCAGGCGATGTTCCGTGGTTCGCCAAACGCGGCGCGTGTACGCGACGACTGGGGTGAACCCGCTATGGGCGTCCGCTTGAAGGTCGATCCCGATCGCGCGAACCTCTCCGGCGTCACGAACCTTGACGTTGCACTCTCCTCTACAGCTGCGATGACCGGATTGCCTGTCTCCACCTACCGCGAACTGGACAAGCAGATTCCCATTGCGGCGCGCTTACGAATGGAGGAGCGTGCTGGACTATCTGACGTTCAGAACACTTACGTCTACTCCTCGACCAGCAATCAACGGGTCCCTCTGCGGCAAGTATCAGAGGTCACCACTGAGATGAAGATTCCCAAAATCAAACGCCGTAACCAGTTCCGCACGGTCACCGTATCCGCGTTCCCAGTACCGGGTGTGTTGCCGTCTCAAGTCCTCACGCCCCTGCTGCCGAAGATTCAGGATTTCCAGAAACGCCTTCCCCCGGGCTATTTCCTTGAATTTGGCGGCGAGTACGAAGAGCAGGTGAAGGGGTTCAAACAACTGAGCGTTGTGATGGCCGTTTCTGTAATGCTCATCTACATCGCCCTGGTTCTGCAGTTCAAGAACGCGATCAAGCCGTTCCTCGTCTTTGCTGCGATTCCGTATGGAATGACGGGAGCATTCGCCGGTCTCGTCATCATGGGTCAGCCATTCGGATTCATGGGCTTCCTGGGGGTGGCGAGCCTTGTGGGCGTAATCGTCAGCCACGTGATCGTGCTCTTCGACTTCATCGAAGAAGCACACGAGCGAGGAGAGCCTTTGCGCCAAGCACTGCTCGACGCCGGCATTGTCCGACTGCGCCCAGTGATGATTACGGTCGGCGCAACCGTGCTCGGACTCGTGCCTCTTGCCATGCACGGAGGTCCGCTCTGGGAGCCACTTTGCTACGCCCAGATCGGCGGCCTCACTGTCGCAACATTCGTGACTCTACTGCTTGTGCCGGTGCTGTATTCAATCTTCGTATTGGATTTAAAGCTGATCAAGTGGGAGTCGAAGGAAGACGAACCAGTTCTCCCGAAACCAGGACAGCCACAGGCTGAGGTCGTGGGCGCCTCAAGTTGAGCTGTCGCGAGTCCAGGTGTGTCTGCACTGGCGGATATCGATGCGACTGCTCAGGAGGAGTGAATATGTTTGCCAATCTCTGTTCGTTCGTCAAGGGACATCACGTGTACTACGAGGTGTTGCCATACTACGTCTTGCTCGAGGAAAGGGATAGAAGCGGTCCGCCAACGACTCGAAGGGGTCAGGCTGGCTTTGATGTTGAGATCTATGGTGTCAATACGAACGATGAAACGGCGGCGTCAAGGTCAAACCGCGTTTACAGTTCGAGCTACGCCGAGTTGCAGAAAATGGCGGAGATGGTTTCGTACCATACCAACAGCGCCTGCCACCTCGAAGTCATTCCGTTCGTTCTCGACAGCCGAAACCGAGCGAAAGTCGAGAGAATGTTCCGAATCAGAATTTCACGTTACCGGGATGTTGATCACCCTTCCTGCGTCCCTGAACAACAGGCGCTTGAGGAACTCGAAAATGAGCTTCACGCACTTGGGGTCGGCCGCCAATGACCAAAACGCGAGGTCAGAAACGGTACGCCATTCGCGCTAAGGACGGAGGAGACGCATGAAGATCTCAAGACCCAAGGTGAGGCTAATCCCATGACTCGATGTTTCACACGTCCGCTGCTGATCGCACTTTGCACGGCAACTTCGATCGCAACCGGAGTTTGCCAACAGCTCACGACGAAGCCAGCTGCAGAGGTCCGCGCCGGTCACGAGGTCGTCTCACGGTTTCCAGCAGGTACGCTGGGACAGATCAGCGAATCGTTGCAGCAATTGGCGAGCAAGGTCTCACCGGCGGTCGTTCAGATAGAGGTCAGCGGTCTCGGAACCACCGAGAACGCAGACCGCAAGAACACGGCGGTTTTGGTGCGCCAACATGCGATCGGCACCGGAGTCATCATGGACTCGAACGGGTACATCATGACCAACGCCCACGTTGTGGAAGGCGCACACCGGGTTCGCGTGGTGTTGTCAGTCGCACCGGCGCCCACTTCTTTCGATGGACTGCCGGGTAGCGCGAGAGTGGAGGTACTCGAGGCGAAAGTAGTCGGAATGCAAAAGGAAACGGACCTCGCGTTGTTGAAGGTCGAAGCCAGCGATCTTCCTACGCTGCCTTTCAACGTCGAACGCGTTCCGCAACCGGGAGAGCTGGTCTTCGCGATCGGCAGCCCCGACGGCCTGCAGAACTCCGTAACGATGGGTATTGTAAGTTCGGCCTGGCGGCAAGCCGATCCCGACAGCCCGATGGTGTACCTGCAAACCGACGCTCCCATCAACCCCGGCAACAGTGGAGGCCCGTTGGTGGACGTGACCGGCACTGTGGTTGGTCTCAAT
>JAEZPW010000404.1 GCA_023441255.1 Acidobacteriota bacterium
ACCGTGAACCGCGAGGTGCTTACTACACCCCGCTCAAACTCATATATATCGAGTTGGCACGCCGGTACCCCGAAATGTTTGATGGTCGCACGTTCCAGGGCTGGGTAGAGTTTTATGTGCGAATTGGGCTCTTCCGGTTCGAAGACGATGCGATACACATTACATGTGCCGGCCGCAAGCTTCTGGATTACCTGGTAGGCAGGATGGCAGGCGACTCTGCGACAGTGCGCTCTTAATACGACTGCACAAGCACGCGGTTCGGAATGTTAGTAGCTCAGGTGCAGTGTTGACCCGATACGGTGGGTCCTTGCGTCTATGCAATCGGTCTAGTCAGTTTCCTGAACCCGCCATTGCAAAAGTAGGAAGTGTCGCTTGGTTCGGTTCTGTGAACATCGCCGGAGCGCAACCCATCGAGTGCTCGCGAGAGACATGCCATCCGGATCGGTACACTCACTGTTACAACGGCTGAGAGACGGCGTCGCCCTCTAGGCGGCGGGTAGGACTTACGCCCCGCCGCTTGCAGCGTGAAGGAGGTTGCGAAATTCATCGGAGGGTTGATCGGCGGACGACGGAAGAATAACGAGCGTTGATTGTTGGCCGCCCCTCACGCTGCGGTTGGTAAAGAAATCTGATCCATAACTGACTCCGCTGGACGTTGCGTTGCCGAAGACCCGCTTTCCAGAAGAGCACTGGTTTGTGATATGCCGATCGGTCCGGCCAGCCGGCGCGGCAACTGCATCGCTCGCTCCCACTTTTGCCAGAAGTAATCGGCAGCTCGCGTACCGGGGGCAAAGAGTTCAGCAGCCTTGCGCCACTCCATCGCCGCGGTATAAAGGAAGCCCCTACGTGCGTCGCGCTCGGCCGCGCAGCCGTACTGAAGTGCCCTGGCGGGAACAGCGATGGAAAACCACATCGCTCCGATTGCTGCTACTGCCGGGTTGCGTTTCGTACAGCCTTTCACGTCGGGCCTCCTTGGCATCTACGCCTCGAACACCCATGACCATTGCAACCCGCGTGCCAAAGATTTGGCGTGCGCCACCGCAGGTGAAATCAGGCGTTTGCGAGTCCCGAGCGAAGAGCCGCGCCGTTTGAGAGCGGAAGATGTGCCCACGTTTGGGCAATCAGGTTGGCGTGACCTCACGTCAGCCGCGACATAACGCACCTTGAGCAGGTTGAGCCATCACTTTTCATCCGCCGCGGCCTTACTCCAGCAAATGAGACAAGACCCGTGGCGCTCACCTGTCGCTTCCCTTGCGTGTTCAAGTGCCCATTGTGCCGCGATTGCGGCGACGTAAGACTGCCCGCATTAGGGCACTCTCGCCTTTGTGCCCGGGATGTCCCTTGACGGAAGGTGATAAAACCCGCGTTTTCTATGCGCATACGTACAGATCTGGTTGGCACGTTGCCTGCTTAACTATTTCCGATTGGGTCCGAAATGCTTTGGGGGCAGTAAGGTTGGCCAGACTCATGAACGTGAATGACCTACAACTCACGGTAACGCAAGACGAGAGTGCTACGGTCTTGTTCTTATCCGGACGCGTTAGTGTGGATTCCTCTCCGATGTTGCGCAACCGCCTATTGGCCATACTGCGATCCGAAGCAACACCAGCGATGGTCATTGACTTGACCAGGAGCCCGTCAGTGGATTGCTCCGGCATAGCAACTCTGGTCGAAGCGCTTAAGATCGCGCGACGGCAAGGCGTCATTCTCCGGCTCACAGGTTTGCAGGGACGCCTAAAGAGCCTCTTTGAAGTAACAGGCGTGCTGTCTGTGTTTGAAGAAAGCTTGCACCCGACAGATCCCTCGAGCTCGAAGGCATTCTGATGACAACTCAACTCGAACGCGTCGGCAGGAACACCCTTGATAAGCTCGACTACGTCGGGAGTCTCAACATCCAGTTATGGGTGACGCTCCGCGCCATGGCAAACGCGTTGCCGTTCGTGGGCAACCGCTACCGGTGGAAGGCGGCAGTAGCGCAGATGTATCAGATCGGGGTCGCCGCACTGCCCATGGTAGCCCTTATGGCGGTCTCGACCGGCTTCATTCTCGCGATGCAGGGAGCATCCGAGCTGCGCCGGTTCGGCGCTCTTCACTACGTCATTGATCTCGTGGCCGTCGGCTTCACACGTGAACTAGGTCCGCTGCTTACGGCGATCGCTGTCAGCGGGCGATCCGGATCGGCCTTCGCTGCGGAAATCGGAACGATGAAGGTCACCGAAGAAGTTGATGCGCTTCAGGTCATGGCTTTCGACCCCGTAGAGTTCGTACTGGCGCCCAAGTATCTGGCCGCGCTGATTGCTGTGCCCTGTCTCAGCGTTGTTTGCAACCTGTTCGGCATTGTTGCCGGCGGAATGTTCATGTACTTCAGCACGCACCTCGGCTTCCTCCTTTATATGCGGTACGTGCTCACATCGATCGAGTTGCGTGACATCGTCATGGGCCTGATCAAAAGCGTCGCATTCGCAACCATCATCGCCCAGGTCGGATGCCTGGAAGGATTCCGCGTGCGCGGAGGTCCCGACGCAGTTGGGCGCTCAACGACCGCTGCGGTAGTCAAGGCGACATTCCTGGTCATCATCGCAGACGCCGTTTTCACCGCCATCTTCTATTTTGTGGGGACACTCTGATGGCAATCATCAGCATACGCGACCTGGTGGTCGAATACGACGGACGTCGGGTGCTGGACAGCCTGAACTTGGATATCGAGCAGGGTGAAACCATGGTCCTGTTGGGTGGCAGCGGTTCGGGCAAAAGCACGCTGTTGCGGCAAATCATCGGCCTTGAGAAGCCTCATTCGGGAACCGTTGTTGTGAAAGGGACTGATATCACTCGCTGCTCGCGATCGGAACTGAATGATGTCCGCCGCGCGATTGGAGTCGCATTTCAGAGTGGGGCTCTGTTCAACTCGCTCACGCTTGAGGAAAACGTCGCCCTCAACTTGCGTGAGCACACACAGCTAGCCCCGCCGATCATTGGTTTAGTCGTCTCTATGTTGCTAGCTGCGGTCGGCTTGTCGGAATTCGGAAAACTGCACCCGCAAGAACTCTCCGGGGGCATGAAGAAGCGTGGCGCAGTGGCGCGCGCTCTCGCGCTCGATCCGGAGATTCTCGTATTCGATGAACCCTCTGCCGGACTCGATCCGGTCGTCGCGGCGGAATTGGACGAGCTGATCCTGCTGCTGAAACAGGTTTACCACATGACCATCGTTGTCGTTACTCATGAACTTACCAGTGCATTCAACATTGCCGATCGAATGGCAATGCTCTGCGACGGAGCATTTGTGACCGTCGGCACCAAAGAAGAGATCAAGAACAGCAAGGATCCGCGTGTCCAGCAGTTTCTTGATCGCACTCCGAGCAACGTTGCCAAAACGGCCGAAATAGCCAACATCTTCGAGCGGTATCTCGAAGCGCCGGAGGTGGCCCAGTGAGTACGGAAGCAAAAGTCGGCGCGTTCGTCCTTGGCTGTTTCGCCATCCTGGCCTTCACCATTGTGTACCTCCTGAACACACAGTTCAGGAGTGGTACTGTACGTTTCCAGACTTATCTCCAGTACGCCGGCGGACTTCAACCGGGTGCGCAGGTTCTCTTCGGCGGCATCAACGTGGGTGAAGTCAAAGCTGTCAGGCCGTGGGCATCGGACCCCACGCGTATCGAGATTCTGTTCGAAGTCGGTAAAGGCACGCCGCTAAACGAGAAGTCGGTTGCCAAGCTGGGCCTAGTAAGCATCATGAACAGCCCGGCGCTTTCGATCACCACAGGTAGCAACGATGCCCGGCGACTCCCGCCGGGTTCGACCGTGCGTTCGCAGGAGGCCGCCAGCCTCGATGAGATCGCCGGCAAGATGGCCACTGTTGCCGACAGCGCCGACGCACTCATTAAGCAGGCCCAAGGCGAGCTAGACGGCATAAGCAAGGGCGCCGAAGGTGTTCTGGCAAATCTCAACAACATGACTGGCGAACCGACTCAACAGCGCGTTCAGACCATATTGAATCGCGTCGACGGACTGCTAGCCACAGAAGGTCCGAAGATAGATCGCCTTTCAGACCAATTGCTTGCGGTAACGCAGCATGCCGACGGAACCATACAAAATGTCGACGGCACCGTCACCGAACTGCGCGAACCGATGCGCAAGAACCTTGTCGAACTGCAACAGACGCTGCAGGAAGCGCACGCGCTACTCGAGAACATGAACGCCATCGTGCGCACCAACAATTACAAGATCGACGACGCCGTCGAAAGCCTGCGCGTCGCGACCGACAACCTCGATCAATTGACGGACTCCCTGAAGCAGCGGCCATGGAGCCTGATCCGCATCAAGCCGCCTAAGGATCGAAAAGTCCCGCGCTGAGGGGGAGAGATTATGAAGCAACGTTTTGCGTTAGTACTCATAGGGCTGGCGATCTCGCTGATACTGGTTGGCTGCTTCGGGGGGAAGGTGAAATACCCCACCTATTACACTCTCCAAGTTCCACCGCCGCCGGATCCGCCGTCAACCGAGACTGCACGGCCAACTATTGCCGTCCGAGAATTCACATCACCGGCTTACCTGCGTCAAGGGCCGATTGTATACCGCGTTTCGCCAGAACAGATCGGCTTCTACGACTATCATCGCTGGGCAACCGACCCGCGTGAATTGGTGACCGGCGCGATACTTGATCACCTCCGCGCCAGCAATGCCTTTGCCAGTGTAAAGCGCTACGATGGCCATTCCGACATCGAGTACGTTCTTAGTGGGCGCCTCGAGAAGCTGGAAGAGTTGGATTACGGCGGGAGAGTTCGAGTCGAAGTCGCCTTGTCTGCTCAGATGACGAACGTGAAGACGGGTTACACGGTGTGGACCAATAGTGTCGACGAGATCGGGACGGTCGAACAGCGCAGTGTTCCTGGAGTCGTCTCAGAAATGAACCGGGCAATGCAGCGCAGCATCGACAAACTCGTGTCTTCTGTGCAGATTCCACGAACGGCCTCTCTTAATTAGCACCTATGGGATGACAAACACTCGCGTCCCAGGCCGTCAGACGGTGTAGGTTGCGCGGTCTTAAA
>JAEZPW010000422.1 GCA_023441255.1 Acidobacteriota bacterium
GGGGGCCACGTCGTATAAACTAGCCGCCCACGACTGTGTAGTGCCGGGTCTCCGACCCGGCATGGTGTGACCCACATCTGCGAACTTCAGAACGTCAGGCAGACATTGGTCACGCAGATATCGGACAGGCAGAATCAGGCACCCAGATATCGCACCCAGCGACTATTTGACCGGTTGCCATTCCGACCCTGACCCTGAGCGGAGCGAAGGCGAAGCGGAGGGACCCCTGCCCGCACGAACGTCGCGCGGTCATGAACATCACTGCGCCACCGCCCAAGCCGTGCGGCACAAAATGACTAACTCGCCACTGCCTCCCCCACCCCCGCCTTTTTCCGCAAAATCCTACTGTTCACACAACTTAAATCTAACGCCAGATCTACCCGAAATCCGACCTGATGGAGACTTCAGCCCGGATGCGCGAGGCATCGGGTTTACTGGGTAGTAGCCAGTCATGACTAGCTGGTAGTTGGTTTCACTAGCTACCAACTACTAGCTACTCTTACGCACAATTGCTGCGGGCCAACATGAGTGCCGGGAAATTTACGAAAATGGAACAGCGGTGGTGGCCCACTCAAGCTTGCCTTTGGCTGACTGTGGCAGCAACGCCGCCGTGGGTTATTGGCGACCGCTGCAGGTGCTCGTGTAGGGCCTCTAGTCACCTGAAACGCCTTGATTGACGAAAAACGGTGCGGTACTCTCGTCACCTCATGAAAACGAGCATATTTTTTCTGCTGATCGGCACCGGAATCTGTGTAGCCCAAATGCGTAACATGGCGGTTGATGATTCTGGCGCGATGAAGAATGTGAAAAGAGTAGCCGTGTTCATTAATCTTGGACCAGCCATGCCTGCGCCGTACGAACCCGACTTCGATCGGGCCAAGAAACAGATCGGCGAGAAACTCGCGAAGCAAAAGCTCGATCTCGTTGCCGACCCGGCCGATGCCGATCTGGTGCTTGTAGTGACGGAATTCAACATCAATGCAGGCGCAATCGCTTCGGCGTATACATATGGGTCTTCGACCACGGCCGTCGCACGAGATAGGATTTGCCTTGGAGATGAAGTTAAAGTGTTTAAAGGTGGGAAGAAGCCCGCTCAAGATGATGCCCCGATCTGGTCTGCGAGCGACTCATGCGGATTTTCGTGGCCGCTGAACAGGCTCATGGACAAGTTTGGCAAAACTCTAAAGAAGCAGTAACCCGATCGCCCCATTGAGCAAAACAGGCTTGAGTGAGCCACCGGCCACCCGTGCTGTCTACGGCGTCAAACAGTTCTGGCAAGCATCGCGCGCCATATATTTCGAGCAAACGTTCACAATCTCCGCATCCGGCAACCTACCTTTATAACTGCGGAATACAGAACAGTTGTCCGCGGGAGTCGGGGCGGTGCGCAAACTTGCGGAGGACGTCAAGTTGTAGTCGCATGAGGACTGCGCAACTCGTATTCGTCTGTTCAGAGTGTCTAGTTCGCTTTCAAGGTCACTTAGTGCGAATTCGTAATTCGACTTGTACGAGCGACAACCATCTTGGAGTAAATCATGGGTGTCGGGGTCATTCCCGCAATCTCTTAGCTCTTGCGCTTTCGAATCGGCTTCTGCGGCTTTGTCACTCGCATCCCTTGCTGACCTTCTTACTCTGTCCAATGCATCCTGACAGTCGCTCCAGTCTCTAACCGCAGGGGCATACGCGAGCGTCGTCGACACGACGAAAAGCAAGAATAGTATCGTCTTCATGTCAGGGGAATTCTCAATCCAGCAACTCTGGCTGTCAACTGTAGTGCGCACGGATGCGCGAATATCTAGCGAACGTGAGCATTGGGCATCGCGTTCGAGTTTCCGGAAATGTATCGGGTGGAGAGTGGGGCGACCGGGAGCTAACGGTGTGACGAGTCCACTCAAGCCGAAACGGGCTTAACGGGGCACCGTCAGCTGGCGCAGGTCATCCGCCACACTTAGCAAAACCGGGCGGAGACGGGGGCTGGTCCTCATTTTCAGAGTGGGAGTGTCGGCACCGCGTTCAGTTCTTGAGTCATGATTGCGTACGTGGAATCAACGATGTTGACGAGGTCTGAAAGGCTTTGCGTACAAAAGTTCAGGAGATCAACTTTCTGCTGGTACGCGCAAGGTACTGCAATCGGATCATCTGGAAGATAACAGTCAGCTTTTGCCATCGGAACCGCGCCCGTCTGCTGGGTAGCATACGTGACAACAGTTGTCGTAATCACTGCTGCGTCAATAAGGCGCGTATGTGAACTACAGTTTCTATATTGCTTCAGTTTCGGGATGAGACCTAACGGCTGCAAGTTTGGATCAACGTGAGGAAGCAAGTGGTTGGTTAGAGGTAGACATCGGTGTGCTCCTTTAAGAGCGTTAAGCACGTTGATCAAGTAAAACTTGTGTCTGGTAACGATCTTTCCAAATAATGCGTTCAACTCCCGTCCGAGTACGTCCGAAGCACTGACAGTTGCTGTAAGAAAGCCGTCGACGTTTACGTTCACGAGAAACATATTAGGACCACCCCGGCGAAAGGCAGTGACGGGAAAATCCTGAAGTTCCTGCTGTAACTTGCTGAGGTAATGCTCGGCTGACCGCAGCTTAAAATCGACCGACTCGTGGAAAGTACGGAACTCTTGGATTCCGAACTGCGCAGTTGGTGCGACGGGCTTCTGAACGGCAGCTGAGAGAGCCAGGGTCGCGTTTGGAAGTTGTAGAGCCATCTAGGAGAGGGCGTCCTTCTCTGGGTTGTTCTGTCGCCTTGAACCGAGTAGTTGACGAAGTTGAGTCTTTACTGCTGCTATGCCTATCTCCTTGCCACACTGACGGCAGTTAAAGTTGTCGTCTTCCGGAAAGGGCATCGCTTTCGGGTCGATTGGCGCTCGTGTATCCAAATTCATTTGCATCAGATACTGCATGCCACATTGAGGGCATTTGAATTCGCCGCGAACACTTTTGACGACCTCGGGATCCTTAAGAAGTTCTGCGATCTGAGCTTCCGTAAAGTCCGGCCGAGGTTCGACTCGATTTACTATCAGCGGCGTACGTCCGAACCTTCTTCCGTCCAAATACGCCTCGACAACGTAAACGCCAGGTTTCGGGATGACCAAGTCCTTCAGCTGGCAAACGAAATGCGTGGATCCGCGCAGGTCCGGCACATACGCTCTGCTGGTCGCCTGTGCCAGTGTGGGGCCGTTCTGCTCCCTGACTACGACCTTGATGTGAGTCTTTATGCGCCGCGCCAGAAAGGACAGGTAAATAGTCGTGGTAGGGGCAACGCCGGGAAAACACAAAAGGTTGACGAAATCGAAAATGCCCTCACAATGCGGCTTGCCTTCGACAAACTTCACAGAATCGCAGGTTATTAGTGCCTTGAGGTAAGGCCGAAGCTTGTACTCAGCCGACCGTTCAGCGATACGTTTGTAAAAAATGATGTCTTTGATGGAATGACAGAACCAGCTATTCGGAAAGGCACGAAGGAAGTCATCTGCGATTCTAAGTGCAAATTGTTCATCGTCGAGATCGACAAGGCTTTCCAAGAGCGATACTTGATGAGCTAGGGAAAGATCGCTAATCCTGATTTTCCTGAGTAGCTTCCGGGCTTCTTCTAGTTGTCTGGAGTCGGTTAACGCGGCAACCAATCCAACAAGCGCGTGATGTTCGGTCGGGTTGATCGTCAATGCTCGCTTGAACAGCGCAACCGATTCTGCGTGTTCGCCGAGGATGTTTTTTACTGTTGCCTTGTTGCTTAAGAACAACGAATTGTCAGGATCATGCTTCAGAGCAGTGTCGTAGTGCGCTACAGCATTCGAGAAGTTGTTCTCGATGAAAGACAGTTCGCCCTGAAAGAACTCGTGGTATCCCAATCGACCTTGCTCGAGAGCTTTGGTGGAGGCGTCTTCAATGATGCGGTGTACTTGGTCGGCCTGGCCAGCCAAGTACGCGAGGTTCTCCCGCTCAAAAGCTTTGCGGAAGAAATTACCCTCGCGTTCGTGCTGCGATTCTTCAAAATTCATGAAGGAGAACGGATTGTAGCAGCCACTACGTTCAAGGGCAATGAAAGTGAGTTGGGTGCCCATATGTGCCCGCGCGCGGGCGCGTGCCCGGTGCCCCGTTGAAGCCAGCCGTTGGCTTGAGCCGGCCGGTACTATACGCACTCTCACCAGACTTGAAACTCGAAACTACCTTGTTCCGATTTCGTAAATTTCCACAGCCTCATGTTTGCAGCGCGCATTTCCCTGCTACATTCATCCCGTGATCGCGCGCCAATACCGTGCGCCGAGTTCTTTCACAACCGCAGGAGCAGCAAGCGCCCGTTGCGGGCGCGGGAGATAGGCGGCTGAGCTTAAACCGAACCTATCCCGAACGGAATCAAAATTTTAAGAGATATACGTCCGGCAACCCCACAGAAACAAAGGCCCCCGAAAGGGAGGGGGCAGGGTAAGTAGCAACGCTGCTTTGCACTCAAGCAGCGTTGCGTCGTAGGACGACAGAGAGCACAACGGCTCGGCTCTAGCGCTTCTTCCCGTTCGAACTCGCACGCCCGTTGCCGTCGTGCTTTGCCGCCGCGCGGTTGGACAGTTCCATCTCGATGACGTTCTGCATCTCGACGACCGGTGCTGGCTTGCCAGTCCATATCTCGAACTGGCGTGCGCCTTGCTGCACGAACATTTCGACGCCCGGAATGGCGTCGGCTCCGGCTGCGCGTCCGGCCTTGATGAAGGGCGTTTCCGCGCTGGTGTAGACCATGTCGAAGACGTAGCGAGCGTTGATTTCTTTTTCTGACAGCGGCGACTGTTTGAGCCCGCCTTCCATGCCCAACGGCGTCGCGTTGATGATGACGTCGAAGCGGAACTTCTTCAGGTCGGTGCGCTTCAGGTACTTGGCCTTTGCCTGTTTTGCCAGCTTCTGCGCGTTCGCCGGTGTGCGGTTGATGATGAATACTTCCGCGCCGCGCTCCTTTAGTGAGAACACGGCCGAGCGTGCCGCGCCGCCTGCGCCGATGACCAGAATCTTCGCGTCCTTGATGGTGATGCGCTTTTCGAGCGGACGCAGCACGCCGGCGACATCGGTGTTGAAGCCGTAGAGCTTGCCGTCTGCGCCACGAATGACCGTGTTGCAGGCGCCGGTCTTCTGCGTGAGCGCGTCGGAGTTATCGAGCTTCCCAACGATCTCTTCTTTATATGGCATCGTCACGCTGACGCCGCTCAGCGGGATGTCGCGCATGCAGGCGATCAGGTCATCCAGCTTCTTGGCATGCAGCTTCAGGTACACGGCATTGACGTTCTCGCGGCGGAAAGCAGTGTTCATCATCGCCGGCGAGAGCGAATGACCGACCGGATCTCCGGCAACGCCGTAAACGCGGGTTGCTGCATCAAGGTAGTCAAGACGGAACTTGTCGCGCAAGGTGCGGAAGGATATTTGACCCGGCGCAGTTTCTTCGCCCGGACTGGCTGACGCGAACGTGAACACGCTGCCCGCGCGCAGGCCGAGTACGCGGCTGATGATTCCCTGCTCGCCCATGCACACGCCGACAACGGAATGCGTGTAGCTGCGCTCCTGCAGGAACTTCATCATGAGCACGTTGTCGTAGAGGCTGGTAGCGGTCGTCACGACCTTGTAGTAGTCGGCCGGGATCTCACGCATGCGGTTGAAGGTCTCTTCCAGCTTCTTGGTCGCGCGGAAGTCATGGTGCGACAGCACGATAGCTGCCCTGGAATGCAGCTTCTGCCACTCGGCAGACTTGACGCTCTCGGCCGTCTCGAGTTCAACGTCGACCAGCTGGCATCCTGCTGCCGCAGCCTTGGTGAGCACGTCGAGCTGAGAAGCGACGGAACCTTTGAACCTGCCCCCGGAAACCACGCGGCGACACGTGGCGATGGCGATCACTTCCGGATGTAAGTCGAAGAACCGCTTGAGCTTAGGAAGTGCGGCGGCAGGCTGTTTCAGGTAGTCGAGGCGGAACTCGAAGAACGGGTTTTCGCGGACGAGCGACTCCGCTTTGTCCAGCATCTCGGCTGGGTCGTCGGCTATGACAGCGATGCAGACCCTTGGCAGCCTGAGCGGCAGCAGGCGGCTGGTCACGGTGATCGAGCTTTGCGTGTTCATTTAGAGCGTAGCGGCGCAATCTTACAAGTTGCACCAATCAGGATGCAATAACAGATTTCTGGGCGCATTTTGCAAGTAACTGGACTTTCGTACCTTACCTGTCAATAGCTTGGTATTGACCCGTCACTCTGGCTTTGTTACGGTTCAGCCGGATTGGTCCCGGCACATACCCCGCGCAGCCATTTGGCGCCGGTTAGCGGAGCCGAACAAGGCTCCTCTTTTGAAGCACTTGGCGTGAGAACTGCGTTGCAGGCACGGGGCGGAGGAATATGAAGAGAGTTCTTGCAGCCGCGGTACTGTTAGGCAGTCTGTGTTTTGCGCAGCAACCTACGGCCCCAGCTCCCACGGGCAGCACCGGACCGAGTGTCGGCGCGACGGCAGATGTCACGGAGCAGCTGGTTCCGGTGTCGATGTCGGACATTTACTGCTCGGGCGTCATGACGGACAAGCCGGTGTCGCGGGCCAACTTTGTTGTCGGCGGGCTTGGCACGCCAGACCAGGTGCGTTTCGGTGAGCGGGACCTCATTTACATCAAAGGGACCTACCAGCCTGGAACCCTGGTCAGCGTCCTGCGAGAGTGGCGAACCGAGGACACTACCGAGTTCTACCAGGGTGTTCGCAAGATGCAGAAAGAGGCTGGACAGCCCTACTTGGATGAAGGCTACGCCAAGGTGATCGAGCAGCGGGGTGAGTTCGCGGTGGCGCGCGTACAGTTCTCGTGCGACCCGATCGTGAACGGCGACCTGGTGGTGCCGTTCCAGGAACGCCCGCTGGTGAAGGTGCGGCAGCGCACGACGGCGAACCGGTTCCCGGTCGCTTCCGGCGGCCTGAACGGCAAGATCGTCATGGTACGCGAAGGTGATCATTTTGCGGCCGTCGGCCGAAAGGTGTTCCTGAACCTCGGCTCGGAGAAGGGTGTAAAGCCGGGCGACTACTTCCAGGTGGTGCGCGGATATACGGCTGATGTTTACGATGCTGCAGACAAGGCTACGCTCAGTTCCACGATCACCGATGACACGCAGAAGAATCCGCCGAAGATAGCCGACCGCAGCGAACTGCCGCAACGCCTGGTTGGCGAATTGGTGGTCCTGAACGTCCAGGACAAGACCGCCACCGCGATGGTGACGTTCATGCTTGAGGAAATACACGCAGGCGACGCCATTCAGATGGAGCAGGCGCAGTAGCTCATAGCCAGCGTATCAGGGCAAGGTTCGTGTAACGCCGGGTCTCTGACTCGGCGTTTACTCTTTGTGACGACGGATGCTGAGCATCTTTGCTACGCCTTCTACTTCCCTTTTGCGAGCTCGACAAGCCTGGTTACGGTGTTGATGTTGCGTGCGGTTGCCGAACCGGCGGAGCGCGCGAGCTTGAACTTGGATCTTCCCATGCCGTTCGGGAAATACACGTATAGCTCGCGTTTCCCAGGTCTGACCTGCTCGCCATCGGGCGCAACGCACTCGTCGACCGTCGTGGCGGACGCGGGCTTTGACAGGAACATCACGGCGACTTTGTTGGGCGGCATGTCGGTGAAGGGATTGGCATCGAGAACGCTGCGCAGTTCGGCGGCGGTCCGGAGCATGACGTCGGCCGGTTTTCCCATTCTTGCTGCCAGCGCCTGCTCAAGCGCGTCGTGAACGGCGTTGGGCGACTTCTCGCTGCGGAAGACCACGTTGCCACTCTGGATGTAGGTGCGGACATCTTCGAAGCCGAGCTTCTCGCAGAGCTTGGCGAGGTCTTTCATCGGCAATTTGCCGGTTCCGCCGACGTTCACTGCGCGCAAAAGCGCCACATAGGTCGTCATGCGTTCCCTTGTACCGTGAAAGTGCGGCAACTGGCAAACGACGTAGCGATGGCGCGCGCGTCCGGAGTAGCTGTAACATGACAACGAACTCAGTTCATCATGGCTGTTTCGGAGGCAATCCTTGCTCAGGAAATTCCTGCGTCTTCTCACGGTTGTTGCGACAGTTGCGCCGGTGTGGGCCGCACAGACACCGGACGTGAAGCATTTCGTGCCGGTCGATCCGTTCGTGCAGGTGAAGGAAATGCAGCGCGGCGTCAACATCATCGGCTACGATCCGCGCTGGAAAGACTTCGACAAGCGCCGCTTCAAGCAGCAGTACTTCAAGCAACTGCATGAGGCCGGGTTCAACACGATCCGAGTGAACCTGCAGGCGTTCGAGCATATGGACTCAATGAACCGGCTAAGTCCCGCGTGGTTCAAGACGCTGGACTGGGTGGTGGACAATGCCCTTGCCAACAACCTCACCGTCATCCTCGACGAGCACGACTTCGTTCCCTGCGGTGAAGACGCGGTGATGTGCCGCGAGAAGTTGCTCGCCTTCTGGCAGCAGGTTGCGCCGCGTTACAAGAACACGCCGAACACGGTCATCTTCGAGATCCTGAACGAGCCGAACAAGGCTGTCACCGTGCAGGGCTGGAACGCCATGATGAAGGAGGCGCTGGCCATCATCCGCAGCACGAACCCGCAGCGCAACGTGATCGTCGGCCCGGCGATGTGGAACAGCATTCACGAACTGAACACGATGGAGTTGCCGAAGGACGATCGGCACATCATCGTGACTGTCCATTACTATCTGCCGATGACGTTCACGCATCAGGGCGCACCTTGGAGCCCAGAGAACGTGCATTTGTCGGGCGTGAAGTGGGGCACCGACGCCGAGAAGCAGGCGATCGAGAGCGACTTCGCCGGCGTGCAGGCGTGGTCGAAGGCTAACGAACGGCCGATCCTGCTGGGCGAGTTCGGCGCGTACGACAAGGGCGACATGGACTCGCGCGTGAAGTACACGTCATTCGTGGCACGCACGGCCGAAAAGATGGGCTGGGCGTGGACCTACTGGCAGTTCGACTCGGACTTCATCGTGTACGACGTGACGAAAGACAAGTGGATCGAGCCGATCCGCAAGGCGCTGCTGCCGTAACGCATCGCAGAGCTTAGCGATGGATGATGGTCGATGGCAGATGGTTGGTGTAAGCGTAAGGTTCGTGCGGGTTCTTACATCAGCTATCTGCCGTCTTGGGGTTGCCTAAACCCTGATCCTTAGAAGGCTGCCTACCCTCCCCTACCTCCGGCGGCCCAGTGTTTTCGCGGGTCCTGCGAAGGGCCATACGTCAAAATCTTGATTCCACAAAGGTTAGGTTTTATTTACTGTTCGGTTAACACCTGCCTGTCCTTGGGGCGAAACGGCTGCGCTTCAGCCTGATTACGCGACCAATGTAGCAGTGAATTCCTGTTGGTAAACATGGCGGGCGGGAAATTTACGAAATCGGAACAAGGATCGTGGTTACTGGTCAGTGGTTGATGTGGTGGGGGGAGGTGGCGAGTGGTGAGTGGCGAGTCACCCACATTGCCAAAGTCGGGCAGATATGGGGCACATATCCCAGGGGGCCAAAGTCGGGCGGATGAATTCACGAGGCACAAAAAACGGGGGCTCTTGCGAGCCCCCGAAGCGTAGCAAGACCGCTAGGTCAAGTTCTAGAACGTGAACTTCAACCCGAGCTGGATGTTGCGCGAACCGCCGTCCAACTGGTACGGATTCATGAAATCCGGACTGTAGACGCGAGAGTAAGCCGCTGCATCCTGCGCTACCGAGTTCAAGCCGGAAACGCCGCTGTTGGCGAAGCTGAACTGACGGTGGTTGAAGAAATTGAAGAACTCAGCCCGGAACTGAAGGGCCTTCGATTCCGAGAACTTTATGTTCTTGATCAGGGACATGTCCCAGTTGTTAAGACCGGGGCTGGGGAGGGTGTTGCGCGCGACGTTCGTGACCGTACCAACGCCTGCACGAATGTAGCGAGCATTCGCTGTTTTGGCATAGTAGCCGACCACGGGATCGCTGCCACAACTGGTGAAGCAGACCGCGCCGGTCACGGGATCCATGTAGACGCTATTGATATCAGACCCCGTGTTGCCCTTGCCATTGGGGTTCAGGATTGCACGGTCTCCGGCGGTGTCGCCATTGCCGTTGGCATCGCGAGCAGACTGAGCCGTGATTGGTTGACCGCTCTGCAACAGGTATGCGCCGCCGACCTGCCAGCCGTGGAACACGCCCTTAACGAACGCGTTTTCAGACTTCAGTTTCGGAAGGTCATACACCCAGGAGACAGCCACTTTATTGCGGAGATCGAGGGTGGAACGTCCCCAATCGCTGTTGATGTGGTTACCGTCCTGCGGACGGCGGGGGTTAACGGCAGAGCTGTTCAGTTCGTTCGTCGCGTCGTCCCAACCTTTGGCGAGGGTGTAATTCGCGCGCAGGTAGAGGCCGTGTTTGAAGCGATGCGTGAAGTCAGCTGCGATTGAGTGGTATTCCGATTTGCCCCAAGGATTGAAGGCCGTAACCGGACCACCGAATTCGCTGTGTACGCGATTGCTGAAAGCGCTGAACTGGGCCAGAGTCGGCGTGGATGCAACCGTGAAGGTGGCAGGTACGTCGGCCTGGCTGAACCAGGTGGTCAGAGGCAATGCGCCCTGATCGAACTTACTGATTGCATTGGTCTGGACCTGTACCGGCAGGTTCACGCCCATCGTGCCCAAGTAGCGGACTTCGAGGGTGCTGTTGCCGAACAGTTCACGCTGCACACCCAGAGACCAGGTGGCAATGCGAGGAGCAACGTCGTCAACGATGATGCCAGAGGTCGCAGTGCGGGCATCCGCCTGCGTCGCGGGAGGAACGTTAACCGACAACAGGCCGCCATTCTGCAGGAAGCCTGCACCGGTCATGTTGCCAGCCTGGTAAGCGGCGTCGTCATAGCCGGCGCACCAGCTCGGAGCACCAGGCAACGAGCAAGTGATATCCGGACGCTGTTCAGACTGAAGCTGCGGAGGCAGCTGGAGCGAAGCAAGGTTGGTGAAGATTACGTCGTAGGCCAATCCAAAGCCGCCACGGACCGACCACTTGCCTTTACCCGTAGGATCCCAGGCGAAACCAACGCGAGGAGCAAAGTTGTTCTTGTCGCTCTTGGGCACGCGGAAGTCGTACACGCCAGGGAGGTTGGAGATTTCGTTCAGGGCCTGGTACGTGGAACCGAACGGTATGCCGTTCCATTCGTAGCGCACGCCGAGGTTCAGAGTCAGCCGTGAATTTACCTTCACGTCATCCTGCAGGAACCAGTAAACCGAGGTTGCGTTTCCAGGATAGCTGCCGTTTCCGGCGCCACGGATAGCCTGGTCGATTGGAACGGTGTCCGTGACCAGGTTGGTCAGATCAGAGTAGAACCAGTCGCCGCGTTCGCGGGCCAGGAAGTTGCTGGGCGAAATGAGACGACGGCCTTCAACACCGTACTTGATGGTGTGCCTGCCTTTAGACCACGTCATCTGGTCCAACAGCTGATAGGTGTTCTGTCCGCCATTCTGCGGAGAGTTCCCTTCCGGTCCGATGACGAAGTTGGACAGGGACGTGACGGTAACGTCGGGGAAGTTGGCGAACTGCGAAGGAACGGTCCACGCCTGCTTTTCATGGGTCAGGTTGAACCGCAGATCATTGATCAGATGGTCGTTTATCGTCCACGTATCGGCGGCCGTGCCCTTGCGAACATCGACCGGGTTGACACCGGAGAACTGCGGCAATGCCGGGTTCGGCAAGTTCGGAGCGCGGAAGCGATTGTAGAGATAACGAACGCTGAGACGGTGCTTGGCAAGGTTCAGGTCGCTGTTAACGTGCCAGTCGTATTCGCTGTAGAAGTCAGGTGCGCTGAAGTTGACGGAGCCCAGCGGAATAGCCTGTCCGAGGACGGTCTCGGTCGTGCCGTCAGCCGTCGGGGCTGCCGGGAACTGAGCGAGAATGTCCTTTACTGCGCTGTTAGCGGCAAGGGTGTTGAGCGCAGCAAGGCCCTCCGCAGTCGGAGTTTCGATTGGAACGCTGGTTGCGCCCAGACCCTTCGTGTGGTACTGGAGAGCGCCAAAAATGAACCA
>JAEZPW010000428.1 GCA_023441255.1 Acidobacteriota bacterium
CTGCCATGGAGACCGGTGTTGCTCAACACCCAGTCGATATCGCCGATTATCGTGAACAACTCGAACGCCGGCTCGGGAAGGCGCACGAGATCAGGCGAATGATGATTCAGAAGGCGCAGCGGCGGCCGAAACGAGTCGTGTTCCCCGAGGGTGAGCACGAAAAGATCTTACGCGCGTGTCATATTCTTGTAGACGAGAACATTGCAAAACCCATACTGCTCGGCAACCGGGATTCGATCGAGCGAAAGGCCGGGCAACTGGGTATTCCGCTTGATGGCATTACGATTGTTAATCCCACCAAGTTGTGCAGGTGGGAAGCGTATGTGACCGAATTCTACAAACTCCGGCAGCGTCGGGGAGTCACTCTCTCTGAGGCGCACGAACTGATGCAGAATGCGAACGCGTATGCCTCCATGATGGTACGCATGGGGGATGCGGACGCGCTTATTTCAGGAGTCACACAACATTATCCGGATACGATTCGCCCTGCGCTGCAGATCATCAACGTGAGAGCCGACATACATAAGGTGTCTGCCCTCCAGATGATCATCAACAAGCGAGGCGACGCTTACTTCCTTGCCGATGTTGCAGTAAACATTTCGCCAACGGCTGAAGAACTGGCCGAAATCGCGTTATGTACCGCCCAGGAAGCGCGCAGATTCGACGTCGTGCCGCGAGTGGCGATGCTCTCCTTCTCGAACTTTGGCAGCACGAAACACCCGTTGTGCGAAAAGGTCCGGCGTGCCGTCGAACTGGTACGGAAGGCAGATCCCAACCTGATGATCGATGGGGAACTGATGGCAGACACCGCCGTCATGCCTGAGATTCTGGAGAGCACTTATCCCTTCTCGACTCTCAAAGGCGGAGCCAACGTTCTGATATTTCCCGACCTGCAGTCGGCCAATATTGCTTACAAGCTGTTGATGAGAATTGGAGGAGCGCAAGCGATCGGGCCGATCCTCGTGGGGCTGAGCAAACCTGTCCATGTGCTGCAGCGGGGAGCTGAAGTCGAAGATATCGTGAACGTCGCAGCTCTCGCTGTTGTCGATGCGCAGGATGCGGAGACAGTCACGAAATCCGCGCCGGCGACCATGGCTGCTGCGGCACGCTGACGTAGCAACAGTAGTCGCGCAATCTGTAGCAAGCCGGCGCAGCGGGGAACTGCTTAAGGGGTGGCAAACGGGCGGTCCAGAAGTTTGCCACCCCTTTTGCAGTCGGGAACATGGTGGCCCTTTAACAGTCGGAAGACATGGTGGCCAGGGATGGAATCCAACCGCCACTTCACAACGGCACCTGGTTTCCGAAACACGCCTTAAGCCGAGCCGAGCGGGCGCAGCAGTGAAGTCATCCGGCGACCGCTACACTTTGCGTTTTAAGCAGCCGTAAGCCTGCATCACCGCGCAGCACGACTTCGTGGATGTGAAAGCTTCCGGGAAGCTTGTCACGACCACTAGAACCAAAGCTCACAGAGGGAGCGGACGAAAGAACAAGATCTCCCCAAGTGCCGATCCAGTCCATGTGCCGATGACCATGAAGGATGATTACGCGGGAGGTATACGGCCTGATCGCGGCGAGGAGTTCCGGTGCGTTGACCAGCGCGAGTCCGATGCGGTCTTTCAGACTTATCGAAGTGTCGGGATATTCGACAACCGAATGATGAAGCAGAATGATCCACGAGGCGCCGGGAAAGTTTCGCAGCACCAACTTGAGTCGTTTCAACTGCGACGGACTCACAACGCCGATGGCGTTTGTGAGCGAGAAGTGGCTGGTGGCGTTTGAGTCGAGAAGAATCAACCCGCAGCGATCCGTTTGCGGTGGTTCGATCAGGGGGAAGATCGCATCCCATGCCTTGACCATCTCCCAACGCCCCCGTATCGAACCGTATCGCGCCAGCGTGCGTAGCGACTGCAAGCGGTTACTCTCGCGCAGATAGTTCTTCAGGGATACGCCCAAATCGCCGGACGTGCGGTTGACCAGACGCACGCGACTCCCCTGAATTGCATCCAGCGCCAAAAGGAAACGCAGCTTCCGCAAGCCTTGGCCCCCGCTCCACGGCAGGTCGAGGCGCCCCGGATTAGATCGGTCGACGATGTTGAGGTCGTGGTTGCCCGGCACCAATGACAGGCGGTTCCGCATGTCAGGACAGGTTCGGAGAAGATCCATGAACGCTGTCCATTCTGCCCGGGTCCCTGCATCCGTGATGTCGCCCGTCACAAGGACACACTCCAATGGCGTCTTTGCATGTATGTCGGCGAGTTTGCGTAACGCGTTACGAAAACAGCGATTTCCTCGCGGTCCATGCGTGCCCGTTTCCATGCGATATCCATATCGCTCGCCAACGATATGAAGATCAGACAAGTGCGCTATTCGCAGAACCGTACCACGGGATTCTGCCGGACTTGGGACCCAGTCGAGGGCAGGGCGAGTTAGCGTGAGCTCGCGCCAGATCCAAAACAGGCTTTCAAAAGCAGTGGACACGCCAAGGATCACAGCCGCATTCCCCAGTGCAGCCCCGAGCACGGCCAACACCCGAACGTGTTCTACGTCCACCAGCTTCAGGCCGAAAGAAAGTTCGACCTTGATCGCGAGCGCTAGGCCGGCAGCAGCGAACAGCAGAGCAGCAACCGCAGTTGCTATCTGGCGAATGCGACTGAGTCGCTCGGCTGTCATCGAGGAGCCGCCCAGGCGTTCCCCAAAAGTGCGGAGGACTTCTCGAAAAGCGACAAAGATTGGAAATACGAGCGTGTACTGCAAGTGCCGAAAGTCGATAAAGGCTTTCGCGAAAAATGGTCGTCCTATTAGGAAAGCAGTTCCTAAGAGGACCACAAGAATGATGATTATGAATACCAGGTTGGTGCCGGCAAGAGTAGTGGTATGAAAGACGGCATGCCCGAACGAGGCAACAAGGGATGGCGCGATACCGACGACCAAAGCGGGGAAGATAACCAGAAACAAAAAGCCGACGGGCGCCTTCAGATAATTAAACTCGAATACGGCTGCGACAAACAGCTTCTGGAGTCCGCCGGTGTAGGTGCTCAACCGATCATCGTCCGCATCTCCCCGCCGCAGATTCCAAATTCGCAGCACGCCCATTCTCGACCCTCGAATACGCAAGGGACTCTCGTCCAGTTCCTCTACGCGGCACTGCTCGGCCTCGATCGTCCCAACTCTCTTGTTTCGGCGGGTCTCAGAGACTGAATACTCAAGTTGATCTCCGCACCGAAGAGCAGGCCGAGAGCACCCCAATTCAGCCAGATGGCAAGTGCAATTGGGGTAGCCATTGCTCCATAGAACATGTCCAGTGTGTTTGCTCCAAAATAGTGGATGTAGAAGCCAAGAGCCCAGGAAAGTGCCATCCAGATCGAAGTGGAAATGAGTGCGCCCGGGATCGTGACCCGCCGTTTTGCAGGAACATTGGGTGCGAGCACGTATAGCAACTCGATGGCTGCAAACGTCGAGATCGCCGCGACTGACCACTGGACGTAAGGCCACATCGTTATCCACAACGAGTGGACTGGGACGGCCATCGACAAAAAGGATTCGAGCACCGGCCCTGCCAGAGTCAGAGCCACGCCTATCAGCAATAGCACTCCGACGGCGAAGGTCAGGCCGAATGCAAGGAATCTGTTTGTCCACACCCGACGCGGCGTTTGTACTTCATACACCATGTCAAGGCCCGCAATGACTCCCTTAACGCCTACGGAAGTTAACCAGAGCGTGGAGATGAGCCCGATCGAGAGCAAGCCGCCGCGATGCGAGCTGACGCTGGCTACGAGTTCCTCCATTACCGAAGTGCCATGTCGCGGAATGATGTGGCTCAGAAAAGAAGTCGCCACTTGCGTGCCGTTTTCTATCGGCAGGTAAGCGAGCACCGCGGTGAGCAGCAGCAATCCTGGAAAAAGTGACATCAGGAAGTAGTAAGCCAGACCTGCTGCCACGAGTTGCAGATGCTTTCGCTCAAGGTTTTCCAGAGTGCGTTTGATGATTGCAGTCGCGTTACGCATGTACTTCATACCGCTCAGCCTCACTCCGGGTTCTCAAGGCCGTCCCTGGTGGGGGTGCCATCGGCAGAACTCCAAGCCTCGGCGAAACAGCGACAACTTATCCGCGCTGGCATTCGATTGAGGGGCGCCGACGTTCTTCAGCAGCATTGTTCTCATATGGAACTCGCTCTCGGCGCGGTGCAGGCCGGAATTAATGTATTGAGGAAGGAGGTCGTCTAGCTCTGCAGGTTCCCCTTGCTATATGACAGCTCAGATTTCTGACCTCGTTGACCGGTTGCTTTGGCTCGCCGGATCCTCAAAGTCGTCTGATTTGCTCAAGTTAGTCTTCACCGGCACTGCAACTGCTGGTCACGGGCGAGAATCAACTTCTGTTGTCTGACCCGGGCCAGCTTGAAACCCGTGGTGAGAGTTCAGCACTGCGGTGCCGCTTTCCTTTTGCAGAGCGGCTGCGAACTGCGAAAGAGGTTTGAAAATGCGGTCTAGTATCCACGCTCTGCAAGATGCTGCGGGCTGCCGCCCCGAAAGCTCACCCGGTGACCATCGATTTACGAACACGACCCAACCCGGATACAAGCGGATGAGACTGTTAGCTGGTGCAATTGTCACCGTCGTGTTCCTGATCTCTTGGTCGTTTACGGTGGCCGCATACGCGCAGAACACAAAAAGGGGAAGCGATAAAGCTGGCGGACGAGAGTCGACCCACGCATCGGATAAAAGTGACGCCACCTCGCATGAACCTGCTGATCCTTTGGGCAGAGATTCTCCCCACGGTACACTGCTCGGCTTCTTGCACGCCGCGCAAAACGGCAACTATAAGCAAGCCAGCCAGTATCTTCAGCTCTCGACCACTGAGCGTGTCAATAAAGGCGAAGTCCTGGCTCATAAACTTCACCACCTCATGGATCGGGTATTCGTGGGCCGCATCGGCGCGGTTAGCGACAACCCGGAGGGTTCTCCTCAACCCGGCGTGCCACACGATCATGAACGCATCGGTGTGTTCCGTGTAAATGACGGTGAAACCGGTGTCGATCTCGTTCGCGTTGCCGATCCTGAAACTGGCGAAAACATCTGGCTGTTCTCGTCCGACACCCTGGCGGCGGTGCGGAACTTATCCGGGCAGCTTGAAGAAAGCAAGCTGGAATCGAAACTCCCTCGTTTTCTTGTTGCCGAAGAGATTTTCAGCACACCGTTGTGGCGTTGGATCGCCTTTCTGCTGCTTATACCCGTGGCTCTTTTGCTGTCGTCGGCAATGGTCGCGCTGCTCCGTGGCGGACTTGGCGTGTGGCTCCGGCGGCGGCCCCGCCCCGTGCTTAGGGATCTCCGGGATACTGTTAAAGGTCCGGCAAAGCTCATCTTTACGGTCGGGTTTCATTGGCTCGGTGTTTTCTTCCTTGGGCTACCTCTGTTGATGCGCGAGTACTACAGGCGCTTCGCTGGCGTGGCGCTCGCAGCCGGTCTGACGTGGGTTATCGTGAGGCTGATCCACCGCTGGGCTGAGCGCGCTCGTCTAAACACGTTGGCCGACTCAGGATTCCGTAGCGGATCCATCATCCTTCTGGGGCAGCGAATTCTGACCGTGGTGGTCATAATCGTTGCCGTGCTCGTGATGCTTTCGATTTTTGGTTTTGATATGACGACAGCCGTAGCAGGGCTCGGAATCGGCAGTATCGCGATCGCCTTCGCCGCGCAGAAGACACTTGAGAATCTCCTCGGGGGTATATCCATACTCGGCGATCAGGTGATTCGGGTCGGCGAGAGATGCCGTATCGGCGATGAAGTTGGAATAATTCAAGACATTAGTCTGCGCTCAACGAGAATTCGCACCGTCGACTCCACTGAGCTTTCCGTTCCCAACGGGCAGTTAGCAAACATGAATATCGAAAACTTGAGCCGCTATGACCGGAATTCATTCCGGACGACAATCGGATTGCAACACGGGACCTCGCCAGATCAGCTCCGATCGCTTTTGCAGAAAATTGGGGTGCTACTTCGAAGTGATCCGAGAGTAGACCCGGACGTTGCACGTGTCCGCTTAATAGGATTTGGCGAGAGCAGCCTCGACATTGGGATCTACTGTCATGTCCTTACCGGTGACTGGAACGAATTTCTCGCTATTCGCGAAGACCTGCTTCTGCGAATCATGGACCTGATCGCCGAGGCTGGTACTCAACTTGCCCTACCTTCGCGCACGCTGCACCTTGCGCAACCCGAGGCCTTGGGCGACAAACGGCCTCACGTCACCGAGCCGCAAGCATTCAAGCGGCGACAAAGCAGCTGATTTTGAAAGCACACCGCTCATGAGGTCTGTCAGTCAGATCATTGCCGTTGTCACAGCAATAGTGCTCGCATCGCTGCTCGCTATGGCAGTGCTGAATAGATTTTGGCCGCGGGAGAAGCGGCGCGGGTACAACGATTTGATCGGCTGGCAACTGGGTATCCTTGGCACAACCTATGCGGTGATCTTGGGATTCATGCTGTTCGCCGTCTGGGAAAGCCTTGGCGAAGCGGCTCTGAACGTCGACGCTGAGGCGAATGCCGCAGTAGACCTCTACCGTTTGGCACAGGGATTACCGGAACCACAGCGTACCCGGTTGGAGCGGTTGGCGCGCGAATATGTTGACATGGTGATCGCTCGGGAGTTTCCGGCGATGGCGCGCGGCGAGGTGCCACCGCCAAACGTAGCGATTGATCGAGACATGTGGGAGGTCGTAATGACCGTCGTACCGGCATCGCCGACCGAGGTGAATGCGCAAGAGCATGCCATACTGGAGTTACAGACTTTAGAACAGCGGCGGTTGACCCGCATCCGGCAAAGCACAACCAGGCTGCCGAACGTGCTTTGGTGCGTCCTTCTGGTCGGAGGCGCGCTGACGATTATTTCCTCATGTACTTTTGGCGGCGATAGCGTGAAGCTCCAAACGATGGAGGTGTTTTGCTTTTCTCTGCTTATCTCTCTGTCTCTGGTGGCGATTGCCAGTATTCATCGACCGTTTCATGGTTACGTCCACGTCACTGACTACGTGTTTGAACGGGCGCGGCAAAGCATGCAGTCGCAGTAGGTCAACTCGGAATGTTTGTTCCTCATCGACTTCACTTTGCCCCAGTTCAGGCATACGGCGATCCTCTCTGTGCATCTTCTGCAACGACGCGCAGAGTGGAGTGAACTCAGGAGGCAGTAATTGGAACCGAAGATGGAGCGTTGATAATTACATCCTTTTCTTACCGGCACGGTACCTCATCGACCTGCACAAACGCTCATCGTCCTGTAGCTCGCTTCAAGTTACGAATGTCGAACAACCCCGAGAGCAGCCCGGAAGAGGAGGAGCCCATGACCCGACCATCTAAAAAAGCCATAGGCGTAGCCGCTGTATGTCTTGCGCTTTCCGCTTTGTTGTGTACGGCTCAGGAAACAACGGGCGCAAGCCCGAGTACCAGTCAGGACAAACTTCTAAGAATCGCGAAGGAAGTTCGTAGGCAGATTGTCACCCAGCCGCAGTATGGAGTTTTTGACAACATTCATTTTGGGATCAGCCCCGACGGTACTCTTGTGCTTCGGGGGGAAGCCTCGCGGCCCGTGCTTAAATCCAGTGTGGAAAACGCGGTCAAGAAGGTCGAAAGCGTGGAGAAGGTGGATAACCAGATTGAGGTATTGCCCACTTCCCCTAACGACGACCGCATTCGTGCCGCAGTCTACGCCGCCATCTATAGTTCCGCTCCGCTACAAAAGTACACTTCCAATCGTACGCGGCCCATGCCATCGCTCGCCCGAGCTGTGGGCGGGATCACAAGCGATCCTCCGCTCGGCTTTCACGCCATTCACATCATCGTCAAGAACGGCCACGTAACCCTCACAGGCGTGGTGGACAATGAAGGCGATGCGGCCATTGCTGGGATACGGGCCAGTGGAGTTCCCGGTGTGTTTAGCGTCGACAACCAACTCCAGGTGGCAAACGAAGAGAAGTAGGCCTGAAGCAACTTCGGCCCAGACTCGGCCCCTGCTGAGCAGATTTGCGCCGCCCCAGCAACTCACCCTAACGTCAGGCAGGTTTCGCAGCCTCCTACTACTAAAAAATTAGTTACTATTTTGGACGATGTTCGTCTAAAGGAGAAGTAGTGGAAGGAGGAGAATCGTTTTGCCGCCGAAAGCGTCCGCAACCTTGACCGAAGCTGAGTTGCGATTAATGAACGTGCTTTGGGACAAGGGGGCTGCCACCGTTCAGCAGGTACTCGACTCGCTGCCGCAGGAGCCGCCGCTGGCCTACAACTCCGTCCTTACGACCATACGGATACTGGAGCGCAAAGGCTACGTCCGGCACGTGACGGACGGACGCGCGCACGTCTATGCACCGGTCGTCGGGCGGAAAGAGGCGTCGCGTTTTGAAGTGAAGCACCTGCTGAACCGTTTCTTCAAGAACTCGCACGAATTGCTCGTATTGAACCTGATCGAGGACGACACCATCGACAAGGACGAATTGAAGCGCCTGCGGGAATTGCTGCAGCGCAGCAAGTGACAGTGGGAACGTAGCCCGGGAAGGTTGTTTTTCATATGGAAGTCATCGCACAAGGCGCAGCGGAAGCGATCATCGGCAGTCTGATCCTCGGGATCGCGATTGTCGTGGTCGCCGCGGTCGCATTGCGTGCGTTGCCGCCGGGGAAGGCGGCTTTCAGGTTCGCGGTGTGGTTCAGCGCGCTCGGTGCTGTCGGAGTGGTTCCGTTGCTTCAGGCGATACTGCGCTCCAGTTCTGCGCAGGTAGAATCCGCAGGAGCCGGGAACGGCCTCGTCGTGCTGCCGTCGCACTGGGCGTTGTACTTTCTCTGCTCGTGGGCAGTGATTGCCTTGGCTGGGTTGGTGCGCGTCGGTGTCGGAGCCTGGAACCTGCATCGGTTGAAGTCAGCCAGCACGGTTATCAGTCCGGCCCAACTGAGTTCCGGGGCCCGCGAAGCGGTGCTCCGCGCCGCGCATGTTCGGGCATTCGAACTTCGCGCATCTGAGCAAGTTCGCGTCCCGATGGCCATCGGGTTTCTCCGCCCGGCCATCCTTGTTCCGAAATACCTCCTGGAGGAGTTGTCGCCGGTCCAGTTAACCCAAGTGTTGTTGCACGAAACGACCCACCTCTTGCGTTACGACGATTGGACCAATCTTCTGCAGAAGATCGTGCGTGCGCTTCTGTTCTTCCATCCTGCGGTATGGTGGCTTGAAAGCAAGCTCACGCTGGAGCGCGAGATCGCGTGCGACGAAGCCGTTGTTGCGCAGACCGCCGATCCTCGTTCCTACGCGGAGTGCCTGGCCCTGCTGGCTGAAAAGAGCTTTCTCAGGCGAGGTCTCGCGCTGGTGCAAACGGCTGTGAGTCGCTTGCAGCACACGACGCTACGCGTCAGGGAACTGCTGGTACCGGGTCGCAACAAGACGGTGCATGCCTGGGCCCCTGCCGCGGGGGTTCTCGGTGTGGTTGTGTGTTCCGCCTTGCTGGTGCAAGTGCCCGAGTTTGTCAGATTCCAAGAGCCCACGTCCGCGGAAACGACGATGGCGGAGTCCATTCCACCTGTGCTTACGGCGGCGGCAACTGTGCCTGGGCAGGTCGTGCCCGCGATGTTCCACCAGAACGACAAGTCATTGCCTCGCTCCAATGATCGTGCAAGCGCAATGGCGGGTCGCCCGTCTGCGAAAGCCGTTCCGCCTCGATCGCGTCGCGTGGTTGAACATGACGCACAACGTGTTTTGGCGAGCCACAGAAGCGACGAACGTGTTCCGGTAGTCGTTACGACTACGATGATCGTCGAGAGCAGCGTCGGGCCGGCAGTGCCGGAGCAGGTCTGGAGGATGTGGCGAGTTACCGTCTACTATCCGGCCGCTGAAGCGAACGTTCCAGCGGTACCCCGAAAAACCTAGAACACGTAACAGCTGACTGAGGCCGAATATCTGCGGCCTCGATAACTAATTAATTAGTTTAAGGAGCGAAAAACAACAATGGATTGGGTGAGCAAGTTAAAGACAAGAAGTTCGCGCGGTTTGGTCGTGTCGGCACTGGCCCTTGCGAGTGTCGCCTCGTTCACGGCCTTTGAAGTGGTGAAACCGGCGGCAGCACGAGCCGCCGTCGCAGCGCCGGCGCCGGCGGCAGCGGCATTGCCTTCGGACAGTGTCAGCGCACTGACCGCACTTGACCAGGCAATGGAAACTGTCGCCGAGCGAGTCACGCCTGCGATCGTCAACGTCGCTGTCACTGCGAAAGTCAAACCGACCTCGTTTGAGAGCCAGGGCGGCGACGAAGATTTCTTCCAGCGCTTCTTCGGTGAGGAGGCGCCCCAGGGCAGACAAATGCAGCCGCGCCCGCAGATCGCGCACGGCATTGGCAGCGGAATCCTGATCTCTCCGGACGGATACATCGTCACGAACAATCACGTCGTGGAGGGCGCCACCGAGATCCAGGTGACAATGAACGACCGCAAGACCTACAAAGGAAGCGTGGTCGGGACCGATCCATTGACCGATCTGGCGGTGATCAAGATCGACGGCTCGAATTTTCCGAGCGTGCCGTGGGGAAATTCGACGGCGCTGCGTCCGGGACAGACGGTCCTGGCATTTGGCAATCCGTTCGGCTACCGCTTCACGGTCACGCGCGGAATTGTGAGCGGCCTGAATCGCCCGAACCCCGATTCATCGAATCCGCGCAGACCGGGCGGATTCATTCAGACGGATGCGGCCATTAACCAGGGCAATTCGGGCGGCGCACTGGTTGACGCTCGCGGCCAGGTCGTGGGCATCAACGCGTTCCTCATCTCGCCGTCAGGCAGCTTCTCGGGGATGGGATTCGCCATTCCGTCGCAGATCGCCAAGCCGGTGGTCGACAGCCTGATTCGCAACGGCAAGGTTGAACACGCCTACATGGGCGTTGGCATCAGCGACATCACGCCGGAAAACTCGAAGTTCTTCGACATGAAGAACAACAACGGCGCCGTGGTCACGCAGGTCGAGTCGAACTCTCCGGCGACCAAAGCAGGCCTGAAGATTGGCGACGTCATCACGGCAGTTGACGGACAGGCCGTTACTGACGCCAGCCAGTTGCAGATCGCAGTCGGCACAAAGAAGCCGGGCTCCAAACTGGTACTCAGCGTCCTGCGAAATGGCAAGCAGATGGACGTTCCGCTCACGCTGACCGAGGCGGCCGGCACCACCGGCGAGCAGACCGCACAAGCGGGCAATAGTGGCAAAGCTCGCTGGGGACTGGGGCTGCAAGACATGACTCCAGAAGTTCGCGAGCAGTTGCAGGCGCCGGGTGACTTGAACGGCGCGGTCATCGGCAACGTCGTACCCGGCAGCTCGGCCGACGATGCCGGCTTGCGCCGTGGCGACATACTCCTCCAGGTCAATCACAAAGATGTGAAGAGCGCCGCCGACGTGCGCGAGGCACTTTCGTCCATCCCGAAAGGTCAGGACGCCCTGGTGCTTGTGTGGTCGAATGGCGGCAACAGCTTCCGCGTTCTCCATGCGCCTTCCGAGCAGTCTCAGGGCTGAAGACGCTACCAAACGGACCCTCTGTCGAGTAAAAGCGCGGAGGGTCCGAACCTTAATGAGCGTGCGTGCCGCCAGCTCGCTTCCCTCGGGGACGTATGGCGAACGCAAAGAAACTTGGCAACTCACATCGGCCACCCCGGTTACGCGCGAGACCTTGGCATCACGGCGAGAATGGCTGAAACCAGTGCGAGATGGGAAACCCGCGCCCCACGCTTTACATCTCTCGCCTAAACCATCAACCCAATTCTGAGTTTTGCGTTTTTGGTTCGCCGCTCCATCACGAGATTCACGTCGAGCACCTCCATGAAGGAGTAAAGGAGGCGAAGCTCGTATCCAAAAGGAACACAATCCCACGTTCTAAGCTTTGTGCATGACAGGTCCGGCACGCTAAACGAAGGACTTACAACATGAGTCTACTCGCGGATGAATTACCGATTGAACTCCCGAAGGCCCGTGAGGCTCCGTGCCTCTCGCTCTATCAGCCGACGCACCGGCACCATCCGGATAACCAGCAGGACCCCATCCGTTTTCGCAACCTGGTAAGGACACTGGAACAATCGCTACGGCAGAAATACCCGACGCGAGAAGTGCGACCTCTTCTGCAACCATTTAATGACCTGGCCTCGGATCGCGATTTCTGGAACCACACGCAAGACGGTCTAGCGGTGCTGTGTGCGCCAGACCTGTTTCGAATCTATAAACTTCAGCGACCGGTTCCTGAACTGGCCATTGTGGCAGACAGCTTCCACATCAAGCCATTGCTCAGAATTGTGCAGTCGGCGGATCGTTACCAGATTCTCGGCCTCACCCGCACAGCCATCAAGCTCTTCGAAGGCAACCGCGATGCTCTCGATGAAATCGATCTGGCGCCTGGTGTCCCACGTACCATTACCGATGCGCTGGGAGATGAGTTAAGCGAACCACATCAGACGGTTAGGTCTGTCGGCGGCGCAGGTGGTTCGAGCGCGGCAATGCGCCACGGCCATGGCGGCAGAAGCGATGAGATTGCCGTTGATCTGGAACGATTCTTTCGAGCTGTTGACGATGCTATTCTGGCGCAGCATTCGCGTCCCTCGCGTCTGCCACTCTTGTTGGCAGCGCTGCCCGAATATCACGGTGTCTTCCGAAAGATCAGTCGCAATCCATTCCTCGTCAGTGACGGGATCAAGATTGATCCCGATTCCGTGTCAATTGACGAGCTACGCCAGCTTGCCTGGAGCGTCATCGGGCCAGGTTATCAAGATCGACTGACACGACTAGTCGAGGAGTTCGAGCAGTCGAAACCCAGGGGACTGGTTGGCGACCATCTTGGACAGATCGCATTCGACGCGGTTTCGGGTCGAGTCATGACGTTGCTGGTGGAAGCAAACCGGCAGATTCCTGGACACCTCGACTCTGTGAACGGTCAAATCGAATTCGGCGATATAAGTCATCCGCAAGTCGATGACTTGATCGATGACTTGGCGGAGCTAGTTCTTAACAAAGGAGGCCAGGTCGTGGTAGTACCGGCCGAGTGGATGCCGACCGCGACTGGAGCGGCAGCGATTTACCGTTACTAATCTTGAAGTCAACCGACGGTGCTGTACGTAAATTCGTACTGAAAGTGTCTGCGCTAGTCACCCCACTTGGCGCCTGGGGTGTGTTTGCGATCGCCGCGATGGATGGCCTTGGCGTACCGATGCCGGGTGTTCTGGACGTCGTGTTTGTCAATTACGTCCACAACAACACGGCTCTTGCTTGGCTCTACGTGCTTGCTGCGGCGGTGGGATCGTCGGTTGGATGCCTTGGCCTGTACCTCCTGGGTTACGAAAGCGCCGAGGTCGTGCTGCGCAAGCGCATGTCGCCAGAAAAGTTCGAGCGGACGCGGCTGTCCTTCGAGAAGAATCGCGTGCTGGCACTGCTGGTCCCGGCGATGTTGCCGCCACCATTCCCATTCAAGATCTTTGTCCTGTCCGCGGCCATATTCGAAATGAAGGTCTCGCATTTCCTCGTTGCAATCATAGGTGGCCGGCTGGTGCGCTTTGCTGCACTTGCCGCACTAGTGATCTTTCTCGGGCCGGATATCAGAGTCATAGGAACATTCCTGCGGCACAACGTAGGATTTCTGACCCTCATCGTGGCGGCAGCGGTCGCAGCTTGGTTGATCCTGCGTCGAGTGCGACGGGGAACGCAATCGCGCGAGTTCACGAATGTTTCCAAGTAGCTCTGCAGAGTCCCGCAAACGTACTGGTCTCCTTAGTGCATTTTGACTGCAAGTACACAACAATTTGCGTATGCTGAGCGCATGACTTCGAGCGAGTAACCTGAGAGTGGACGATCAACTCGCATTGTGAGCGCAAAAAACTCCCCCCGATTGATTCTTGGGCAACCTGCAAGCTGTCAGCCCATCTCTACCCGTACGTCACCGCCAATACTTAGACCGGCAGTACACCTCCAAAGAGCCGGCCCGCACGGAAAAATCGCAGTACAACATTCCTGAGGACTATCCTGCAAACGCACGCCGTTGCCGAAAAAATGTCTGTTATATACGGCTTCATCAACACGCGAAGGGAGCAGGCAAGATGAGCACACTTGTAGCGGTTGTATTCGATGATGAGTCCACGGCGTTCGAAATGCGCGCGGCCCTGGTCAAAATGCAAAAGCAGTATCTTCTTGAGATGGAAGACGCTGTAGTGGTAACCAGGGACCCGGACGGCAAGACCAAACTGCACCAGGCCGTGAGTCTCACGGGAGTCGGTGCCGCCGGCGGTGCCTTTTGGGGCTTGCTGATCGGACTGTTGTTCCTCAATCCTCTCCTCGGTGCGGTGGTGGGCGCAGGTGCCGGGGCTTTGTCGGGCAAATTTAGAGACATTGGGGTCGACGACAACATGATGAAAGAGGTCGGACAGTCGCTCAAACCGGGCACATCCGCGCTGTTCGTTTTGCTGAGGAAAGTAACGGCCGACAAGGTGCTCGATGGCCTGAAGCAGTTTGCGGGCAAGGGAAGGGTGTTTCAAACGTCTCTCAACAAGGACGATGAAAAAACTCTACGCGATGCGCTTGAGATCCCGGCAGCTTAGTTCCGATTAGGTTTAGGTATGAGTTAGCTTAACGGGTTGAATTACGGTCCGCCTTCCGCAAAAGACAACTTGATTGCCCTTGCCACACAGGAGTTCCTGTTCGCGAAGTGGCAACGCAAAATACGGGTCTGCGCTGGAGAGGGTTGTTGAGCCGGCCTCGTCGCTAAGGAGCAGTTAGAGCAGGGAAGTGCTGAACAACTGCTGGACAGCCGATGGTCGACTTTGATCAGAGGAGTTGCCGATACATTGCGTCAACACGCGTTCAAGGGGACGGGGTTAGCATTAGCGAATGCTTCAGCCGCATCGGTCGTGCTAAGCCCCTTCCTTCCCGCACCGGCCTGTCACTCACCTTCTTATTGGCACGCCAATTTGACTCCAAGGGGGATGTCTGGCCGGAGCGTTACAGCTACTCTCAGAACGGTTCCATAACGTGTGCCGGACTAGAC
>JAEZPW010000436.1 GCA_023441255.1 Acidobacteriota bacterium
CGGCAGACGGTTGACCATGCCGGAATCGTCGTAAAGCGCGACACCATCGCTCGAAGGCGACCGGGTTGCGGACAACACGACTACGAAGGGCTTCGGCGAACCCGGCACACCGACAATCTGCGACGCCGTATCCGGCCCACCGAAAGTTCCATCCGTCGGCAGCGTATAGGTCTTCTCTAACACATGCGTGTAGCAGTTGATGCGCTGCACAGTGTGGTCATCGTCGAGACCGACGAACAGGTACTGGCCATCCGACGAAAGCCCGAGCCGATGCGGATCCTTGCCCACCGGAATGCGGAACATCGTTTCTCCGCTGGCCGGATCGATGGCAAGTATCGTGTTCGGATCAGTCTTTGCGTTCGCGGGAACGGCCACATACAGCAGGTTGGTCTTCCTGTTGTAGACCATGTGCTGGAACTCGCCGGTAATCTTCTGATAGGTCGTCAACTTGAGCGCGTTGGAATCCCCGCCACCCGGCGTAGGATTCGTGACGGTCACATCCAGCTCGCCCATTGAAGTAAGCAGGGCTGGATCGATCGTGAAACGGAGCCAGGTATACGACGTGTAGGTTGTGTTCTGCGCGACACCATTGATCTTCACGACGCTTTCGGGGAAGAAGCCCTGTCCCATAACACCTGCGGAGATGCTGGCCTCGCCGCCGATCGGGGCCGTGCCGAAATCCAGCTTCTCAAGCACGGCGACCGGATAAGCAGCGACGGCGGAACCGTTCAACGTCACCGTCAAGGTTGGGTTCTGCGGATCATCGGTCGGAATCGTGATGTTGCCGTCACGTTCCCCAGCCGACAAGGGCGTGAACGTCACATTGATATAACAAGACTCTCCAGGGTTGATGACCGACGGGCAGTAGGTGGTGTCAATGCTGTAATCGCCGGTCACCTTGATGTTGCGCACGTCTATCTGCAACGGGATGTAGCCGGGGTTATCGACGAACGTCCAGTTCTTGCTCGAGGTGCCTACGAGCAACTTGGGAAAGGAAATCTCGGTTCGGAAAAGAGATGCATGTGGCGTAGCGCCTCGACCGTAGAGCCTGATCGTGGCGGGGACGGCAACTTCCCTCGGCACCAGTTTCAGGTACGCACCGACAGTGTCGTCGACCGTTGGCGTGAAGAGCACGTCAAAGTTGCAGGTCCCATCCGGTGGCACTGTCGCCGTGCAGAAGTTGCGGTCTGCCGGGATCGAGAACTGCGAGTTCGTTACGTCGAAGGCCTCAAGGTTCAGGGTCGCGGTGCCGCAGTTCTTGACTGTTGCGGTCTTGGCGGCCGTCGTGCCCACGCGCGTTGCCGGGAAATATACCCCTTCGACTGGTGAACTCAGGCAAATTGCCGGAGAGTCAGCTTGCGGGTCGATAACCGCGGCAAATGGGTACTGATACTGGTAATACGGCGGGGGCGGCGTCACAGCGCCGCGGTATGCACCGGGTGTTGTATAGAGGTCCTGCTGCGTCGAGCCGGCAAGGTGGGCCTTGTTGCTAGCGTCGACCGCCAACGCGCCAATCTGCGATCCCAGGCTCCCTCCGTAATAGGTGGAGAAAAGGAGCGCCTTGCCGGCGGGATTGAACTCCAGGACGAAGCCGGTCTGCGCGAAGTAGTCGGTCGGGAGAGTCGATTGCAGCGGGTGTATGAGCGGGATGTTGTGGTTTCCCGTGCTGCCCGTCAGCCAGACATTGCCGGCGCCGTCCAGTTTGACCGCGACGGGCGTCGTGGCTCCGGAGCCATAATCATCCCCGAAAAGGAAAGTCGAATAGAGAAGCTGTTTGCCGTCTGCGCTCAGTTTTGAAAGATACGGCGCGCCGTATCCTGAGAAACTTCCGTACAAGGCGTCGGGGGTGATCGGGAACGTGCTGCCGGCCCAACCGCCTGTCACCCAGGCTTCTCCCGAACCCGTCACGGCGATCGCCACGGGCTGTGCGCCGGCCGCTGGTCCAAGGAAAGTCGAATAGATCAGGCTCGAACAATCAGGAGCAACCTTGGTGATGAACGGAGCGGCGTACGGTTCCGTGCCGGGAATCGTGGTCTGATAAGCGCCGTCAGTCACGGGCCAGAGTATGCCTGCGTTGCCGTGCATGTACACGGCGCCTTCAGCGTCCACAACCATGCCGGCAGGGCCGATCATGCCGCCTCCGCCGTACTGGGGATCGTCGTTTCCGATGATTCCGCTGAAGGCAAGCGTTCCATCAGGAGAGAGCTTGGTGAGGAAAACCGGGAAGACCGGATATCCCGGCGTGGTGTTGTTGAGCGCCCCAGGCGTAACCGGGAAATCCGGGTCCCACGTGTGGCCGGCAACGTAAGCAGATCCGTCTGGTCCCATGGCGAACGCGTTTACGTTCGTGCTGTAGGCGTAACCGTCTTTCGAGTGCCCGAGCAGCGTGGAGTAGTTCAGCGCCGAACCGTCGGGAGAGAGCGACGTAACGAATCCGAGCGGAGAGACATAGCCAGGAGTCCCGGCGGGCAGGCCGTTCTTGACCGGGAAATTCGGCGAATCCGTGCTGCCTGCGATCACGACGTTTCCGGCGCTATCCACGCCGATGCCGACCGGAGTATCGTTCTCGCTGCCGCCGAGGTACGTGGCGAACACCATTGAGGTGCCGTCCGGGTTGAGCTTCAGCACCAGCACATCGTCTTTATTCGGGCAACTGGCGCATGCAGGTTGAAAGGTACCAGCCGACCCGGCCCCATCCGAAAACGTGTATCCGACAAGGTAAGTGTTGCCACCAGCGTCGGTGGCGACGGCCGTGACCGGAGCGTTTGCGTCGGCCGCGAAGGTTGAGAACACCAGCGCCGGGTCGATCACCAGCGGCAGGGCATGATCGTATTCGCCGATCTCGAAACCGAGCCGATTCTGCCGCAGCGTGAATTCCGCAGCTACCTGCTTGCGGCCGTTCGGAGTGTCCTGGTAAGCGAAGGGCCGCTTGAACTTAAGCACCGCGTCTTCACTGGCGAGGTAAGCGTCGCCTCCGCTGAGTTCGAGCTTTGCACTCGGCGGAAGAGTGAGTCCAATACTGCCGGGGTCCGCCCCCGGAGCTAAGATGAAGTCGTGCTCGACCTCCGAAGGGTTGCCATAGAACACGAGGTCGACGCCTTTGAGGAGCGACTCATAGCGGATGTTGCTGAAGGTCTGCACATCACGAAGCCAGCGCGAGCGATCGGAACCGAGGAGATAATTCACCTTGCCCGGCAACGCATCCTGGCCTTCAAGGTTGGCAGCGGCGTGGTCGAAATGCAGCGGGAATCGAACGCGTTTGCCCGATTTGCCCATTACCTCGAAGTCGATGCCATCTCGCCGAAAGCCGACGTTCATGCCCTCGCGCTTGAGCACAAACTGATAACGCGCGTCTGCCTGCCCGGCATTTCGCTCGATGTAGACAGGAAGTCCCGCCATGTTTGAACCGGGTTGTGATTGCCTGCCCGCAGCAGCCTGCAGCATCGCCGCCCAAACCAGCAACAACGCCAACAGACGCAGAACCGTCTTCATGTAAGTCGCCTCGCGATATGGCTTGTGAGTTGCTGGAACATAATGCGCGCCGAAGGCGAGTTGGACAAGACCTTTGGCGACCGATGAGCGCGCGGCACACACCGGTTCGGGGATTCGCCCGAGAGTTGCTGAATGCGGAGTTCTGGAATATAACGGTGCTCATCACGAGCAACAGGATCCATATGAACTCTTACCGCTGTCGCCTTCTTGCAGTCGTGTTCTGCGTGGCTGCGCTATTGGTAGCCGGTGCTACCGCCCAGCAGAACTCCACCTCAAATGAAACGCCCCGGTATCGCGATGCAAGTCTGCCCCTTGACGAGCGTGTGGCCGACCTGCTGGGCCGCATGACCCTGGAAGAGAAGGTCGATCAGATCAGAGGTGGCGTGCTCGACCCGTCGGGACTTATCGACACCACCGGCACATTCCGCCCCGATCAGGCGAAGGACCTGTTCCGCCAGCTGCACGAGCCCGAAAACAAAATGACTCCGCGCCAGTCCGCCATCTTCCGCAATGCGGTACAGCGTTACTTGCGCGAGAAGACTCGTCTGGGCATTCCGGCGCTATTCATGGGCGAAGCGCTGCACGGCTACATGGGAAATGGCGCCACAAGCTTCCCTCAGGCGTTGGGGTTGGCCGCGACATTCGATCCTGAACTGGTGCATCGTGTGTTCACCGCCGCCGGTGACGAAGCGGGCTCCGTCGGCGTAGGACAGGTGTTCACGCCGGTGCTCGACCTCGCGCGTGATCCGCGCTGGGGACGCACCGAGGAGACCTACGGCGAAGATCCGTTCCTCGCCTCGCGCATGGGCGTGGCCGCCGTCACAGGTCTGCAGGGCTCAACCTTTTTCATCGACCGTCATCACGTGATGGCCACCGCCAAGCATTTCGCCGCGCACGGCCAGCCCGAAGGCGGCACGAACACGGCGCCGGCAAACTTCTCCGAACGCATCCTGCGCGAGAGCTTCCTCGTGCCCTTCAAGGCCGTGGTGCAGGAAGGCCGGGTGGGCAGCGTCATGGCGTCCTACAACGAGATTGACGGCATTCCGTCGCACATCAACCACTGGCTGCTCGACCGCCTTCTGCGGCAGGAATGGGGCTTCTCCGGCTTCATCACCTCCGACGGACACGGTCTGCAGATGCTGACCGAAACTCACAAGATCGCCGCCACGAATGCGCAGGCCGCCCGCATGGCACTGGCCGCAGGCGTCGATTACGATCTCTCCGACGGATCGGTCTACGCGACGCTCTACGAGATGGTGAAGCAGGGCGTGGTGCCGGAACGCGAACTGGACCGCGCTGTCTCCCGCGTACTGGCGGCCAAGTTCCGCCTCGGTCTCTTCGACAATCCCTACGTCGATCCGGGCCACACCGAAAAGGTCACGAACAGCGCGGAACATCGCAAACTGGCGCAGCAAGCCGCTGAGAAGACCATCGTTCTCCTCAAGAACCAGAATAACCTGCTGCCGCTCGACGTTGAGAAGATCAAGAACATCGCAGTCATCGGGCCGAATGCAGCCGACGTCCATCTCGGCGGATACAGCCGAGAACCGGCACATGGCGTCAGCATTCTGCAGGGAATCCGCGATCGCGTGGGCTCGAAGGCGAACGTTTTATACGCCGAAGGCTGCGGCATTACCACGGCCAAGCAGGGCTGGCGCGGGTGGTATGAGAATGACGTAAAGCTTGTCGATCCCGCGACACAGGCGAACAGCATCCGGGAAGCCGTCAAGGTGGCGCGCAAGGCAGACGTGGTGTTGCTCGTGGTTGGCGAAAACGAGAGCACCAACCGCGAAGCCTGGTCCGAACAGCATCTGGGCGACCGCGATTCGCTCGACCTGCTCGGCGCTCAGAACGACCTGGTCAAGGCCGTCCTCGAAACCGGCAAGCCGACCGTCGTTTTCCTCATTAACGGGCGCCCGCTTTCGATCAACTACATCGCCGAACACGCGCCCGCCATCGTGGAAGGCTTCTACCTCGGGCAGGAAGGGGGCACCGCCGCCGCGCGCATGTTGTTCGGCGACGTGAACCCCGGCGGCAAGCTTCCCATCACGTTCCCGCGTTCGGTCGGCAACATCCCCGCGTATTACTATCAGAAGCCCTCGGCCAATCGCACGTATGCATTCAGCACCAGAAAGCCGCTCTATCCGTTCGGCTATGGGCTGAGCTACACGACTTTCAAATTCGACAACCTGCGCGTTGAGCCGCAACAGATCGGCCTCGCCGGCAAGGCCATCGCCCGCGTTGACGTGACCAACACCGGTCAGCGCGAAGGCGACGAAGTTCCCCAGCTCTACATTCACCAGCGCATCGCTTCCGTGACGCGACCGGTGATGGAACTGAAGGGCTTCCAGCGCATCACGCTGAAGGCGGGAGAAAAGAAGACGGTCGAGTTCACCATCACTCCGGAAATGCTGTCGATGATCAACACCGATATGCACACCGTCGTGGAACCGGGCGTTTTCGATGTGATGGTCGGGCCCAGCTCGGACCAGACCACGACTGTTCCGCTCAAGGTCGGTGCCGTGGACGAGGCAAAGGAAGTGTTGCCGCCTCCGCCGCACGGATCGGACTTGGCGCTCATCAGCAACTTCGACGAGATGACCGCGACAGCAAGCTACGGCAGCTGGATGTCCGGCAGCGACGCATTGCAGGGCGGAAAGTCGAGTGCGACGATGAAGCCGGTTGCAGGCGGCGCCAACGGAACCGCGGGAGCTTTGCAGGTGAGCGGCGAAGTGGTTGCGGGAATTCAGCAACCGTGGGCCGGCGTCTTGTTCGTGCCTGGCAACGGCCCCATGGACCCTGCAAACCTCTCCGGCAAAACGACGCTTAGCTTCTGGGTTCGCGGCGACGGTGGGACCTACGCCACCCTGATCGCCACGAAGTCGTCGCAGATGCCGCAGATCCAGACCTTCGCGACAAGCTCGGAGTGGAAACAGTACACGTTCCCCCTCTCGACGTTCCAGACAGACGGCCATGACGTAACGCTAATCGGCTTCGCAGCCGGCGTGCCGGGCAAGTTCGACTTCCAGATCGACCAGGTCGAACTCAAGTAGAAACAGTTACGGCGCGGCCCTGACGCGGGTCGCGCCGTAATGCCCTCCTAAGTTTCACCCCTCTGCAGTGCTACATCACCGATCAGCGCACGTCCACCAATTCCTTTTCGACCTGCTCGACCCGCTTGCGCCGGAACAGCCGCGCGAGCCGGGAGAGCGACATGTCGTCGAGGAACGTATAGACCACTGGCACGACGATCAGTGAAAGCAGCGTCGACGTGACCAGTCCTCCGATGACCGCGCGCGCCATCGGTGCGCGCATCTCAGCGCCCGCGCCAATGGCGAACGCCAGCGGCACCATGCCGAAGATCATGGCCAGCGTGGTCATCAGGATCGGACGCAGACGCGTAGTGCCCGCCTGTATGAGTGCCGTCCGGCGATCCACCCCGGCTCGCCTCGCCTGGTTGGTGAAGTCCACCAGCAGAATGGCGTTCTTCGTCACCAGGCCCATCAGCATGATGAGGCCAATCATGCTCATGATGTTCAGCGTGTCGCGCGTGGCAAGCAGCGCCACGGCGACGCCGAACAGCGAGAGCGGCAGGGTCAGCATGATCGACAGCGGGTGCGTAAACGAACCGAACTGCGAGGCCAAAATCAGGTAAATGAAAATCACCGCCAACGCCAGTGCCTGGAACATATTGGAGAACATGGTCTTCAGCTCTTCGGCGTCGCCGCCCTGCACAATGTCGTAGCCTGGCTGCAGGTTCAGCTCGGTTACACCCTTCTCGATGTCGTTCATGATGTCGCCCAGCGCGCGGCCGTCGGTGTTCGCCGACACACGCACTTCACGGCGCAGGTCCTTGCGCCGAATGCTCGAGGGACTGTTCACCATCTGCGTGGTGGCAATCTCGCGCAGCGGAACGACTATCTTGCCGCCCTTCGGGCTGTCGGTACCTGTGGGAATGTTGAGATCCAGCAGGTCCTTGGAGAAGCGCCGCTGATCGGACAACAGCCGCACGCGCACATCGTGACTGTCGCCCGCCGCGTCTTCGATCTTGCTCGCCACTTCGCCTATGACGCCGGCGCGCAACGTTGAAGCGATCGTCGCGGCCGAAATGCCGAGGTCGCTGGCGCGGTTGCGGTCAATGTTGACGCGCAGCTCCGGCTTCGATCGCTCAAGACTGGTGTCGAGGTCGGCCACGCCGCGCATCTGCGCCATCTTTGCCATGAGCGCGTGAGAGATGCGGTCGAGTTCGTTTACGTCTGCGCCGCGCACGCTGATCTGGATCGGCTTCTGCCCGAACATCCCGGCTTCCACCAATCCGTATGTCATACCCGGAACGTCCTGGATGGCCGTACGTGCCTCGCGCAGCACATCGGAGAAACTCTTGCCGCGTGAACTCTTGAGCTTCACGTAAATCGATCCCTCGGTCACCGGCTTGTAGGAAGTTCCGGCTTCACCGATCGTCGTGTAGGTGTAGGCGATGTCTGGAAGCTTCTCCAGTCGCCGCACCGTTTCGATTGCGCGCTCGCCCGTTTCCTGCAGAGTGCTGCCAGGCGTGGTCTTGAACTGGATCTGGTACTCGCCGCGGTTGAAGTCGGGCATGAAGTCGCCGCCCAGGATCATGAGGATCGGGAAGCTTCCGACAAAGGCAAGCACGCCGAGCGCCACGACCCAGCCGCGATGACTGAGCGCCCAGCCGAGAGCACGCTCGTACGCGGTATGCAGACCTTCAAACCACTCATTGAACCGCGCGAGCGCGCGGCCCAGCAGTGTGGTGTGCCGGTTCTCTTCAATGTCAGGGTCCACCCAGCGCGAAGACAACATCGGGTCCAGGGTAAAGCTCACGAAAAGCGAAACGATCACCGCGGCCGTCACCGTGATGCCGAACTGGTAGAAGAATCGCCCGACGATACCGCCCATGAACGCCACCGGCACGAAGACAGCGATGATGGTGAAGGTAGTGGCCATTACGGCCAGTCCGATCTCCGCAGTGCCATCGCGCGCGGCGTCGAAGTGGTCTTTGCCGCGCTGCAGGTGGCGCACGATGTTCTCGCGTACCACGATGGCGTCGTCGATGAGCAGGCCGATGGCCAGCGACAGGCCCATGAGCGTGAGCACGTTCAGCGTGAAGTTGAACGCGCGCATCGCCACGAACGCCGCAACGACGGAGATGGGCAGCGTCAGGCCCGTGATGACGGTCGAGCGCCAGGAGTTCAAGAATACGAACACGATCAGCACCGTCAGCAGGCCGCCGATGAGCATGGTCGCGTTCACGTCGTCAATGGACTCGCGGATGAACTGCGAATCGTCACGGATCACCTGCAGCGTGACGCCGGGCGGAAGTTCGCCTTGCAGCTTCTGCACCGCTTCGCGAACGCCGTCGGCAACGGCCACGGTGTTCGCGCCCGACTGTTTCAGGATGTCGACCGCAAGCGCCTCGCGGTCATTGAAGAATGCGAGGTTTTTCGGCTCTTCCGCGCCGTCCACAACTTCGGCAACGTCGCGAATATAGATCGTCGCGCTGCCCAACTGTTTTAAGGGGATGGCGCCGATCTGCTCCGCGTTCTTGCCGCGAGCGCCGATGCGCACCAGCGCCTCGGTTTTCTCGCGCTTTGCCGAGCCGGCCGGGGCGTCGACGTTCTCGGTTCGCAACGCGCTGACCACGTCGGCCAGCGTCAGGTTGTACGCATCGAGCCTGGTGCGGTCGACTGTGACCTGCGTCTCGCGTTTGGCTTCACCCACCAGATTGACCGCCCCCACGCCAGAGACGGTTTCAAGTCGCCGCTTGATCACCTTGTCGGCCAAGTCAGAGGCCGCCAGCGCCGACATGCCCTTCGCGTCCACCGCCAGCGAAATGATGGGGGTGGAGCTCGGGTCCATGCGAAGGACCACGGGTTCTTCGATGTCGAAGGGAAGGTCGCCGCGAATGGAGGCGATCTTTCCTCGTATGTCCTGCGACGCCAGCTGCGACGAGACTTCGAGGTTGAAGGTCACCAGGATGTTCGACAGGCCTTCCTGCGAGACCGACTCTATATGCTTCACGCCCTGCAGCGTGTTCACCGCTTCTTCGATCTTGCGCGTGACGTCGCGCTCGACGGTTTCCGGCGACGCCCCAGCATATCGTGTCGTGATACTTACCAGCGGGAAATCGATATCGGGAAACTGGTCCACTTTGAGCTGACGATACGAAGCGATGCCCAGCACGGCGAGGGCCAGCATCATCATCGTCGCGAGAACGGGCTGTTTAATCGAGAGATTGCTCAGAAACATGTCAGCCTACCGTTCCAGTTGGCTCGTGTTTTTGGTCATCTGCACCGGCGCGCCCGACGCGAGCGTGGTGGGCGGATCGACGACAACCACCATGCCGGGCTTCAGGCCGCTGCGCACTTCGACGACATCGACGCCCTCGACGCCCAGTGATACCTGGCGCGAATCCGCCTTGCCGTTCTCGATTACGAAGACGCTGGTGGCGTCCGCACGCGTTCCGTCATGCACCACAGACGAGGGCGGAATCACAACCGCATTGGCGATATCGCGGACCTTGACGCGCGCGCGGCCGAACAGGCCCGAAACCAGGTTCGTCTGACCGGGTACATGTACCACCACTTCGAACGATCGGCTGCGTTCATCGACGACCGGCAGAATGCGCGTGATCGAGCCTTGCATCACAGTGCCCGCCATCGAGTCCACGGTGATCTGCGCGGGAGATCCGATACGTACCTTCGGCAGATCAGCCGACGGAACCGAGGCGCGGAATTCCAGCACCGAGTTGTCTACCAGTGTGACGACTGGCGTGCCGGCTGCCAGCATGGTGCCCACATCGACCAGTCTTTTCGCCACGCGTCCGGAGAAAGGCGCGCGGATGGTGCAGCGCGCCAACTGCTGGGCCGCAATCGCCTCTTCCGCGCGAGCCTGCCGCAAAGATGCTTCCGCAACCTGCAGGTTCACCTGTGCCGCAAGATGGTCCTTATCGGTGATGCCGCCGGTCTTCAGCAGATTGTTGGCGCGGTCGCGCTCCGCCACTGCATGTTCGCGGTTCGCCAGCGCCACGGCTGCGGCCGCAGCAGCGCGCTCTTTTGCCAGCCGCGCGTCAGTGTCGTCCAGCACGGCTATGACCTCGCCCTTTGCGACCGGAGCGCCTTCGTCGCGCACCAGGCGAAGCATCCGCGCCGCAACTTCAGACACGATCTGCACCTGTGCCTGCGGCTTGAGCGTGCCGGTAAGCGACAGCTCCTCCGCGATGTTCTTCTGTTCAACCGTGACGGTCTGCACCGGTATCGATTTCACTTCGGCGCTATTCCGCGCCGCTTCGTTCTTGCGTCCGCATCCCGCCAGCAGCCCAGCCGCAACAATAAGGGTCCCGAACTGCATCGTCTTCTTCGTCATTTCGCCACGTCCTCGTTCAATCCAGCGGGATTACGTCCCATCACGTAGTAAACCGTCGCGCGCGCATCCGCGTGCTGCTGCAATGCCTGCGCCAGGGTGGTCTCGGCCTGCACCAGCGCGTTCTGCGCGTCGGTCACGTCCAGTACCGTTGCCGCTCCGTAGTTGTAGTTGGCCTGGGTCATCTCCAGCGCCTTCTTCGCCTGCGACACGTTCATCTCGGCGGCGCTGATCAGCCGCGACGCCACGTTCAACCGGACGAGCGCATCCATCGCCTGCAGCCTGATCTGGTTCCGCAACGCAATCTTGTCCTGACGCGCCTTGCCCAGCTCAGCCTCGGCCTGCTGCACCTGGCCCTTGACGCGACGTCCGTCAAAGATCGGAATTTTGACCGCAATCGCGGCTGTCCACTTGCTGTAATCCGGGTCGCTGAAGTTCCCCAGCAACCTGCTGGACCGGCCATACGTTCCCGCGAACTCAACCGAAGGCTTCGAGTTTGCCTTCGTCACCCCGACAAGCTGCGAGCGGACGTCTTCCGTCAACTCGGCGACGTGCAAATCAGGCCGGTTCGCCATAGCCTCGCGAATGACGTCGTCGAGCAGATGCTCCTCGGGCTTGTAGTCCAGAACGTCTGACGGCGTAATGGGCGCGTCCATGTCGCGCAGCATCAGGGCGTTCAACTGGGCGCGCGCCAGATCGACGCTGCCTTCCGCGCGCGTAACCTCGGCACGCTGGTTCTCGACGCTCACCTCCGCGCGCAGCACATCCAGTTCGGTCGCCACTCCGGCAGCGCGACGGTTGCGTGTCATCTCAAGGTGCTTTTCGCGCTGCTCCAGGGCGTTCTGCTGAACTCGTACCTGTTCGGTCGTGTAAAGCAGGGCGTTGTAAGCCTTCGTCGTATCAAGCGCGATTTGCTGCTTTGCGCGGTCCAGGTCGGCTCCGCCCAGCAGGCGCGCCGTCCGTGCGGCCTGAATGGCCTTGCCCAGCTTGAAGCTGTAGAGCGTCTGCCGCAGCGTCAGTCCTCCCTCGAACATGTTCTGGGGAACAGGCTTGAGCGCGGTCAGGAACTCGGGAGGCATCTTCTCCAGCCCAGCGCTGTTGAGAAACGACGGGTCCGTGTACCGCAGCGTCGAACCCGAAGCGCTCACGTCCGGCAGCGCATTGGACTTTTCCTCCATCACCCGACCGTCGAGATAGCGCAGTTGTTCGCGGCTCTTGATTACTTCCGGGTTGGCCTGCAGCGCGATCGCCACGGCCTGCGCACGCGACAGCACTTCTGCCTGTGCCATCCCGGCAAACACCAATGGAAGGAACAATAAAAATATGATTGCGTACGACTTCTTCAAGCGGTCACCTCGATGGTTCCCAGCCGTCCACGATCGTGTCGATGATGGAGTGCGCAAGGCGGCGCGTGAGTTTCGGGTTGCCGCTCAACAGGGAATTCGACACGGCTTCCATCAGTGCCCCGAAGAGCACGATCATGCGCACCGACGTGTTGCCGGGCGCGAATTCGCCAGATCTGCCCGCCGCATTCACCGCGTCTTGTACGCGTGTCACAACTCTTTCGTGGAGAGTCTGTACATGCAAAGCGATAGGTGAGTTCAGCTCGTAAACGGCTGAAAACAGCACGCGCACAGTCTGCGGACGCGCACACGCCCGCTCGAACATGACCTCCGCGAGATTCTTCAGCCTGTCGCGCCGCTTTCCGGGACCGGTAAGAGCCGATTCGACCATTTCGCGGTATTCCGCGAACGCCGCGTCCACCAGGGCCCTGTACACGCCCTCCTTGCTGCGGAAAAAATAGTAGAGGGTCGGCTTCGTGATCTGCGCTCTTTCGCAGATTTCGCGTGTCGAAGCGCCGTCGTAGCCCTTTTCCGAGAAGACCTGCAGTGCCGCATCGAGGATGCGAGCCGAACTGTTGCTGTCGCTGTGCATGGTATGTAGAACAGCGGCAGTATACCGTCCGGTAGGTATATAGACAAGGAGAAACTTGGCCGTCGGCCGTCAGGCGGGTCGATCATTGTGGCGCGTAAGAATTCCCTCGCTCGCTACGTGTGCACTATAACGTGCTGTCATTCTGAGCCGGCACCTGAGCGGAGTGGAGCGGCAGGCCAAAAACCTATGTGTTTTTGCTGACGCACGCCGAAATGCATAGATGTGAAATTTGAGAACGCTGTTCCGGTTTGCCCGGTTCTCGATAGCGCGTTCGCAAGCGCTTCGTCCCGCAAGGGACGGAACGAACTTAGCCCCGGATGAAATCCGGGGAATGGCGCATGGAAGGGTGCAAGTGCCGGAGGCACGGCGGAAATGCGCTTCCGGCGTGCCTCCGGCACTTAATCGTCTCGTCCGCTTCTACCCAGCACTGCGTGCTGGGCTAAATTCATTTGCATGCCTCCGGCATGCACTAGCCAGGAACAACGTGGTGACACACCACACATGCATTGTTTTGTCTTCCTTCACCAGACGCTCAGGATGAATCCACAAATGAGACACAGCGGTCGGAACCGCCGGAAGCGGCTACGTTTCCAACACGTCAAAAAGGATCACGCGGCGACTGATGGGCTCTCAGCCGGTCTCGTGTTTCGGTTGAGAGGCAGGACCACGGTGAACACTGAACCGTGCCGGTGGGCGGCCTCACTGCTGCGTACCCGAATAGTTCCGCCGTGCTTCTGCACCACACCGCGACTCACCCACAGACCGAGTCCGCTGCCGGTTTGCAGCTTTGTCGTGAAGAAAGGCTCGAACATCTTAGTTCTGACGCTGCGCGGTATTCCCGACCCGTTGTCGCAGATGCTAACGAAGAGCTTCTCTTCTCCGCACCGTCCGCGCACGCGCGCACGAATGCGAAGATTGCCGCCCGCCCCGACTGCATCGATTCCGTTCTCGATCAGGTTCTCAAAAACCTGCCGCAGCTCACCAGCGTACCCCTTCACGGCGGGCATCTGCCCGAGTTCCATTTGCAGATTGATGTGCTTGGATTGCAGCTTCTTCTTCTTCCACCTGAGCACGTGCTCAAGGATCTCGGTCAGGTTGACTTCTCCCGTCGACCGCGAGTCGCGATAGTAACTCAGCGTCTGGCGCGTGATCTCGCCGGCGCGCTGCACTTCCTGCAACAGCATCCTTGCATAGCCCTTGGATTCATCGTCGAGTTCCGGCTTGTTGCTGAGCAGATAGGCGAGGTTTGTGATCGCTTCAAGAGGATTGTTTACTTCGTGCGCAAGTGTCGCCGCCATGCGTCCGGCAACAGCAAGCTTCTCTTTCTGCAGGAGCATGGCCTCGGCGGCCTTGCGGTCGCTGATGTCGCGCACGATCTTGGACGCCCCGATGACGCGGCCCCGCTCGTCCCTGATAGGAGAAACGGTGAGCGAAACGTCGAACACCTCACCATTCTTGCGCATCCTCTTTGTCTCGAAGTGCTCGATGCGCTCTCCGCTGCGCAGTTTCGAGATGATCTGCGGTTCCTGGCTGTGCAGTTCCCGCGGGATCAGCCGCAACACCGACTGTCCGATGATCTCCTCGGGCCGGTAGCCGAACAGGCGCTCTGCAGCCGCATTCCAGCTCGTGATGACGCCGTCCAGACTTTTTGAAATGATGGCATCGTCAGAGGACTCGACGATGGCCGCCAACATCAGTCGTGCGTTCTCGGAACGGCGCCGGTCCGAAATGTCGCGCGCTATCTTCGACGCTCCGATCACCCGTCCTCCCGCGTCCCGTATCGGCGACAAACTCAGGGACACCTCCAGAAGCCGCCCGGATTTGTGCATCCTGCGTGTCTCGTAGTGCTCGATCCGTTCTCCTGCCCTGATCTTCTGCAGGATCACAGGCTCCTCGTGCTGCAGGTGCGGCGGGATGATTGTAAGAATCGAGCGCCCGATCATCTCCTCGGCCGTGTAACCGAAGATGCGCTCCGCCGCTGCATTCCAGTCGGTGATGACGCCGTTCAGGTCCTTGGCGACAATCGCATCTTCCGACGAATCGATGATTGCTGCCAGGCGTGCGCGGGCGGCATGTTCGCGCTGCTGGCTTCCGAGATCGCGCGCGATAAGTGCTGAGCCGATCACCCGGTTCTCCGCGTCCCATATGGGCGAAACGGCAACCGTAATGTCGACGCGTTCGCCGCCTTTCCGTAGCCGCTGGGTCTGGTATTCGTTGATTCGTTCACCCTGCCGGATGCGCTGCAGATCTCGCAGTTCTTCATGGTGCAGATCCGGGGGTACAAGCAGCAATATGGATTGACCAATCATCTCCTCGGGCGCGTACCCAAACACGCGGGTCGCGGCAGAGTTCCAAGTGTCGATGGTGCCATACTCGTCTCTGCCGACAATGACGTCCTCGGAAGAGTCGACGATGGCCGCCAGACGAATAATGAGTTCTTCAGGCAAAAGGCGCCTAATGGGCCCTCCAACCAGGGCCAAACTGGACCGTGAACTTGTCACAACTAAACCGTGCGGCGCCTGCACGCCGGGAGAGGAACCGAGTTCATTAGAAATGTAGATGTGTAACAGCACAGGCAAGGTTGGTTTCCTGCAGAACACGACACAGCGACTTGATCATTAAGACAACGGTTTTGACTGCCATGCTGCGCCGCGTTGCTGCCTGGTTTTGAAACCTTAACTTCGACGGAACCAATGCTGCTGCTGTAACGTATTCTCGACAAGGCGAGGTTTGCCCCGGAGGCAGCATAATGAAGCGTGGTATTGCTCTTTTACTATGTGCGTTGGCGGCAATTCCGGTGTTTGCTCAAAAGACGTCGCGGTCCGCCAGTCAGGGTACCGGCTCAGTGGTGATCGTGTTCAAGGACGGGCACCGGCAAACCATCAGCACCGCCGACATTGCTCGCATTGAATTCACCCAGGCCACAGTTGCCAAGACCACGGCGAATGCGGCAGCTCCGAACGCGCCACAGCCCGGACGCAACCATTTCCTCGGTAAGTGGCAGGTGCAGGAAGGCGGCGGCAGGAGCCGTTCCTTCTTCATAACGCTCAACGACGACGGCACCGCAGAGAAATCCATCGGCGCGAGCCATGGGCACTGGGAAGTCGTCGATGGCGAAGCTCGCATCGCCTGGGACGACGGCTGGCACGACATCATCCGAAAAACAGGCAGCAAGCACGAGAAATTTGCATTCGAGCCGGGCAGGTCCTTTTCTGACTCGCCCAGCAATGTGACGGACGCACGCCCGACCGAACCGCGACTGTAATCGCTCAGCCGGAGTTGCCGCCTCGTTTGCATAAAGGAAAGGACGCGCGCGCCTTTCGTCGTGTCAGGTCGATGGCTGCCGGCCGCAGAGGCGGTGTGTTTAGTCATCTTCTTGCGGCACCTTGCGGCAGCTTCAGTCCCTTGAGGCGGCCGTTGCCAGAGTGCGAATCAAGCCCCCAACAGAACAACGTCCCCGTCGCCCGTCGTCATCGGAACAACAGCACGAATGACGGCAATTCAGAAGTGGGCATCATGTCGAAACAGCCGCATCATCAGCGCGGGGCGGAATCGATGGCCGGCGGCAATTCAGGACGCCGCACCGGAGCCGAACCACGACTGCAAAACGGCGCCGGAATGAGCAGAAAGGCGCAGGTCGGGAAAAAGAAGAGCGCGACTAAGCCACAGCACAAGGCAGCTTGACCACGCCACCGGGATGAAAAAAGCTCCTCGCGAAAGAGGAGCTTTCTTTTGGCCTCGTGAATGTTGGGGGAGAAGGCTCACGAGGCAAGATTCTTTGGCGAGGGCCGCTGGACGTTACTCCGCAGCCCTCGCAGTGACCAGCGGCGTATTACGCTCAGGCTTTCCACTCCCAGCCGCACGAACAACGGACTGTGTGTGAAAGGTGCAGCTTTCTCAGGAGCGTCTTGCAGAGCGCACAGGGTCTCATCCACATCGCCGCGTGGTCTCCAATGCCTTGAAATTGCCGGAACACGAAATAGTACACCTCGAAGTGAATCCGGGAAAGTTCGTTCTGTGCTCAAGCTGCAACTGAGCGGCTCAGTCGAACGCGGCCGAATCTGGATGTAGCGCCCGCCCCGCTTGCTAAACGTGGTTTTCCCGCCTTGCCCGGGCAATAGATTGCTGCAAGCAGTCCGTCCCGCGAGGGACGGAACGAGCTTAGCCCCAGATGAAATCCGGGGTGTATGCGCATAATTCGCGAGTCCCGTAGGGACGACCGAACGTTCGATGCCAAGGCTCGGACGTGCCTCCGGCACTTGATTGACTGGCCGGCTTCTACCCAGCACTGCGTGCTGGGCTAAATTCGTTGCATGCCTCCGGCATGCACTGATCGTAAAACCTGACCGGCTTTCGGAAACAACGTCTTGAGACACCACACCTAGGTACTTCCCCCCGCCAAACTCGTCGCTAAACCTGAGTGCCTGATTGCCACGAGGCACGTAGACTCTGCCCAGAGTTCCCACATGCGAATCTTTGTGCTCATGGTCGCGCTGCTCGTGTGTCTCGGAGCCGGTGCGCTTGCGGACGAACTGCCGGACGCACCGAGTGCCAGCCAGAACTTCGCCGTGATCTCGCAGGGGGAATCCGACTTGACGCTTGTGGTCATCCCCCCGCCACTCGCGCCTAAAGCGTCGCGGTCGCTGATCACCGCGCCCGAGGCTAAGCAGAAGAAGGTGATCGACCGCAATTTCATTCTGCTGGGAGCGTTGGCGTTCGGGCTTACGGCTGCTGATATTGAGCTGACACAACATTGCCTAAACGCGAAGACCTGTAAGGAACTGAATCCGACACTGCCGCTCTCACGGTGGGGCATGTACGCGACCAACACCCCGGTGAACCTGGCGGTGATGTACTTCGCGTACCGGCGCAAGGCAAGCGGCAAGCGCGGATGGTGGGTGGCACCGCTCATTGATACGGGAATTCACGGCGTGGGAATCGGGTCGAACATTCGGTTTGCGTGGTGAATGGCTGGTGGCTGGTGGCCATGGGCTATGGGCTGTGGGCGATGGGCTATGGGCTCTTAGCTTTTGGCTCTTAGCTTTTGGCTCTTAGCTTTTGGCTTTTAGCTATTGGCTTTGGCTGTCGGCTATTGGCTGCCGGCTTCGGTACTGCTCTTTGCTGTTGGACGCTTGCTCTTGGGTGGTGGGTGGTGGCCGTTTGCTGTCCGTGCTGTGGAAGTCGGCTGTCCCACGCAACTGGCGACGCTGGTATTCCCCAACCGTGCAAATGGCCCAAGCAGCCGAAAGCGCATAGCCGATAGCCCATAGCGAATTTCTACAACGTACCGCATTTGTTTCTTTACTATCATCCAGTTCTGGACTAAGTATTTGGTTACCGCATTTGGCCCCTTGTTCATAACCAGGTAAACAGGTAGGCAGATGAAGAACATCTACGACGTTCTCAAACAGAAAGAAGCGCAGTTACAGCAGCTGCAGAAAGAGATCGAGGCCCTGCAGATCGCAGCTCGCCTGCTGTCCGACGAAGCCGAAGGGATGCCGCTGCCCAAGGCGGTTCCGGTCGCCGTGGCCGGAGCGCCGCTGGCCGCCATGTCGCGAACGATGGTCAAGGAAAACGGGCATGGGGGTCCCACGTGGGACGCCGTCAACAAGCAGTTCCCATGAGGTGAGCGATGTCGAGTTCACCATCGGTAACATCGCGCCTGCAGGGAGGACCTGAACGGCGCCGGCACGTGCGGTGTCGTGTGCTGGAGCGCCAATTGGTGACGGTCGGGCTGGGACCCGACCGACGCGGCCTGCTGGTCGATATCAGCGAGAGCGGCGCGGCCGTGCAGCCCTATACCGAGTTGCAGACGGGCGACAACAGCGCGGTTTTCTTCCAGCTTCCGGGCACTAACACGACGGTGCAGGCGCAAGGCGTGGTCAGCTGGGTGGGACCGACGGGCCGCGCGGGTATCCGCTTCACCACCCTGCCGCAAGAATCGCACGAACATTTACGCCGCTGGATCGATGGTCTGGCGCCTGCTGCTTCGCCCGCCACCACGCTCGGCGCGGCACTGGCGACGGCTGCTTACCTGCCGCCTGCTTACTCTCCGTGGGTCCGCATGTCGGACCTGAACGTTGAGCCTTCGCGCATGGACGAGGCTGTTGCCGACCTGGACCTGGTCTCGGCACTGCGACTGGTTGTGGAACGTTCGCGCGCGCTCACGCGGGCGAGCGGCGCCGCCATTGCGCTGGCCGACAAAGACGAAATGGTCTGCCGCGCGCGCACCGGCGTGGCCCCGGATCTGGGCGCGCGTTTCCGTCCTGATTCCGGGCTTTCAGGCGAAGCCGTACGGACGGCCAAGACGGTACGCTGCACTGATACAGCCGACGATCCGCGCGTGGACCGCGTCGCCTGCGAGCGGCTTAACGTGCGCTCCATCGTGATCACGCCCGTGCTCTCGGGCTCGGCCGTCATCGGCGTCATCGAAGTGTTCTCTCCCAAAGCGCACGCCTTCGACGAGCGCGACGAACTGCATCTGCGCCGCATGGCCGACCTCATCGCAGCCATGCTGGAAAGCAGCATCGGCCATCTGGAGATGGGCTTCCTGCCCGACCTGGAACCCGAGCCGGAACCTGCCGCTGTTGAAACGCCACAGTTGAGCGCAGAAGCCGCGATTCAGGCCGATCCCGAACCGCTCCTGCAAAGCGCAGAGCCGGAACCGGCAGCCGCAGCGCCTGAAAGTACCGAGACAATCGCAGCGCCTCCGGCGGAAGCCGCGACTGCGGACTCGGCGGCACTCGCGGCGGGGCGGTATCCACTGTTGCCGATCGAGGCAATCGCGGAGGAAGCGCCCGGGCCGCAACCTGCAAAGGAAATTGCCAAGGTTGACGTAGCCGAGGCTGCCGCATCGTCAGAGCCTGTCCCCGCGCCGCCTTCGCCCGAGCAGGTGGAGACCATCTACAAGGGATTCATGCAACAAGTCGGCGAAGAAGACCGGCGCCGGCGAAGAAAGACGATCGGCATAGTGCTGGCGTCAGTTGCACTGGCCGCCATCGTGCTGACTGCGCCGTACTGGCTGGGGCGTAAGAACACTCCCGCCGTGCCGCCGTCTCCGCAGCAGTCCGCACCTCCTGTTCCGGAACCCGCGGTGGAGTTGCCGCCTCCCACGTCGGAGGTGAAGCAGGCTGCTCCGGCTGCAAAGACAAGCACGAAGCCGGCGGCTACCCGGACAAAGACGCGCGGAGAACGCTGGTCATTCATGGCGCCCACAAAGCCGGGTACTGGTTCGGAGCTGAAACTGGAATCGCCACAGCCTGCACCGCCGCCCGTGGCCGACCCGGCACCGGCACCCGAGATGGAACGCACGCCCGGACAAGTGAAGGTCATCAACGACCTGGTGGGCAGCTGGGCCGCGGAAGAGTCCGCGGGTTCGCAGAGCCAGATAGTTGAAGGCAGACTCGTCAACCGGGTGGACCCAATATTTCCTCCGCAAGCAAACCACGCCGCCGCGCGCGGCCGAGTGGTCGTGCGCATCGGGATCGACAAGACCGGGCGAGTGGAACGCACGGAACCGGTCAGCGGCGATCCGACGCTCACCGCCGCCGCTGTGCAGGCGATTCGTCAGTGGCGGTACGAACCGTACCAGCTTGACGGGGAGCCGATCGCCGTCGAGAAGACCATCACCATCGACTTCAGCCCGCAGCGGTAAAAATCCCTCTTTCCCACCTTCTGTGCGAAGGTGGGGCACCCGACGGTTTTTCTTTCCCGCCTTAGCTTCGCAAAGGGTGCTTGCGGTCCGTTCGTTTTTGGACCGCTGTTTGCCAAAGGCGCATTATCTTTTCATGTGCACTGGCTCAGGCAACTGAGTTCCGCTTCTTGCGTTCTGAGTAGCTGATGGTATAAAACCTGCCAAACTCGCCCGTGGCCGAAATCGTCACGGGCATCCGGCGATATTTTGTGGGAACGGCGCACCGCGTGGGGCGGGCGTCAGTTGGCCGGCAAAGAAAATAACGACAGAGCGAAAACAGGTGAAGCCGATGAAGCGACTCGCAGGAGCTTTTTTTGCGTTTGCCACATTTCTGGCGCTCGTATCCGCCGCTTTGGCACAGTCTGCCGCAACCGCCGAATTGCACGTTACGGTGAAGGACCCAAAAGGGGCCGTCGTACGCGACGCCACCGTGACCGTGCGCAATCAGGCGCGCAACTTCGAACGCACCGTCAGCAATAACGTCGACGGCGAATACCAGTTCCTGCTCCTGCCCCCAGGTCAGTACGCCGTAACCGTGGAGGCACACGGGTTCGCGAAAACGCAGGCGAAGGACGTGACCATCACGGTGGGTCAGCGCGCCGAATTTCCGATCACGCTGCAAGTGGCGGCCGTTTCGGAGATAGTGGACGTCACCAGCGAGCCCTCGCTGGTCGAAACACAGAGCACGTCTTCCACCAGCACCATCGACCAGGCGCGAATCGACAATCTGCCCATCAACGGGCGCAACTACATTAATTTCGCACTGACTAACTCGCAGATCACGCGAGACACGGCGCCCTCCATCGGAGCCGCTCCCACTTCCGGCCTCAACTTCAGCGGCCAGCGCGCACGCTCGAACCTTGTGAACGTAGATGGACTCGATGCGGTCGACAACTCCACGAACGGCATCCGTTCCACGGTTTCGCAGGAAGCCGTGCAGGAGTTCCAGATCATCACCAACGGATACGCGCCTGAATACGGACGCGCGTCCGGCGGCGTGGTGAATATCATTACGCGCTCAGGCACGAATACGTTTCACGGCACGGCATTTGGCTACCTGCGCAACCGGAAATTCCAGGCGGTGAACCCATTCAGCACCGTCGACGACCCGGCGTACACGCGCGTGCAGGCCGGATTCACCCTCGGCGGCGCATTGGTGAAGGATCGAACGTTTTACTTCCTGTCCTACGAAACGACGCGGCGACAGGAGACAGGCTTCTCCACCATCGGGCAGAACAACTTTGATCTAATACCATTTCAGACCGCGCTCGGTCCGGCGCTGCTCACGCAGGACCAGATCAACTTCATCCAGCAGAACGCGACCAACCCGCAGATCGCTCCCCTGATCCCGACTTACATACAGGCTGCGGCCGGCGCCTCGGCCGTGGCGTTGACGGGACAACTGCCGGGCCTGGGCGCGTTCTTCGTGCCGCTCTCGGGTGCGCCAGTGCCGCTGCCAAAATCGTATGTGCCGCTGCTCTCGCTGAAGGGAAACTACCCGGTCAAGGAGGCGACCAGTCTATATTCGCTCCGACTGGATCACAAGCTCACCGATGCACAGAACCTGAACGTCCGCGTGGGCGTGAGTCCCAGTTTCACCAGCGGCATACAGGTGAACGCGCAGGGACCACAGAATTTCGGTCAGAACGCGTGGTCCGCCACCTCGACACAGGATTATCACGACTTCGGCGTCTACGCCCAGCACACCTGGACGATAGGCAACAACAAGGTGAACGAGTTCCGATTCCAGGCTTCGCGTCGCGGACTGCTTTACAACTTCTCCAACGGTCCCGGCGGCGACCAGGTGCGCGTTCAAATACCGGGATACGCGTTCTTCGGACGCGAGCCATTCTCGTTCGTGCGCCGTACCGAGAAGCGCTTCCAGTTCGCCGACAACCTCTCGCTCACCAGGGGACGCCACAACATAAAGTTCGGCGTGGACACCAACTTCCTGCCACTGCAGGCTGACTTCACCGTCAACTTCGGCGGGCTGTTCAACTTCAGCAGCATTAGCCTGCCCGGACCATTGTCGGCCTTCCCGACGCTCTCACCGGTGCAGGCGTACGGCCTCGGTATTCCGAACAACTTCGTGCAGGGCATCGGCAACCCGCATGATTCTTTCAACCAGACCGCCATCGGCGCGTTCCTGCAGGACTCGTGGCGCGTGACGGACAAGCTCACGCTGAATTACGGCCTGCGCTATGACGTGGAGCTGACGCCGACCTTCAAGCCGGTGAACGACATCTCGCAGGCGGCCGAGAATGCCCTGGGCATCACGCAGGGCATTCCGCGCGACTACAACAACTTCGCGCCGCGCATCGGCCTCGCCTACGATCCGTGGGGCGACGGCAAGACCGTCATCCGCGCGGCTTACGGCCTGTTCTATGACCATCCGTTGCTCGGCTTAGCCTTCGACTCGGACGTGGCCGACGGCTCGCAAGCGCCGCAACTGATTCTCTTTGGCGGTGCACCGAAACGCGACTGCTTCACCCTGAGCGCCAGCGACGTCTTCCAGGGAACGCTGAACTGTCCGGCCAATTTCGGCTACCTGCCCAACGAGCAACGCTTCAACGCTTTCCAGCCGGATTCGATCTTCGTAAACCAGAACTATCTGACCGCCGGGGTGCCGCTGGCATTGCAGCCGTTCGGGTTCCCGGTGGCGAAGAACTTCGTCTACGGCTACTCCAATCAGGCGAACCTCAGCATTGAGCGCGACCTCGGTCACAATACGGCCATCACCGTCGAATACAACTTCAACGGCGGACGCCACCTGAACCGGCCCATCAATACGAACACCGTGGTTCCTCAAGTGCTGGTGGCGAACTACCGGGCGGCAGTTGCGGCGGGCGATCCCACCGCGGTGGGGTCGGGCGATCCGCGGCTGGTCGGGTCTTCCACAGCCCCATGCGGCGTGGGACCTGCGGGTGCGTGGGTGAATCCGGCTATCGTGAGCTTCTTCCGGCCTTCGGGTATCAACCCGTCGTTCGTACCGGCGCTGCTGGCGAATCCGGCGGCGACCCCGTGCCTGACCATCGCAAACTCCATTCTTGCCGCCACGCACCTCGGCATCGGCGCGAACGGAGCTGCCTGCAATCCGCTGGATTCTTCGTCGCCGTTTGGAACGTGCCTGCCCATTCCCTTCAGCGACATGCCCGCGAACTTCGCGAACGGCAGCTCGGTGTATCACGGCCTCAGCCTGAACCTGCGCAAGCGGTTCAGCAGGAACTACGAGTTCCTTGCGTCTTACACCTGGTCGCACGCCATCGACGACTCGACGGACCTTGAGTCGCCGCTATCGCCGGCCAACAACTATCAGCCAAACCTCGATCGTTCGAATTCCACCTTCGACCAGCGGCACCGATTCGTCTTCAGCAGCGTGATCCAGACCGGCAAGGTAGGCGGTTCCGGATTCAAGTCGGCGCTGCTGCGCGACTGGACGTTCGCACCGATCATCGAGGTCGCCAGCGGACGGCCGTTCAACATCATCGTGGGCGGCGATCGCAACTTCGATTTCACTACGGGCACTGACCGGCCGCTCGTTGTGCCGGCTGACACGCCGCGCAACGGTTGCGGCGACATCGCCGTCGCGTCGCCCTATTCGCGGAGTGGATTCCTGCAGCCGCCGTGTTTCGTCGACGGGACGTTTCAGGGCTCGCTCGGACGAAACGCCGGCACACGGCCATATAACCTCTTCACCGACCTGCGCGTGGCCAAGCGCATTCAACTGACGGAACGGCTGGCGCTGGATGCCATCGCGGACGCCTTCAACCTGATAAACAAATTCAACGTGGCCGACGTGAACCCGCTGTGGACTGATGCCGGCCGTCCCACGGCCGCGTTCGATCCGCGGCAGTTCCAGTTCGCGCTGAAGTTGACCTGGTAGAAGTCAGCAGCAGGCACTTAGCAGCACGTGGAAGGGAGTGCCCCATCCAAGCCTCGCTTGGGTGGGGCACTTACATTTGGGAGAGTCCAACAACGGCCGGAGAACGCCCAACGCTGTTGGCTTGCATCGCTCACATCTTCATTTTCAGGTAAACGCTGGACGGCTTCGTGCTTTTCTGGGCCTGGGACGAACGCGACCGGTGCATCTCGCCCCGCGTGTCGAAGGACAAGGTCGGGAGGAAGGTCGGAGGCCGTCGCGCTTTCGCCACGTGTTCGAAACCCGACGCCAGTTTTATCAGCGTCGGCTCGCTGAATGCCGTCCCCAGAAAACTGATGCCCACAGGGAGCCCAAAAACGAAGCCCATCGTGACGTTGATGATCGGATAGCCCACGATCGCAGACGGCGTGGAACTGCCGAAGACGAAGTGGTCTCCGTTGATCAGGTCGGTCGGGAACGCGGGGGTGTCTGTCGGGGCGATGATTGCGTCCAAACCATTCTGGGTGAGCAGCTGGTCGATACCCTCGGTCGCTCCAAACTTCTTGTCGGCCGCAAGGGCATCGCGATACGAAACTCCCGTCGGCTGAACCTTGGTTTCATCCGTGATGTCGAAAGCCTCGGCCTGCTCGAATATCTCCTGCCCGAAGAACTTCAGTTCCTCGTCCGCATGAGCATTGTTGAAGGCGATGGCGTCGGCCAGCGTGCCTTTAGCGATGGGAACACCGACCCGCTCGGCAAGGTATTTCTGTAGGTCACGCTTGAAGTCGAAGAGCAGGACAGTAAACTCGTTGTTCCCGGAGTTGATTTCGTCCTGGTGCGCGAACTCGACATCGACTGTTGTGGCACCGGCGTCCTGGATCATCTTGACCACGTCTTCGAAGAGATTCGACGTGTCCGGGCTGGCATCGGCGATTCCCATACGCGCGACTCCTATTTTCGCGCCCTGCAGTCCGTTCGCGTTCAGCGACTTGGTGTAGTCGATGTCCGTGAGGTCGGGACGGGGCTCGCCCGATTTTCCCAGCGGACTGGTGCTGGTGGCGGGATCGCGCGGGTCCGGCGATCGGCTGATGATGACGTTGAGCACGGCAGCGGCGTCTGCAACGGTGCGCGCGTGTGGACCGACCGTATCCTGCGTGGCCGAGATGGGCACCACTCCTGCGCGGCTTACCAGGCCGACCGTGGGCTTTATGCCCACCACGCCGTTCATACTCGCAGGGCAGACGATGCTCCCGTCGGTTTCACTTCCAAGCGCGACGGCGGTGAAATTGGCGGAAACGGCCGACCCGGAACCCGAACTTGAGCCACACGGGTTGCGGTCGATGGCGTAAGGATTGTTATTTTGGCCACCGCGACCAGACCAGCCGCTGGTGGAATGGGAGGATCTGAAGTTGGCCCACTCGCTGAGATTGGCCTTGCCCAGCAGGATGGCTCCGCCGGCGCGAAGATTCGCAGCAACGGTGGCATCCATGGGTGCGGGCTGGCCGACCAGGGCGAGCGATCCCGCGGCGGTCTGCATTTTGTCTGCGGTGTCGATATTGTCCTTCAGCAGAATGGGGATGCCATGGAGCACGCTGCGCATCTTGCCTGCACGGCGCTCTTTGTCCATGGCGCGGGCAATCGCAAGCGCTTCGGGGTTGGTCTCGATAATGGAGTTGACCGTAGGTCCATGCTTATCGAGCCGCTGGATGCGGTCGAGGTAGTAGTCGACCAGGGCAACCGAGGTCAGTTTGCCCGCCGCCATCAGCGACTGCAGTTGAGCGATGGTGGCCTCGTTCAAAGATGTTGGGACGCTCTGGTGGGCATGTGCTGGCACTGCGCCCGCCGCGGCAAGCGAGGCGGCGGCACCGGCGAGCGTGCTCACCTGGATGAACTTTCGACGACTTGGATCCCCTGGAACACTCTCGTCAGGCTGTAAGGAGCGAACCGTCTCGAGGAGCCGTTTCAACTTGTGCACACGATGCTGCGCGGCGCTCATAGAGTCTCCTATCGCAAATCAGGTTGAGTGTGAGAGTTCCTTGCGTACAAAGCGGGCTGAATTCCTAGCTAGAGGCTTGTCAGTCCAAGCAGGTTTTCTATCGGATCAGGATCTACTAACGACAACTTGAACCCTGGTAAAGATTGCTGGAACCCGGTGCACTGCATTTGCCGCCTCGTCCCGATGTGGCATCTGGTAAGGCCGAGACGTTGCCGGCCCGGTATTCTGCCCAAGACGCAAGCTGCTGCTGCAGGTCGTCGAACCATGTCTGAATTGCAGGTTTCTATAATGTCTTCGTGCTCGTTTCCGACTTCGACTTTCATCTGCCAGACGAACTGATCGCCAAGGAACCGCTCGCCGATCGGGCGGCCTCGCGCATGCTGCATCTCGACCGCCGTACCGGTGCGTTCGAGGACCGCATGTTTCGCGAGTTGCCGGACATGCTCCTCCCAGACGACCTGCTGGTCTTCAACAATACTCGCGTGTTTCCGGCACGCCTTTTCGGGCGGCGCGGTGGACTTCATGCGCAACGCCTCAGCGCATACAATCCGGCGATGAAGGATTTTCTTCACGGCAAAGTGGAAGTGCTGTTGACGAAGCAGGTTTCAAGTTTCGAGCTTCAATTTTCAAGCGACGACAACAAGGCTCCCAACACACAAGAAAATGCCGACGTGAGTGAGCCTTCATTAGCGCGAAACGCGAAACCCGAAACGCGAAACTTGATCTGGCACGCCCTCGTTCGCCCGGGCCGCAAGATAGACGTCGGTGAGCACCTCTGTTTCGGCGACAACGACGAACTTCGCGCCGAGGTGATCGCGCGCGGCGAATTCGGCGAGCGTACCCTGCGCTTCGATCCGGTGCCGGATTTCTTCGCCGCCCTCGAGCGCCTCGGCCACGTGCCGCTGCCACCCTACATTCATCGCCCGGACCGACCGGAAGACCGCGAGCGATATCAGACCGTCTATGCACGGGAACGTGGTTCTGTCGCCGCACCTACGGCCGGCCTGCACTTCACGCCCGAGATTCTCGACCGCATCCGCACGCGTGCCATCGAGACTGCCGAAATCACGCTGCACGTTGGCCTCGGAACGTTCCAGCCCGTACACGTCGCCGTGGTTGAAGAACACAAGCTCCACCGCGAGTGGTACAGCATCTCAGAACACGCCGCAGCGGCCATCAATCGTGCACTGGAGCAAGGCCGACGGGTCATCGCCGTGGGCACCACTACAGTGCGCACGCTGGAGTACGCTGCATCAATGGCCGCGAGCCGCGAGGTAACGCCGGTGCCCTCACCGACGGTCCCTTCTGATATCTCAAACGACGCGGGTGCCGCACCCTTGTCGCGAAGGGACAGGGTGCGATCCGAGCCGTCGCACAACCACATCCGCGCGGGTGCCGCACCCTTGTCGCGAAGCGACAGGGTGCGATCTGAGCCGTCGCACAACCACATCCATCCCGGCTCCGGCGAAGCCGACATCTTCATCTATCCCGGTTTTCACTTCCGCGTAGTCAGCGCCATGCTCACAAATTTCCACCTCCCGCAATCGACGCTGCTGATGCTGGTCAGCGCGCTGGCCGGACGCGACCACGTTCTGGCCGCCTACAAACACGCGGTCGAAAAACGATATCGGTTCTTTTCGTACGGTGATTGCATGTTCATCGAGTGAGCTCAAGTCCGATTCCCTTCCTCTCCGGGACAACTGCCCTGCCGCTCCGGGCTTCCTTGTTACCGAGAGCCCGTGCGAGTTGCGCGAGCGCGAAAGGAGGACCTTGGTGAAACTCAGCGTTAGGGCCCTGGCTATTGCGTGTGGTGCGCTATGGGGAGGCGCCGTTCTTACGGTGGGTCTCATAAATCTCTTCAAACCAAGCTATGGCCGGAAATTTCTAAAGACGGTCGCCTCGGTCTATCCGGTATATGAGGCGAACGGAAGCGGCACGCAGGTTGCTGTCGGGTCAGCCATTGCGTTCGCCGATGGCGCGATCTCCGGCGCTCTGGCGGCGGTCGTCTACAACGCGGTCAGCGGAGGCGAGGAATCCGCCGAGGTCGCCGAGCTTTTCGAAACGCGGGAAGTCAGGCCGGCCTAAGCTGCCGGCTCGTCCGGAGGTGCTTGCAGAACGCGGGTGCTGGTAAACTTTTCTGTTGCCCGCGAAAAGACCCAAGACGAAGCCCGAAGGCGCGGTCTCCTCGAAGGCCGAGCCGCCCACTGAAACCGCGACGCAGGTGGCCGCGAAGGCCGTGCTTCCCTCCGGCGAGCCCGGCAAGGGACGCGTGTTCCTGATCGACTCCTTCTCATTCATCTTCCGCGCTTATCACGCCATGGCGCGCCAGCGGCCCATGTCCACGCGCACCGGCATACCGACGAGTGCCACCTACGTGTTCGTCAACATGCTGCGCAAGCTCATCGAGGACTTTCATCCCGAGTACATCGCCGCCATCTTCGACACCGGCGCGCCGACCTTCCGCGACGAAGAGGCCGCCGAAGTCACCAGCGTGCGCAAGTGGGACATCAAGACGCAGCAGTTCCAGGAAATCGCCTATAACGGCTACAAGGCAAATCGCGCCGAGATGCCGGCCGACCTCTCGCAGCAGGTGCCGTACATACGCCGCGCGCTCGAGGCGTATCGTATACCGATACTTGAGCTGGAGCGCTTCGAAGCCGACGACGTGATCGGCACGCTCGCCTGCCGCGCCGCCGAGGCCGGATACCCGGTGTACGTGGTCTCCAGCGACAAGGACATGCTGCAGCTGGTGAACGAGCACGTGTGCGTGCTCAATCCGCCGAAGGACAACCTGATCTGCGACAGTGCGAAGGTCGAGGAGATCATGGGCGTGCCGCCCGAGCGCGTGGTGGACGTGATGGCCCTGCGCGGTGACACCATCGACAACATCCCGGGCGCGCCCGGCATAGGCGACAAAGGGTCGGTCGAGATCATCCGCCAATTCGGCAGCGTGGAAGCCGCGCTCGACCGCGCCGAAGAAGTACAGAAGAAGAGCTATCGCGAATCGCTGCAGAACAACCGCGACATCGTGCTGAAGAGCAAGCGCTGGGTCACCGTTCAGTGCGACCTGCCCATCGAGTTCAATGTCGAATCAATGACCGCTCGCCCGCCGGACGCAACCGCCGCCCGGGAACTCTTCACCGAACTTGAATTCACGTCGCTGGTCAAAGAATTCCTCCCCTCGCTCGAAGTCCAGCAAACCGACTACAAGCAAGCCACGTCCGCGGGCGATATTGAAAGCGTTTTGAAAGGCGTTGCCAAGGACGGAGCGCTCGCCGTTGCACTTGAGACCTCAACAGCCGCAGCCGCCGTAACCGAAGAAGATGCCGAACTCGACGGGGAAACCGAGCAGGAAGAAACCGACGCGAGTTCCGCAGGCAACGGCCAAGGCGAACTCCTGTTCGCCGCCGTCGCCGAGTCCGCCGCCGCGCCCGAAGTTGTAGCGCCGTCCTCGGCCGCCGGTCTGGTACCGCCGGGGCCCTCACCGGCGGGCCCCACGTCCCTCGCAATCTCCGCCGCCGCCGGCACAGCCGCCACCGTCCCGCTCAGCACCCCAGCCGGCGACCGCCTCAAGCAATCTCTTTCCGACCCGAAAACGCCCAAGGCCATCCACGACTACAAGTCCGCCATCCACGCCCTGCGCGAAGCCGGCCTCGAACTCGCCGGCCTGCGCGACGACTCGATGCTCTACTCGTATCTGCTCGATCCGACGTACTCGTCACATCGACTCGACGAGGTTGCCCTGCGCCGCTTCAGCGCCCAGATCGGAACTGCCGCGCCCGCCGCGGCAAACGCAAAGGTATCGAGAAAGCCACCGACTATCTCATTACCCGAAGCCGCCGACTGGACAGGGCGGCTGGCATCGGCGCTGCGCAAGGAAGTGGAAGAAGCCGGACTTATGTCGGTCTACGAGCAAATCGATCTTCCGCTCGTGCCCGTGCTCGCCCGCATGGAAGAAGCCGGAGTAAAGATCGATTGCGACATCCTGGGCGAAATGTCGACGCGACTCGACAAGCAGGCAGACGCCAAGGCGCGCGAAATCTATCATCTCGCGGGCGAGGAGTTCAACATCAGCTCGCCGCGCCAGTTGGGGCGCATTCTCTTCGAGGTGCTCGACCTGCCCAGGCCGGTCAAATACGGCAAAGGCAAGACGGTTTCGACGGCGGTCGATGTGCTTGAGGGACTGGCCGTGCACCACGACGTACCGCGCCTGGTGCTCGAATACCGCCAGCTCACGAAGCTGAAATCGACTTACGTGGACGCGCTGCCCACGCTGCTCAACCAATGCACGCAACGCCTTCACACGACTTTCGATCAGACCAACACCGCGACGGGCAGGCTCTCGTCGAAAAACCCGAACCTGCAGAACATCCCTATCAAGACCGAACTCGGTCGCGAAATACGCGCCGCCTTCATCGCCGAGCCCGGCAACGTGCTGATCTCGGCCGACTACTCGCAGATCGAACTGCGCCTGCTCGCGCACTTCAGCGAAGATCCGCTGCTGCTCGAAGCCTTCAAGAACAACGAGGACATTCACCGCCAGACAGCCGCGCAGGTTTTCGGGCTCGATCCCGGCGATGTTACGCCGCTACTTCGCGGGCGCGCCAAGGCCATAAACTTCGGCATCCCCTATGGACTGTCGCCGTTCGGCCTCTCGCAGCAACTCGGCATCGAACCGGGCGAGGCCAAGAAGTACATCGACGGTTATTTCGAAAAGTACGCCGGCGTCCGCGAGTATCTTGAAGGCGTCAAAGAACAGGCACGCAAAGACCAGAAAGTCTCAACCCTGTTCGGCCGCGTGCGCCCCATACCGGACATCAACAGCCGCAACGCCAATCTGCGCGGGTTCGCCGAACGAACCGCCGTCAACACGCCGCTGCAAGGTACTGCCGCCGACCTGATAAAGCTGGCCATGATCGCGCTCGACCGCGAGATTCGCCAGCGCGGCCTCAAGTCGCGCATGACGCTGCAGGTTCACGACGAACTCGTCTTCGAAGTCCCCGAAGCCGAACTCGACACCATGCGCGCGCTCATCAAGGACAAGATGCAGAACGTCCACCCACTGCGCGTGCCCCTGCTCGTCGACATCGGCGTAGCCAAGAACTGGCGAGACGCGAAATAGTCGAGCCCTCGGGCCCTCGGGCCATCGGGTCATCGGGTCATCTCACGATCGGGCCATCGGGTCATCAGGCCATCGGGTCATCGCGCCATCGGGCCATCTCGCCGTCTCGCCATCTCGCAATCGGACCATCGGGTCATCTCACGCTCGGCGATCGGGTCATCAGGCCATCTCGCGATCGGGCCATCTTGCCCTCGTCACTCTTACGCCGCGTGCAACTACCGCAATTGCGAGCCCCGAAGGGGCGGAATTCGCTAGCCCAGCACTTCAGTGCTGGGTTCCCTGCAACCTCCCTCCGAGCCCCGTAGGGGCGACACCTGACGCCGACATCTCGCGCAACAAATCCCGCCTTCGTCAATCTAATCCGCAGAGGGTAACCATGGCGGAAACGACCGAAACCCAAGGCAAGCTCCACAAATCCGAAGAACAATGGCGCAACGAACTCACGCCCGAGCAGTACAAGATCCTGCGCGAGAAAGGCACCGAACGCCCATTCACCGGCCAATACGAGAGCTGCGAAACCCCTGGTATGTACAAGTGCGCCGCCTGCGGCCAGGAACTGTTCGCATCCGACACCAAATATCACTCCGGCAGTGGCTGGCCCAGCTTCTATCAGCCTGCTGCCCCGGGCACCGTCGAAGAGCACGAGGACAACAGCCACGGCATGCGCCGCGTCGAGGTGACCTGCTCACGCTGCGGCGGCCATCTCGGCCACGTCTTCCCCGACGGCCCACGCCCGACCGGCATGCGCTACTGCATCAACTCGGCCTCATTGAAGCTCGATCCAAAGGAATAGTGGCCTGGTGCCCCACGTCTGCCGTTGTCAGCAGACGTGGGTTTCGCCATCCATTTACGCGGGTGGACCACCGCGAAGTCGAGGGTGCCACGTCGTCTAAACGAGCCGTCCACGACTGTGTAGTGGGGGGGGGGGGGCCCC
>JAEZPW010000437.1 GCA_023441255.1 Acidobacteriota bacterium
CTACCTATGCGTGGGCAAGGCCACACAGTGCCCCAAGCCTTCATTGGCCGATTCCCTGCTGAAGCAACTCGCGGTACGCGAAAAGAAGGGTGTCACGACGCACATTCTTACGTTCCACGAATTGACGACGACTGTGGCGACGCTGCAGACACTCATACCGGAGTTGAAGGCACGAGGGTACAAATTCGTGAGGCTTGACGAGTACATGAGAGCTGTCGGCGGGACGCGCGGAGCGGCAGCGGCGAAGTAAGCTACGTGGTTTTTGACTTCTTGCGGGCGGCTTCGGTCGCCCGTCGCTTCTTGGCGCCTTTCTTCGCTGTAGAACGTTTCGAGCCGAAGAAGTTGAACCGATGCCCGTCGATGTCTACGCGCAGACCGACGAACCGCACCCCTTCCTGCTGCAAACGCAAGCGCTGTTCGAACCCAAGCTCTCCCGTGCAGAGTATCTTGCCGCCGGCGCCGATTACGCGATGCCAGGGCAGACCGCGCGAGGAGTGCAATGCCCAAACAACCTGGCGCGCAGCACCGGGATACCCGGCAGCGTATGCAACGTCGCCGTAGCTGGCCACCTTGCCACGCGGGATGCGGCGGATCTGGGCGATGAAGGCGCGGAATATGTCGGCCATGAAGACAATGTACAGCAAAGGCGCTGTAGGCCTTGGGATATGGGCTGTGAGAAAGCGGAAAGGCAAAGTTGCACAACGCGCAATTCAGGGCACAATGGCGACACCCACAGCTCACAGCTCAAAGCCCATAGCCCGCAGTCGTTCCATCCTTTAGAATGAGGGATTCTGAAAGAGGTCCTGATACATGCATCGTTGGTCGCAACTGTTCGTTCCCACGCTGCGCGAGGCGCCTGCGGACGCCGAAGTCGCCAGCCACAAGTTTCTTGTTCGCGCCGGGTACATTCGCCAGCTGGCGGCCGGTCTTTACAACTATCTGTTCCTCGGGCAGCGCACGATCCTGAAGATCACGAACGTGGTGCGCGAGGAGATGGACAAGATCGGGCAGGAGTTCTACTTGTCTGAACTCCATCCGCGCGACATATGGGAAGACAGCGGACGCTGGTCCGTTATCGGCCAAAACATGTTCCGCCTCAAGGACCGCAAGGGCGCCGACCTTTGCCTCGGCTTCACCGAAGAAGAGATCATGGCCGACATCGCCCGGAAGGAACTGCGCAGCTACAAGCAGCTGCCGCAAATCTGGTACCAGATACAGGCGAAGTTCCGCGACGAACCCCGTCCGAAGTCGGGCCTGCTGCGCGTGCGCCGTTTCACGATGAAGGACGCATACTCGTTCGACATGGACGCCGCCGGACTCGACGTCAGCTACAAGAAGCACTACGAGACGTATTGCCGGATCTACGACCGCTGCGGTCTACAGTACGTCGCCGTTCAGGCGCAGTCTGGCGCAATGGGTGGTTCTGAGTCGCACGAGTTCATGGTCTACACCGATGCGGGTGAAGACCTGGTGGCAAGCTGTCCGAAGTGCGGGTACGCAGCCAACCTGGAGCGCGCTGAATCGAAATTTGATCATGTCGAAGACCTCGCGCCGAGCGGAGACGGAAAACCTGAGCTGATCCACACACCGGGCAAGGGCGCAATTGCGGACATCGCCGAGTTCCTGCAGATCTCGCCGAAGCAGGACATCAAGGCTGTGGCATACATGGCCGAGATACCAGGCGAGAAGGGCGAACCGGCAAAGCAGCAGGCCATTGCGGTCTTGCTGCGCGGAGACCACACGGTCAACGAAGCAAAGCTGCAGAAGCTGGTCAAATTCAACGACATCCGGCCGATGCACCAGGAAGAGCTTGAACGCTATTTCGAAGGCCCCGGAGGATTTATCGGCCCGATGAACCTGGTGCCGAAATCGGCGGACAAACTCGGAATTTGGGAAAAGGTCGATCCGGCCTCGAAGTCACGCGACATGACGGTTGTGCTCGACGAAGCTCTGGTGGGCCGCAAGAACATGATCTGCGGCGCCAACAAGCTCGACTATCACTTTAAGAATGTGACGCCGGGGAAGGACTTCCAGTACACGGTTGCCGCGGACGTGCGCAACGTGAATGAAGGCGAAGGCTGCCCGGTTTGCGGTACTCCGCTAAAGCTCGGAAAAGCTGTTGAAATCGGCCACATCTTCAAGCTTGGCTACAAGTATTCCGACTCGATGGGGGTGCGTGTGCTGGACAAGGACGGCAAGGAAGTGACGCCGATCATGGGAAGTTATGGCATCGGCATCGAACGCATCCTGACGGCCATCGTCGAGCAGAATCACGACGAGAACGGGTTCTGGTTGCCGCCGAACGTGGCGCCGTTCCAGGTGGTGGTGGTTCCCACCAATATGGGAGACGAGAAGCTGGCGAAGGCGGGTATGGACATCGCGGAGACCTTGGAAAGAGCCGGATTCGACGTACTTCTTGATGACCGGGATGAGCGCCCGGGGGTCAAGTTCAAGGATGCGGACCTGGTCGGAATTCCGTTCAGGGTTACCATCGGGAAGAAACTTTCGGAAGGTAAGGTGGAGGTGCTGCGGCGCTCGACACGTGAGTCTCAGGATGCTACTATCGCGGAACTCGTGGACAAATTGAAGTCTATGGTTGCCTCCGCAGAAGGCCGTCCGCGGGTGGCGGAAGCCGGCGCTTCGGGCAGTTCAGAGTAGCGAATGAAGAGCTTACGGATAATCTTCTGGCTTCTTGTATTCGGCGCAGCAATATACACGGGATGGTTGGTGATCCCTGCCTACATCGCAAACTACCGGCTTGAGGAGTCAATCGACGATTCGGCGCGTTCGGCCGCGGTGAACCCGCAGCGCACGGATGAGGATGTCCGGTCTGCTGTCTACCGCGAGGCGCAGGCGCTTGAGATTCCAATAAATCCAGAGGACATCAAGGTCGAACGGACGAACGGCAATGTTTTCATCACCGTCGAGTACACGGTGCACGTGGATCTGCCCGTGCACCCATTCGACCTACAGTTCAATCCCTCCAGCAAGCGAGAGGGGCTCACGTTCCGATAACGCACGAAACAGCGACACTCTGGCGGTCGCTCATTTAGAATGTCTTCAAGTTTCCCGCCCGCATCGGAGTGCGGGGAAACGTAAAGGGCGCCGCACCGTCTAAACTAGAGATTCTCCGCATTTGTACATTCGTGGCGATTAAGCTCAAAATTCCGCGCAGCAAGCAATCCACCAAAGCCCAGGGCAAGAAATCTCGTTCTCACCTTTCAGACCCGGTGATCAAGACGGGAGTGGCGGCGTTCATCATCCTGAGCACCGTCTTCCTGGGCATTTTTGCGTATTTTTACATCCGTTACGAGAAGATCATCGACCGCCGCATGAGTGGGCAGATCTTCAGCAATTCAGCAAAGGTCTATGCGCTACCCAAGACGGTCCAGGTGGGGCAGGTTGAATCTGCGGCTGAAATTGCGACGGAGTTGCGTCGGGCCGGGTACACCGAGCAGGGACACGGCAGCGAGTCTCCGATCGGGACCTACCGGCTGACATCATCCGGCATCCGCATCCAGCCCGGTCCGGAGTCTTACCACAGCGCCGATCCTGCTGAGATCGACGTTTCCGGCGGCAAGGTGGCTCGGATCCTGGGCGGGGGCAAGGAAACCGACGCCTACGAACTCGAACCCCAGTTGCTCACGGCGCTATCGAGCAGCGAGAACCGCGCGAAGCGTCAGATCGTCAAGTACGCCGACATCCCGAAGATCATGGTTCAGGCCGTGCTTGCGATCGAAGACCGCCGGTTCTTCCAGCACAGCGGGGTGAACTATTTCCGCCTGATGGAGGCGGCCTGGATCGACCTGCGCGAAGGAAGCCATGGGCAGGGCGGCTCCACGCTCACGATGCAGATGGCGCGCGCATTCTTCCTTACGCCTGAGAAGAGCCTCAAGCGCAAGGCGACGGAAATGCTGATCGCCATCGAACTCGAGCACAAGCTCAGCAAGGAACAAATCTTCGAGCTTTATGCGAACCAGGTGGACATGGGGCAGCGCGGGTCGTTTACCATCGTGGGGTTTGCCGAGGCGGCTCGAGCCTACTTCAACAAGGATTTGCAGAGCATCACGATTCCGGAGGCGGCGCTGCTGGCCGGAATCATTCAGAGACCCAGCTACCTGTCGCCCTACCGCCACCCGGAACGCGCGCTGAATCGGCGCAATCTTGTGCTGGAAAGCATGGTGGAGACAGGGGCGATCACGCGAGAGCAGGCCGAACAGGCCAAGGCCACGCCGTTGAAACTGGCTCCCATGAACGTGGAAGCCAGCGATGCGCCCTATTTCGTAGACCTCGTGAAGGACCAGATCACGAACCAGTATCCGGAGAACGAACTGAACGAACAGGCGTACCGGATATACACGAGCCTGGATCCGGAGTTGCAGCGAGTGGCCGCCGAGGCGGTACAGGAAGGAATGAAGCTGGTTGATGAGCAGGTCAACA
>JAEZPW010000030.1 GCA_023441255.1 Acidobacteriota bacterium
GTGCTAACTAATCGCGATACCAGCGTAGCCCACGACGGCATCACGGTCGCCGGAGATGTCGCCCGATGTTGCGTACTTGATCAGCTCAGCATGAGTAGCGCCGAGGTCGAGCGTCGCGGTCAGCATGGCTACTGTCGGCCCAAAGCCGCACATGGTGATGTTCTGACGCGTGACGGTCTCCCACAGGGCCCGAGGATCAAGCGCCAGTATCGGATCGATTGCACGACGGTCCTTGATGCGGGTGACTTCATCCGACTCGTAGTGATTCATGTCGCTCGAGGCGATAACCAGGACGCGTTCGGCCTCGTCTCGAATAGCCTTGGCGAGCGCGTGTCCTAGCGAATCGAGCAACTCGAAGCGCGAGGTCCCGACAGCGATGGGAACGAACGAAAACTCGTTAACGAGCGCCTGGAGGAAAGGCACCTGTACTTCAACGGCATGTTCGTTGCGATGAGCGAGCGTGTCTTCGGTGAGCAGTTCGCAATTCTGCTTCAGTGCGGCTGCGAGTTCGTCGTCAATGCGCGCTTCGCCAAGCGGCGTGAGCCACGAGCCGGCGCTCATGATGGACAGCGGCGCGCCCAAGCCAGTGTGATTAGGGCAAAGAATCACAAATCGCGAAGGGAGTTTGAGACGTGAGTACACAGCGCCGGCGACGTGGCCGGAGTACATGTATCCCGCATGGGGCGCTACGCAGCCGAGCGCGGGGATCTTGTCCGGCGCAGGTGCGGTGTACTGGCCAATGTCTCGCAGGAGTGTTTCGGGCCGTCCCGGATAGAACTGACCGGCAACGGCCGGATGTCGGACGACAGCCATACGGTCCTCCAGTAGCGGCTAGGATAGCGCAAACGAGAGCGGCGGGAGCGACGGAGGCAAGTCTGGTGGGTCATTTACCCACATCTGCCAAAATCGGGCAGATATCGGGCACCCCTCATTGCCCACATCTGCCGAACGCGGCAGATGTGGGGCAGCATTCCATCAGGAAAGCGCGCGAAATACGGCTGCGGCTTTCTCCAGGCTCAGGGCTTCGGCGCGGACGTCGGGAGCGACTTTCGCTTTCTCAAGGGCGGTGCGCACAGCTGCCGGATCGTACTGCTGCTTGAGGTTGTTGAGCAGCGTCTTGCGTTTTTGTCCGAACGACAGCCGCAAGAACTGAATGAAGGCAGCGGGTTCGACGCGCAGCTTGTCGAAACGGGGTTCGACGGTGAGTCGCAACACGGTCGATTCGACTTTCGGTGGCGGTGAGAAGGCACCCGGCGGCAGGGTGAAAAGCTTCTGCGGCTTCGTGTAGAGCTGGCAAGTGGCCGAAAGCAGACCGTAGTCGCTCGTGCCGGGCTTCGCTACGATGCGGTCGGCAACTTCCTTCTGCACCATGAGCACGATGCATTCGAACAGATTGTGGAACTGGAAGAGCCGAAGGAGGATATCCGAAGTGATGTAGTACGGGATGTTTCCGACGACTTCGACCTTCTCGATCTCGGGCTGCGCGAGGCCGGTGACGGACCGGCCGGGGCGCGGACCCAGAAGGGAAGCGAAGTCGATGTCGAGGATGTCGGCCTCGATGATCTCGATGTTCGGCGTGTTGGCGTACTTCATGCGCAACTGGGCGGCGAGCACGCGGTCGAGTTCGATGGCGATGATGTGGCGGGCGCGCCGAACGAGAAGGGCGGTCAGCGCGCCGCGTCCGGGGCCGATCTCGATCACGTTCTTCTGCGAGACATCGCCCAGAGCCTCAACGATGCGAGTGACAGCGGAGGGATCCGCGAGAAAGTTCTGTCCCAGGCTCTTGCGGGCTGGTGGCGGCACGGCGCTTTCCAGAGCGGTTGCCGCGGCGTTCGCGGCGGCAGCTTGCTTCATCGGTTTGACCCTCTTTCCTTCAGCCATTTAAACTCGACTTTCTGCCCATGGAACATAGAAGCACATGGGACTGGCAGTACGCGAATTCGGTGCTCCAGTCGGGGTCATCCGCGGCAACGGCCGTCTGGGCTGCTGCAATAAACCCCGAAGATCTGCGTTACGGCAGCCGGGGGAGCAGGCCGACTCGACTTAGTGCACGGAGGAAGTCCCTGCAATGCACATTGTTTTCGCGGCGTCCGAAAGTGTGCCTTTTTCGAAGACCGGCGGCCTGGCAGACGTAATTGGCGCCTTGCCGCGCGCCCTGGCCAAGCTTGGCCACCAAGTCTCAGTTTACCTGCCGCGCTACAAGCAAACGAAGCTGCCGCCCGACAGCAAGACTCTGTTGCACAGCATCACCGTCCCGTTCGACGACATGTACCGGTTCTGCTCCATCGTGGGCGGAGGACAGCAGCACGGAGTGCAATTTTACTTCATCGAGTACCCGCCGTTCTTCGACCGTGATGCTCTTTATGGTACGTCGCTGGGCGATTATCCCGACAATGCCGAGCGTTACGCGCTGTATTGTCGCGCGGTACTCGAAGCGTCGAAGATTTTGGGTGTTCCTGACATATTTCACTGTCACGACTGGCAGTCGGCGCTGATCCCCATCCTGCTGCGTTCGGTGTACGCGCACGATCCCGTATTCGTCAGGGTGCCGACCGTGTTCACCATCCACAACATCGGATACCAGGGGCTGTTTCCGCCGGACACGCTGCCGCTTCTGATGCTTCCCTGGGACCTTTTCACGATCTCGAAGCTGGAGTTTTTCGGGAAGGTTAACTTCCTGAAGGGTGCGGCAGTCTTCGCGGATTTCATCACAACGGTGAGCAAGAAATATAGTCAGGAGATCCAGACGGCTGAGTACGGTTTCGGACTCGAGGGAGTGTTGAAGGGTCGGTCGGCAACGGTAACCGGAATTCTGAACGGCGTCGACTATGCGGAGTGGAGCCCGGAGACGGATGGATTGATCGTAGCGCGATATAGCCCTGCCGACCTGTCCGGGAAGCTAAAGAACAAGCGAGATCTGCTGGCCGCGTTCGGTTCAGAGAAAGTGGATACGACGCTGCCGGTTATCGGCATCGTGGCGCGTTTTGCCGCACAGAAGGGCTTCGACCTGATTTCGCAGGTGATCGACCGCTTGGCGCGCGAAGAAGTGATCATGTGCGTTTTGGGCACCGGCGATAAGGAATATGAAGACATGTTCCGCCGGTTGAACAAGCAGTTCCCGACGAAAGTGCTGATCAAGATTGCCTACGACAACGTCCTGGCCCACAAAGTCGAGGCCGGGGCCGACATGTTCTTAATGCCGTCGCATTATGAACCTTGCGGCTTGAATCAGATCTATTCACTGAAATACGGTACGGTGCCGATAGTGCGCGCAACAGGCGGACTGGACGACACGATCGAGAACTGGGATCCGAAGACCGGGAAGGGAACGGGATTCAAGTTCTACGACTACACCGGCGAAGCACTGCTGGCGAGCATTCGAAATGCACTCAGTGTCTATAAAGACCGTACCAGTTGGGAGAAGCTGATGCGCAACGGCATGGCCCGCGACTATTCCTGGGAAAACTCGGCTCGCGAGTACGTCAAAGTCTATGAACGTGCGCAGCAGATAAGGGAACTGAAGGCAAGCACGACCGTGTAGTGGAATGGCGGATGGATGATGTCAGACAGATAACGTGCTCTCTCTGAGGCCGGCCGCACAAATAAGAATCCCGAGGCTTATGTTTTAAGCCCATTCTCCTCGGCCAGAAGCTCGCGTTAGACCCTCGCTGACCTGCATTGCCACTCTTCTTGCGAAGTTGCGACAACCGATCCTTGCTCGGGCTCCGGGCTCACCGCCAACCGGGAAAACCGGCCAAAACGCCTCGGGATCCGTCTTGTCTTTGTGTCATTCCTGTTCGCCTCGACCAGCGCCTCACTCTCGACCCTTATCAGTCCCTCGGCTTTTCTTTTCTCTGCGCCTTGCGCCTTGCGGCGCCGTGCTCAGCGTTTTCGCCGTTCGCGACGCGGCGAGAACCCGAATCGCCGTGAACTGACTTGAGCCCCGGAATCAGCACCAACCGGGAAAACATTTGAATGTCAAAGAACGATTGTGAACATACTCCGACGGTATTTTTCGTCAATACTGAATTGTGCAACTCTATTCCCTTTAGTTTCAACGAAGTGCAGCTCGTCCACAGGGGTGTGCAACGCAAATGGTGCAGCACGGAGTGAGGAAGTGGGCCTAAATCGCGGCTCGCGTGAATTCATGCGGCTCGAACGTACGTTCGAAAGCGCATGAATGCTGGCTCGAAGGCTGTTCGCAATGTGAAAAAAGCGGGAAAAACCGCGAGTTTAGCGGCGATTGTGCGATTGTTGACTTTTGTTGCCGAGTGCTCGGGTACCTAAAAAGGCGGCCTTCCGTTTCCGGAAGGCCGGTCAGTCAGGTTTACTGGTGCCGAGGATTGATGGAAGCAACAACCACTACAACACCCTTTGGTCAAACTGCGTTCAAGGAGACCTGTTCAGTCCCACTGCCTTGGCCTTGTTACTTTGGCCCCTACAGCATTGTGCGAGTCAAACTCCCCCGTGTCCGTTTCCCCTAGCTGGTTTGCCCTTGTGCCCTGAGGCCGAAAACAACTTTGTGACCGCTACTGCATCGCCCTTCTTCCCAAAATGCTTCAGTTCCCGCCGTTGCTGGTGGCAGCTGCCGACAGCTTGCCGTCAGCGCCCGTCAGCCTGGTCAGGTGCGGTATGACAGGCGTCACTTCGAACGGCATTTTTTCTTTCGCGGAAATCAACGGAACCGGTTGCGCCTTGATCAGCTCAACGTGATCGTCCCAGGCGTCGAGCCGGATGCGTCCGCCGAGCGGAAGCGCTGGAATCTGGTCGAGTTTGCGGGCCTGCAACTCAGGCGCACCGTTCATCAGCTCGGCCATGCGCGTTACCTTGTCGCCGAAGGCAAGGCCGTTACCCATGCGTGGCTTGATCAGGTTGGGCATGGCAGCGGCGCGAACCTGAAGCTGGCGAAGGAACAGGCCAGCGTTGGGCAGCTTGTCCTTATACGGCGAATTCTTAAGCAGCTCGATAGCCTTCGCGTCGGCGGCCACTTCGATCCCCTCGTCGCGATGGAACTGGAAGTCGTCGAAGCTGTCTTCGTCGGCCACCCACATGCGATCGGCGAACGCATACTTGGTTTCGATCTGGTCACCGAGAGCGATGTTGGCGAGTTCGTGCGAGAGCACCATGGCGAGGGACGCCTCGTCAGGCAGAACATCCAGCAGACCGCGGCTGATCACGATAGTGTGGCCGATAGTGAACGACTCGAGTGGCGTCGTAAGCAGCACGCGGCAGCGGATCTCGGGCTGAATGTCGAGGTTGTTCGTGATCTGCAGGTTGTTCGCGACGGTTTCCAGCACTTTGTCGACTTCGCCGGTCTGCGCGAGAAGGCCAGCCTTTTCGAGGCGGTCTACCACATTCTGTTCAGCTTCGCGCTGCCAGGCGCGATAGCTCAGGATAGGCGAAACTTCCTGCTGAGCGGCGACCTGATCCTTCACGTTTCCGCTGTCGATGACCATGTCCGTGAATTCACCCTGCCGGCCGGCGGTTCTTAGCTCATAACCCCACAACCGGGTTTGTGCCTTGAAATGCATGGTCCGTTTCAGGGGAAGAGAGGAGTACGTCATGTCCGACTCTTCGCTGTAAACGTGCGAGGGCAGCCAGAGGCCGGGACGCATGTTGCTGCGCCAGCTGTCCATGTGGAAGTAGTAAGACCACTTCGGCGCGTTAGTGTATGTGCCGTTGAAGCGAACGATGTTGAAGTCCTGGTCTTCAACCCAGATGCGGCCGAGGAACAGACCCTTGCCGGCCTTGTCCTTGGGTACGACTTCAAAAACGTAGGTGCGGACCTCGCCGAGAAATTCGCGGCGCAGGAACTTGAAATAGTAGTGATTGCGATCGAAGCGCCCGCGGTCCACGAAGATGGTGCTGGAGAAGCCGAGGGGCGAGAAGTCGACCGAATACATCTGGCGAACCGGCGTCATCAGCTTCTTGAACAATCCCGTCTGCACTTCGGCCGTATAGAAGCGCTCTTCGATGCCGTCGCTGAGATCAAGGCGGCCCAGGAAGTACTGATCGCCGGCCGGAACAGATCCGAGGTCCGCATCCGGACGGGTGTTCTGGAAGTAGGTTTCCACCACCGGATGAAACTTGCGCATGGTCTGCACCAGTTCCGCTTCCTTGGCCATGAAGCGATCCACAACCTGGCTGACGGTGAGTGCAACCGGAGCGGGAGCGGAGGGCGCCGCGTCGGCGGCCCACGAAGCGGTGCAGATGACAAACAGCGTCAGGATTAGGAACGAAGCTCTCAAGCGCATATCAACCTCGGAATCACTTCAGTACGCCAACTGAAAGACGACATGGATCATTGCCGAGGAATCGACCGGCTGCCCGTCGCGCTTTGCCGGCTTAAACCGGATGCGTTCTGCGGCGCGCACGGCGGCCTCATCCAGACCATGACCCAATCCGCGAACGACATGGCCTACGTGCACCGAACCGGTCGCGGAGAAAAGAACTTCAAGAACGACTTCACCCTCCAACTTCAGGGCCCGGGCCTCCTCCGTATAGACCGGCTGAGGCTTGGAAATAATCTCGACCGCACTTGCGGGAGAAATCGGGACAGGCGCTGAGGCGCGCACCATGCGAGGCTGTTCGGGTGTCGGGCGCGAGTCTCCGAAACCGCTCTGCTGGATGGAGCCGCGAGCGACCGTGCCGCCGACCACTCGGCCCGGATTCGAAGTAGCCACGCCGTTACCGAAGCCCGCGCTGGCAATCGTGCCGCGCATGCCCTTGGTGCCGCCCGTGCCGTTTCCCTGGCCAGGACCACCCGGCAGGTCAAATGAGCCCATCGCCGCGGCGACGAGTTTGCCCTTGCCATCGCCTACGCCCTTAATGCCATTCGGGTCGCCGAAACCACCGGTCTGCACGTCACGCGCTTTCACGTTCTGCAGAGAGGGCACGGCGGAGCTTCCGGAAGAAAACGACCCAGTCTGCGGTGCGGGAACAGGCCTTGCTGCGGCCATGACGGGCGCCGCAGGAGAAGAGAACTGGCCGACTTGCGGGACGCGCGGCGCAGCAGGAATCGCGGGTGCCTTTTGCTCGAGAATCGGAACCTTGGTTTCCGCCACGATGCGCGGCGGTTGAACGATCGGAGCTTTTACGCGGGCTTCAAAAAGCCGGTCGAGTTCGGGCTTGGACGGCGGAGCGATCTTAACAACCTGCTGGGGCGGAACGGGATGCACGCTGGGCGCGTCTGGCGCGAGTTCGATGACGTTGTAATGCCTGTTCGTGGTCAGCAACACCTGCGGCTGAATCACGCCAATATGGGCAAGCAGGGCCACGCCGACAGCCTGCACGGCGAAACTGATGGCAAGCGCGGACCAGCGAGGCTTGCGTTCGCCGACGAAAGTAAATTCCATTTGACCGGGATCTGCCATCAGTGCGTGCTCCACTCCCACGGTATTCTCGGTGCGGTTGGCAATCCGGGTAAACGTTTCGGAAGTGGGGCGAGGACAATGTCCGGGTGGTTCGTCTTAAGTAACGTGACCTTGTGCCAATGAGCTGACGGTCCGTGAGTAACTGTCGCGGACGTGATCGCAACTCCCGCGGGAAGAGCGCGGCATAGGACGTGTGATCAGTAAGGCATCACTGTGAAGTGCGGCTCTTCGCTGTTTTGAAATACGCAAACACCGGGATGCCGGCGAGGATGACAATCAATCCGATGATCGAATTGCGCAGGTTTGCCTTGAACGTGTAGACGAGCAGCACGGCTGACGCGGCGACGAAGAGCGCGGGAACGAGCGGGTATCCCCATACGCGGTACGGGCGATCCGCGTTGGGCTCTTTCCGGCGGAAGATGAAAACAGTCGAGGCGGCCAGCATGTAGAAAAGCCACTCGGCGAAAAGCGTCAACGAGAATAGTTCGCTGAAGGTGCTGGCGAGCAGGAGCAAAGCGATCGCCAGGACGGCCTGCACGATGATGGCGTTGGACGGAGTGCGAAAACGCGGGTGCACTTGCGCGAGCGCGTGGAAGAAGTAGCCGTCGCGCGAAACTGCGAACGGAACGCGGGCGCCGGTCATGGTGCTGCCGTTCAGGGTGACAATCATCGAAAGCGCCATGCCGGCGGAAACGATGGCGGCGCCGAGCGTGCCGAGAACGAGGTACATCACCTGAGACGCGGGGCGATCCGATGCGGCGACGGCGCTGGCCGGCATGACGTACTGCACGGCGGCATTGACGAGGATGTAGAGCACGGCAACGGTGGCAACGCCGGCAATCAACGCGATCGGCAGGCTGCGCTGCGGGTTGCGGATCTCGGCGGAGACGGTCGTGACCAGGTTCCAGCCGTCGTAAGCCCAGAGTGCGGCAATGAGTGCAGCCATGAAGCCGGCGAAGCCCCCGGGGATGTAGGGGAGACCGGAATCGGGCGGCAGGTTTGCGTTGGGTCCGGTGAACGTGGTGTGGAAGTTGGCGAAGCTGCCATGAACGTAACTGAAGC
>JAEZPW010000036.1 GCA_023441255.1 Acidobacteriota bacterium
CTCTTGTGGAGCACAAACGAGACCTTCTGGGCCATCTCCGGCGAAAACTGTCGCAATTGTGCCAGTCGCTTCACCGACTCCGCCCTGACCTGTTCCGGCAGTTTCAGCAAAAGTGCAGACGCCTGCCGGGGATCCAGGTGAGCGAGCGCTAATGCAATCGTTTGCGGGTGCTCGCCCTCGAGGAATTTCGCAAGCTGCTGGGGATCCGCTTTTTGAAGCGAATCCAGCTTGCTTGCGCTCATCTGCTGGGCGAGCGAGACTTGATCCAGAAGTCTTTTTGCCCCCTCGTTTCCGAATGCGTTGACCAGCAGCTTGGTTGCGTAATCCTTGCCTCCCTGCGCCAGGTACTCCTGCGTTAATGTTAGTTCGCGATACTCCTCCAGAACTTCTGCCGCTGTTTCCGGAGGTACGTACCCAAGTTCCGCAATCTCCTGCGTGACCTTCTGTACTTCGTTCTCCGACAGATTCCTGTAAACAGCACTCGCCGCCTCCTCTCCGAGCAGGACAAGCAGAATCGCGGCCTTTCTCGTGCCAGTCATCTGGGCAGGTGTCTTCATTCGCCACCCGATTCACGTATCCAGGACTGCACCAGTCTGCTCGCATTTGTCGGTTCATTCTTCACTTTGTCCAGCAACTGGCGTCTCAGTGTGGCAGTGGCTCGCGACTCGGGAGATAGCTGAGCGACATCGTCTCCCGCGATTGCTTCGGCGCTGTTGGCTGCCAGGGTCTTACCTTTCCCCGGAGCCACAGTGCCGCTAAGCCGAAGCCGAGCGTCACGAAAGGCAAGCACTGCCTGCTTCTTTATCGGCCGCAATAAGAGCACATACACTGCCGCGAACAGAAGGATGATGCCACCCACACGAATAGCGCCTGCCCATTCTCTAGCGCCAGTGCGTACACGCTCGATTCTCGTGGGGGGAACTGGTTGTTCTGTCGGCTCTTTTTGGAATGAGAGATTTTGTACTACCAGTACGTCTCCCCGGCTTGCATCTATTCCGATGACCGCTCTGGCCACCTCTTCAATTTGCTTCATCTCCTCAGGCGTTCGCTTGCGCCGGGTTTCTCCCGCGTTGCCGCTCCTCTCGAGGATGTCGTCGATAACCAGAGCTGCAGCAATCCGCTTCACTCTCCCCGCCGGGATGATCGTGTGGCGCAGTGTCTTGCTCGCTGCGTAGGTGCTGCTTTCACTTCGAGAACCGCGCGAATCGGAGGTATTTCGGCTTGGTACTGGCTGAGACGCCTGCGACCCGGGCACGTTGCTCGCGGTGCCTGGCACACCCGCCACTGCGGAGCCCCCTGAGGTCTCCTCGCTTTTCTGCGTGGCGAGGGTGACGACCGTATTCGGATCATAAGTTTCCTGGTTCTCTTCGCCGCTCGTGACGTCATACTCCACCCGCACGCTTGCCTTCACCTGCTGAGCGCCAACTACCGATTCCAGCGTGCGCACCAGTTTGCTTGCCAGATCCTGTTCCAGACTGTCGCCTCCACCGTCAGGCTTTGTGATTTGCTCGCCGATGGTACGACTCGTGTCCGCGTCGATAATTGCGACGTTTTCCGGTCTCAGCTTTTCGACTGCGCTGGCCACGAGCGACGCTACCGCGCGATGCAACTCCTGGTTGTAGCGCTTGCTGCTCAACTTCAAGGTAACCGCGGCCTTTGCTTCCTGACTGTCGTTTACAAAGACGGAGTCTTCCGGGAGCACCAAATGCACCCGAACTGCTTGTACCCCGTCCAGGGTCTGAATGGTACGTTCGAGTTCACCTTCGAGAGCGCGTTGATAGTTAACCTTCTCGGAGAAATCTGTCGCAGCCCAGTTGGCCTTGTCGAACAACTCAAAACCCATGCGGCCGCTCTTGGCAGGACCTTGCGAAGCGACTTCGATCCGCGCCTTGTCGATTTGATCACTCGCCACGCTGACGCTGGTACCGTCAGGCGAGATTTCGTGCTTAATGCCCTTGCTGGCCAATTGCGATGCCAGTGATCGCGCATCTTCGGCCGACATGCCTGAATACAGGAGTTTGTACTCAGGCTTTCTGATCATGCTGACAAAGACAAAAAGCGTCGCCGCGACTCCGATTGCTCCGACCCCAAGCGTCACTTTTTGTCGGACAGAAAGGCTCCGAGCAAAACCGCCTAACTGGTTAAGCACTTCACCGAAGGAATTTTGGTCGGCCACCTCGAGGTCTCCGTCGTACTAAAACTGCATCCGGGCAATTTCCTGGTATGCACTCACGATCTTGTTGCGCACCTGCATCATCATCTGGAAGGCGATATCCGCCTTTTCTACGGCGATCATCGTGCCATGAAGATCCGCTCCGTCGCCGTGCAACAGGCCGCTCACCGCTTGATCGGCGCTTGTCTGCAAACGTTCGACCTCATCAATGGCGCTGCCCAATGTGTCGATGAAAGAAGAGTCAGCGGCATTTCCTCCATGAAGCTTCGGAGAATCCAGCGCCGGCTGCGGCACCTGCGATAGCGTTACGTTCATGAAGCCCTCTTATCTGAGTATTTCCAGGGATTGCTGGATCATCTGCTTGCAAGCGGAAGCTGCCGAAACATTCAACTGGTAGGACCGCGCCGCTCCCATCAGGTCCACCAACTCTTCAGCCGGGTTTATAGCTGGGTAAGATACATACCCGCTCGCGTCCGCATCCGGATGGCCCGGTTCATATCTGCGCAGCGCCGCCGACGAGTCTTCCACCACTTCTCGCACAGCCACCCCGGCAACTCCTTCACGAACTCGCGACGATAGAAGGTCTGAGAACCGTGGAACCTCAGCATGGAAAACAACATGCCGTCTGCGATACGGTCCCCCTTCTGTGGTAAGCGTGGTTTCCGCGTTCGCGAGATTCGCGGCCACGACTTCGGCGCGCTGGCGTTGCGCTTTCAAGCCGGACGCATTGATTTCGAGGACCCCGAACAGGTTCATTGTTATTTCCCTTCGTTGATGGCGCTCAACAGCCTTCGGAATTCCGTTCGTAAAAGCTGTACCCCAACCCGGAACTGGAGTTGGTTCTCGGCCAGCAGCAAGCCCTCTCGATCGACACTGACGTTGTTGCCGTCGGGTCGCTCAGCCAGATCCTGCACCTGTTTCACCGTTGGCTCCTTGCCAAGCGCGTTCCGCATCTCAGTTTGAAAGTCGATGTCGCGAGTCCTGTAGCCGGGCGTGTCGATGTTCGCCAGGTTGCTCGCAATCAGTCGTTGTCGCGCCGCCGACAAATCCAGAAAACGCGCCAGCGATGGCACAGTCGAATCAGTAAACAAGTTCATGCATAGCTCCGTTTTGGCAGGCCGTAGTCTCGGATCTTGTTGCGCACTGTGCGTAAGCTGACGCCCAGTAGTTCTGCCGTCCGTGTGCGGTTCCCTTCAGTAGCCTGCAGTGTTACCTCAAGGAGTCGTCGTTCCGCATCTCTGAGCGACACTCCCGGTTCAAGCACCAAACCGCCTGCACTGCGGCATGGCTCAGCGGTCATTGCAGGATCAACGTATTCGATCCCGATCTCCTGCTTCGAATTCAGAGCCAGCACCCGGCGCATGAAGTTGGCGAGCTCGCGTACATTGCCTGGCCAGCCGTATTCTTTCAGTGCATCTATGAATTGCTGACTCAGAATTGGAGTGGGGCAGCCCGGCACGGTATAAAGGCGGGCGAAATGCAGCGCCAGCTCAGGGATGTCTTCGCGGCGATCCCTCAGGGGCGGCAGCGTGAGCGGAATGACGTTGATGCGATAGTACAGGTCGGAGCGAAACTTATGCTCCTCCACTAGCTGGCGCAGCGACCGATTGGTTGTGGCGATGACCCGGACGTCCACCTTCACGGGGCGTGTGTCCCCCAACCTGTCGACTTCACGTTCCTGCAGAACGCGAAGCAGCTTCGCCTGAAGTGGAAGAGGCATCTCTCCAACTTCATCCAGTAAAAGTGTCCCCCCATCCGCCTGTTCAAACTTCCCTATCCTGGAACTCATTGCTCCGGTGAATGCTCCTCGTACGTGTCCAAAGAGTTCACTCTCCAACAAATTCTCCGGAACGGCCGCACAGTTCACCGCAACGAAGGCTCTTCCGCGCCGACTGCTTGCCTGATGGATGAGCCTGGCGAGTAGCTCCTTTCCTGTCCCGCTCTCGGCCTGAACCAGCACGTCTGCATTGCTGCGGGCGGCCCGTCGAGCCCGATCGAGCGCCACTCGCAGCGCGGAAGAACCTCCGATGATCCGGATTTCGGACTCTGCATGTACGGGGCGTTGTGAAGTGATCCTTAGCGCTGCGGAATGCAATTGTGTGAACGAAACCGGCTTCACCAGGTAATCGCAAACACCCATCTTCATTGCTTGGACAGCTTCAGGCACATTGCCGTAGGCAGTGAGAAGGATAATCGCCACGTCTGGGCTGATCATGCGCAACTGACGCATCAGATCCAGTCCCGTGCCGTCAGGCATTCGCATGTCCGTAATCACCAGTGGGACGGGTTTCTCTTTGAACCGACCCATTGCGTCGGCCACATTCGCGGCCGTCTCCGCGCCCCAGGACTCACGCCGGAAATTGGCGTGCAGTGCGGCCCTCATCCCAAACTCGTCGTCGACAATGAGAAGGTTACGTCGATTTTCTCGTGGTTCGTTCATAAGCGAAATGTCAGCACGAACTCCGCTCCTGCCGTGGCGTCCGCCGCCTGAATAGTGCCTCCGTGCTGCTCGACAATTTTCTTGCAGACCGCCAATCCCAGCCCCGGAGAGCCTGGCCGTGTCGTGAAACCCGCCTCGAACACTCGTTCCTTTTGCGAAGACGAAATCCCCGGGCCGGTGTCACTTACTCGAATTTGTAGATTTCGCTCCTCAAGACATGTCGCGATCCTAAAGCGACCTCCTCCCGTCATCATCCGAAACGAATTCAGTGCCAGGTTCAGGAACACCTGCTGCAGCGCATGCGGATCGGCCGCCATCGAGACCTCGCCCAGTTGATCCTCAAACTCCAGTTCAATCGAGGATTGATCAGCCACTGGCTTCAGGAATTCCAGTGTCAGACGGACCAGATTCGAAATATTGGTCGGAACCAGACTGCCGCTGTTTGCACCGTGAAATTGCAGGACGTTGTTGACGGTGGCCGACAGAGTTCTCAATCCGGCCTGGACGTGACCAACGATTCGCAGGCTGTCCTCACAAAGTGCAGCATCTTCGGCAAGTAGCCCAGCAAAGAGCTCCAGGCTTCCGAGAGGATTGCGAATTTCATGCGCAAGCAAAGCCGCTACCTCTGCAAGCGCCTGCGCGCGACGAGCATTTTCACGCTCGGCCGCCACTTGTACTCTGGCTCGGTCAAGCTCGATTCTCAGACCTGCCACTTCGTTCTGTAGATTCCCGTAAGACTTCTCAAGCGATCCCGCAACTTCCGTGAACGAAGCGAATGCGGCAGCAAGTGTTTGCGGCGTTCCAACTCGCGGATCGATTCTGAACTCACCACTAGGCAACATGTGCCTACAGATTGCACACACCTTGCCAAGGAGGGTCCGGTGTGATTAGAAGTGTCTTACAGAACCAGGCGAGAGATATCGGAAGGTAATATGGCGATGTGCTCCGGAAGGATCAGCGCTTGTTCGCCCGCCAGAATGCTCGCACGCTCCATAACATGGCGCAATTCGCGTACGTTACCCGGCCAGTCATGCGCCTCAAGCCTTTCTATTGCCCCGCTGCTCACCCCAACGGGACGACCGCTCAACTTTTGCAGGAAGAACTCCGCAAGCGGCCGAATGTCCGACTTCCGTGCTGACAAGCATGGCAGCTCGATCGGGAACACGCTCAACCGAAAGAACAGATCTTTCCTGAACTCTCCCTTTTCGACCCTGCGCTGCAGGTCAGCATTGGTCGCGGCTATTACGCGCACGTCCACCCGAAACACATCAGGACTGCCGAGCCGCTGCACCTCTCCGCACTCCAGAAAACGCAACAATTTAGCCTGAAGACTGAGTGGAAGCTCGCCGATTTCATCCAGAAAAAGCGTTCCCGTGTGTGCCGCGTGGATTCGCCCTGTTCGCGACTGAACGGCGCCCGTAAACGCGCCACGGGTGTAACCAAACAGTTCAGATTCAAGCAGTGCTTCCGGAATCGCCGCACAGTTGATCACCACGAAAGACCGCGTTGCGCGCGGACTGAGTGAGTGGATTGCCTGCGCAACGAGCTCTTTGCCGGAGCCACTATCGCCTGTGAGTAGTACAGCAGTATCCCGAGGAGCCACAATCCTGGCAAGCCGATACAGCCGGCACATCACGTGGCTGGAACCGATCATGCCCGGGAGAGGTTCTGCCGTATTTGGGACGCCGGGCACGTTACGAACTCTCTGGGGCGAATCATCCCCGCCAGCTCCAAGTGCGCGTAGAACATGTGCAACTCCACCTACGCGAAAGTCTTCCGGCGGAATCGCCCGGCCGCTGTCTCGTTCGAGCATCACGATGTCCACACCGGGAAATTGCACTCGGATGATAGCGCTTAGTTCATGTGCATCAAGGTCTGGCAGATTCTCGTCCAGGATCAGCAGATCGCACTCACTGCTTTCCAGCTTTCCAAGCGCCTCGGCCCCTCCGGTAGCTTCGTGCAATGGCCAAGACCTCGAACTCAGCCTCGTAACAATGTGTTTGCGCAAAACAGTATTGGGGCTCGCAACTAGAACCCCGGCTGAATCGTGAGGACACAATGTCGTCGTGGCAGTGCTCATGATCTAGACTCTTGTAACTCGCTACTCTTAGGAATTCGTTAGGTCAGGATTAAATCTCTATCATTCACAACAGATGTATTTTGTTTCGCCGATATCACTCGGAGAACCGTCAACTACCCAGCGCCGCTGTTGTGGGTACTTTGACTACCCAACTGAACCCCTCCTTCGAACTTTGCTCCAGCAGTTCTCCCCGAATTGCCTGAATCATCTTCTTGGCCAGAAGGATAGGTTTACCAACTCCTGACAGGTGATAACGGCTGGTTAGGACAGGGTCGGACACTAAAGCCCCGATATTCAGAACGGCAAAACCGTGCCTGGCGTGCAGCTCGATTATCAGATTCCCCCCGCGATCCAGAGCTGACTCTGTAAGCAGAAACAGTGCCTCCCGCAAACGCCTCTCATCAGCGCACACGACCACGTCACTTTCCGATGAACTCGCAATGGTCACGCCTTTCGACTCGGCAATGGGAACTAGTTCTTCGCGCACTTCACGCACGATTCGCGCCAGCAGAACTGGTTTGGCTTCCCCAGGGTCCTCTGCTTCGGCGAGGAGGCGTACGAACTTTGCTGCCTCGATTGCTGCAGTGGCCATGATCAAGGCGTCGCGCAAGGCCCCACGCTGTTCCTGGGCATCGACTGGTCTCTTCAGCGCTATCTCCAGCGAACAGTGAAGAGCTGTGAGGGGCTGGCTCAGAGCGTGAAACACGTCGGAAACGAATCGTTGCCGCCATTCCAACTCTTCCGCCCCCGGATATCGGCTCATAGGAGGGCCTCCGAGTGGCACGAAAGCTCGTAGCCCACTCCCCGTATAGTGTGAATCAGCCTGCTCCCGAACCCCTCATCAACTTTCTTTCGAATGTAATTAATGTAGACGTCGACCACGTTGGTCGTTGTATCGAATGACAGATTCCAGACGTGCTCGATGATCATTGAACGAGTGACTCGCCGGCCACTGTTGCGCATCAGGTATTCCAGCAGCGCGAACTCCTTGCTCGTCAATTCGATAGCGCGGCCAGCGCGCTCCACCTTGCGTTCCACCCTGTTAAGGCTCAGGTCGCCGACAACAAGAACGGTATCCGCAACCGGTCGGCCTCTTCTGAGCAGGGCCCTGACCCGCGCAGAGAGCTCTGTAAAAGAAAACGGCTTTATGAGACAGTCGTCCGCCCCACTGTCGAGGGAACGCACCTTGTCCTCAACACGGCTCCTTGCAGTCAGTACAAGAACCGGCAGATTCGGCAGTTCGGGGCGAACTTCCGCGAGCAGTGACAGGCCGTCCAGCTTGGGCAGGTTTAGATCCAGGATCAGAAGGTCATAGTTGACCTCCATCACAAGTGCTCGGGCCTGCTCGCCATCGGCCGCCACGTCAACCGCGTAATGCTCCGCCTCCAGTCCCTTGCGAATAAAGCTGGATAGCGGCGCGTCGTCTTCAACAACGAGGATCCGCATGTTGCTCCGCTCTCGTGTGATCGCCAAATCGTAATGTGCGCGTGTCAAGGACGAAGCAAAAAATCATTCTTGTTCTGAATTCGTAACAAACTCTGCAGGCTCAAGGACCGCCTTCCTTTGCCGATTGATTGAATGACGGAATTCAGCGGCCGCTATGAATCCTTCGCAGACGCTCCCCAAGGTACTCGTTGTTGATGATGAGCCCGCCGTGTGCTCATTCGTGGTGGACGCGCTTGAGTCACGGGCTGCACACATCGCAACGGCAGCTGACGCGATCTCCGCTTTGCGCGCGATTGAAACAGGCTTTTACGACATTGTCCTCAGCGACATATGCATGCCCGGGGTACCCGGCCTGGAACTACTTCGGCTTGCCGATGAATCGGATTGGGATTGCGCCGTCATCCTGATGACCGGCAAGCCCCAAATCCCTGATCTGGTAGATTCCGTTCGGCGCCACGCGTACGATTTGCTACTCAAGCCCTTCACCGTCGATCAGCTCGAAGCTTCTATAACGCGCGCTTACGGCCGGCTCCGCGCCGCACGGAATGAACGGTCACTCCGCGGTTCGCTCGACCATGCTCTTCGCATGCGTGCGCGAGAACTGGAGTCGCTCATGCAGAACCTGCGGGCGAGCTACCAGAACACCCTGTCTGCACTGGTTGTGGCGCTGGATGCGCGCGAGCACGAAACCTATGCGCACTCCTTCCGCGTGAAAGCTTATACAGCAATCCTCGCCCGCGAATTGGGATACCCCGTAGCCGCTATGTGCCAACTAGAGACGGCCGCTCTCTTGCACGATATCGGGAAGATTGCCGTTTCCGACCGGATTCTTCTGAAACCAGGAGCCTTGACGGACATTGAATTTGCAGAGATGAAGCGCCATTCGGAGGCTGGCGCTCAGATCATGTCGCGTATCGATTTCCTTCGCCCCGCCGCCGACATCGTCCGGCATCACCACGAGCGATATGACGGCACCGGATATCCTTGCGGCCTCAAGGGAGATGCCATCCCGCTCGGCGCACGAATATTCGCTGTCGCCGACGCACTGGACGCCATCACGTCCGACAGATGCTACAGAAAAGCCTTGCCGTTTAGTGTGGCGCATGAGGAGGTGGTCCGGCACTCAGGAACTCAGTTCGACCCCCGTGTCGCTGAGGCATTCACAAGGATTTCAGAGAGCGTATGGCTTGAAGCCAACCACCGAATGACGCGCCACAGTGTCGAGTCGTTCAGCAACGCGATTCATCGGTTACAAGCAAGCGATTTATCGCAATAAGTAGGTCCGAGGTCTGAAAAGGCTTCTGCAACAAAGTTTCTGAGTGTCCGAGGAAGCCACGTTGAACAAGTTCATCGTATGGAAATCCGGACATAAGTAGGATTTTAGCGTTTGGATAACGCCGGGCAATGTACGCTGACAAGTCCTGCCCCGTGGTGCCGGCCATGATGACATCGCTAAGCACCAGTTGAACCCGTTTATCTTGGCTTTCACACAAATTCAGGGCTTCCTCGCCACCCGAGGCTGCTATGACCGAATAGCCGTTCTCGACAAGCAGTTCCGACAACATTTCGCGCCCGGCGTGGTCGTCTTCTATTACCAGGACGCTTTCACCGCGCCCTCTTGGCCCGACCAAGGGTACCGCTGATTGCACCTCTCCACTACGTGGGAAATAGATTTTGAAAGTTGAACCTTGACCTGGTTCGCTGTAAAGCCAGATGCACCCGCCTGCCTCTTTGACCATCTCCTGGACGGTGGCCAAACCGAGTCCCGTCCCCTTTGTCTCGTCCTTGGTCGTGAAAAACGGCTCAAAGATGCGGGATCGCGTTTCAGCGTCCATGCCGCAACCTGAATCGGTGACAGACAGCATCACATAAGGCCCCGGCCTCGTACCAAGACGGAACGCACAGTACTGCTCATCCAGCACGGCGTTGGCTGTCTCCAGATGCAGGCGTCCGCCTGCTTCCATCGCATCCTTTGCATTTACCACTAGGTTCATAAGTATTTGACTGACCCGTGTCGGGTCGCCTTCAAACTTCCCCAGTCCGGGCGCAAGAACGCTGGTCACTCGAATTTCCTCTCCGATAATCCTCTCTAGTAACGGTTGTAAATCCCGTATGATCGCGTTCATATCCACGAATTCGGTATTCCCGCCGGAGTCACGACCCAGAGTGAGTAATTGCCGGATTAGCGCGGAGGAACGATCTGCCGCTCTTACGATTGCTTCCGTGTACCGGTTTAACGGGCTGTGTCCACCCAACTTGCCCGCGAGCAATTCTCCGTAGCCGCGTATAACAGTCACCATGTTGTTGAAGTCGTGGGCGATTCCATTAACCAATCTACCCACCGTTTCAAGTCTCTCCGAATGGCGCACCTGGCGCTGTAGCCTGTTTCTTTCCGTCACATCCCGTGCGGAGAAAAGATAAACGCCGTTTGCGGCAGGGGAAAATCGATACTCGATTTCCCGCCGTTCTCCGCCCAGTCTGCGAATGGCCACTGAGCCAAGCATTTCACCGCTGTGCAACATGGTTTCTAAACAGCTCAATGG
>JAEZPW010000077.1 GCA_023441255.1 Acidobacteriota bacterium
GCACAACAATTACTGGTACCTGACGGAAATCTACCGCCTGAAAGACCCCAAGCCGGCGCTCAATGGCGAACCGTATTACTCCGGCTACGTTGATGCCCGCGGCCTCGGCGGCTCGGGCTACAAGTACGGCGCCGTCGGCGGCACCGATAAAGACGCGCAGTTCGTGCGCTCTTCGATGTACGGCAGTTTCCTCTCAGGTGGTTTAGGCGGACACGTCTACGGGGCCGAAGGCATCTGGGGCGCCGACATCGAGCAGGCCGCGCCCATCAAGATGTGGGACGCCTTCCAGTGGCTCTCGGGCAAGCACATGCCGCATCTGCGGACCTTCGCGTTCTCGCTCGGCGGGAATCGCTTCCAGCAACTCGAACCCAACGCCGACCTCGTTTCGCCCAACAAAACGCACCAGGTGAAGTCCTATGAGGGCTGGGCCTACGCCGCGCGAACTCCCGACAAAAACGACTTCCTCGTCTACTTCGAAAAGGGCTGCCCAAAAAGCGAAGTGCGCGGGGCGAAGCTGAACTCCAACTACCGCGCCCAGTGGTTCAATCCTCGCAACGGCTCATGGCACGACGTCGGCAATGGCACACTCCGCGCAAACAAAATCGGCATCATCGAAGTCCCAGAACTCCCGTCGGACGAAGATTGGGGGCTGCGGCTGACGTATGAGGCGGCGGTTGCAGCGGCCAAGTGACATCACCGGAGTGCGGCGTCTCTTTGCGCTATGGAGATATCGTCAAGCGCCGATCGGTTCTGCACCAGTGGCGAAAGGCGGTAACGCAGGAATGCTCAGTGCCCGCCCAAACTAACGTAGCGCCGCCAGTCGAATACCATTCGTACTCCGCCCGTCACGATGGTGTGAAGACGTGGTTTCGGAGCGCCGACCGGCTCAACAACTGAGGCACTGTTGGGCTGGTCGAATCCGGTAAAAAACTGAAATGCCAGTCCGGAACTCTGGTTCTGCGAGAACGTGCGGAACGGGCGGTACTCGAGAATCGGAAAATCGAGCCGGATAGATCTCAACTGAATCCGAGTAGTGTTGGTCGGTGGAATACCAGGTGTAGGAATCAGTAAGGTTTGGCCGGATGTGTACCCATAAAGGCTGACTCCCACTTCCCGGCCGAGCACAAGCTGAAAGCGACCGATCCGGGTCGCAATTACCCCCTGCCACGGAATCAGTCCCCCATTTGCTGCCTGTACCGCCATTTTCTGCAGGGTCTTGGGCTTGGTGAAAGCCAAGACAGGGGCAGCTACGATCAGGTCGCCCGGGATTAGCCAAAAGGGTGCTCGCGCACGCAGCGCAACGGCACCTCTGGCAGGAACAGAAGACCCTCCGTGCGCTGGTGAGTCCTGCCGAAATCCTATATCGAGGAATGTGAGCCCATCGCTCGATGGGTTCAGAACGCCTTCCACGCCGAGCCCCATACGAAAGGACAGATCTAGTGCTCCAATGACTGCAGCATCGGTTTGTTTCGATCCGAATCCCCCACCTAATGCAACAGCGCCTGCCGCGCTCGACAGGCCAACGAACGGACCGAGCTCCGATCGAAAGCGCGGCAGTTCTCCCTTTCCCGCGCCCAGCCCCGGCTCGGGCGTTTGGGCGACGATCGGCATGAGCTGTTGCATATCCTCAAATTCGCCCGGTACGGCGGGAAAGTGCGATTCCTGGCAGACGTCAAAGCTCTCTGGCTCGGCTGCTATGAGGCCAACTGGCTCGACGACGCGTACGCCACCTTTTAGAGCAGTTGCCACCCGTGTCAGGCTATCGCGCACGGCCGCAGATGCGCGATCGGCGTCCTCCTGCCGCATGTAAGCATCGCCAAGCGCGACAAAGCGGTGCTGGTTCCAACTCTCCACTTCCAAACCGTGCTCACTGTAGTAATCGTGCGTCCCCATACGCACCGCAGAGTTGCCCCAAGTCCCGGTTATATGGCCTGATGCGAAGCTGTCTTCCAGAAAGTGCAAAGCGAAAGCTTCGTCGGCGAGCACTGCAAGAGCAGCTCGGGTACGCATGTCAGCTGGAATCTTGCCTTGTGCAATTTGTGCTGCCTTCGCGAGAGCGCGCAGGTGATACCACATGTAAGTTGCCGCGGCATTCATCTCGGCGTTGGCCCCTAATGCCGCGGTCTCGTAAGCTTCGGCAGACATCGACGCATCGGGACGCGCCAGAAGGAAGTGCGCATTGTTCGATCCGGCTCGTGTGACATAAGCAGGATCAGCATGTAGCAAGGCTATATCCGCGTCGCGTACGGCATTGAGGCGCTGGTCAGGTCTGGTTGCAGTGGCAAGCCTCGTCTTCAGATGTGCACTAATGGCAGCGACCTTCAGAATCCATGTGCTGTCAAGCACAGTCTCAAGCATCTCATTTGCTGAACAAGAATGGTCCCCAGAAATGGCAGGCCAGGACGCGTAATCGAGGCACGTTGGTTTCTCACCTTGGGAAGGATCCGCAATTTCGGCGCACAATCGGGATTCGTGTCCGACGCGTGCTTCCGACCAAAGCTTGACGAGCACCGATCGTTCGGTGGGATCAAGGCGCTCCAGTGAAAGCGAAGTTATGTCTCGATGTTCCGGAAACACCCACGCTACCGCGGTGATCGTTAACATTGCGATCGGGCAGATGCCTAGCAGCCACGTCAAACATTTCATTGGAAAGTCGTGACTTCCTGTTTGCTCACGATTCTGGGCAAACCCCACTTCTCGTTACGCCGGTTGTTCGAAAGGATGATCTTTGCCGGAATTCACTTGCGTCTTCTTTCGGCGGGGCTTCTAGTCGTGCCCAATCCGACCGCGATTGAGTTTCTGATCTCCCAGTCTCGCCTACGAATCGTTTATCCCCAGGAGTTCGATGCCGGGTGCGTACTTGGCGGCGGTTCTTGAATCACTGGAAACGCGCAGCATTGGGGGCTGCGGCTGACGTGTGAGGCGGTGAATTGAGACGTGCCGCCTGGAGCAAGCTAAAAACGGGGCATGTGTATACA
>JAEZPW010000068.1 GCA_023441255.1 Acidobacteriota bacterium
TCGATGACCTTCGCCGCAATCTGCTGGCGCAGAACGATCGTGTTGAACGGCTCGTACTTGAGGAGGCGCCTCAGGATAGCCAGCTGCGTGCGCAACATGTCGCCTTCGGCTACCGCAGTGATAACGCGCTTTGCGCTGGCCTCGACGTTTGTCATGCCCTTTTCGACGTAGACCTGGGCCATGGCGATGGCAAGTCCGGCGGCAGCTTCCCCCTGGGTGGTGGCGATCTTCTGCGCGCGCAGCACGGCCGATTCCATAGCGTAGGTCTCGATGATGATGTCCGCGAGGGCGGCCATGATCTCCTGCTGGTCGGCAATGGCCTGCATGTACTTCTGTGAGGCCGCGCCCGCAACCATGAGGCCAACCTTTTTGGCGTTGTTGACTATGGCACGCTCGGCGGCGAGCAGTCCTTCGGGGGCTTCGGCCATAGAGGGAGACATGACCTCGTCCATGACCTTCTTGATTGCGGGCATGAGCGGAAGTTGTCCCGTCATGGCGCGCTTCAGAAGCCAACCGGTGATGATCATCCGGTTGATCTCGTTCGTGCCTTCGAAGATGCGGTTCACGCGCGAGTCGCGGTAAGCACGCTCGGCCGGGTATTCCTCGACGAAGCCATAGCCCCCGTAGATCTGCACGGTTTCGTCGACGACGTGATCAAGCATTTCGGAGCACCAGACTTTGATGATGGAGCACTCAACGGCGTACTCCTCGATCGTCTTGCGCACGAGCGCCGTGGCGTCGGTGCCGCCCTTGTCGATGTCGCTGAGCGCGGCATCCATCATGCCAACCGTGCGATAGACCATGCTCTCGCCGGTGTAGATCTCGGCCGTCATGTTCGCGATCTTCTCGCGGATGAGGCCGAAGTCGGAGATGGTCTTGCCGAACGCCTTGCGCTGCTTGGCGTACGCGACGGCTTCCTGCAGCGAATTGCGCGACCCACCCACCGCCATCGCGCCGAGTTTGAAGCGCCCCACATTGAGAATGTTGAAGGCGATGTGGTGCCCCTTGCCGATTTCGCCGAGAACGTTTTCGACGGGCACCATGCAATCGTTGAGGATTAGCGGGCAGGTGGACGACCCGCGGATGCCCATCTTGTGTTCTTCGGCGCCCACGGAAAATCCGGGGAAAGTGCGCTCGATGATAAAGGCCGTGAACTTCTCGCCGTCAACTTTGGCAAACACTATGTACATGTCGGCAAAGCTGGCATTGGTGATCCACATCTTCTCGCCATTGAGGACATAGTGCTTGCCGTCGGGCGAGAGTACAGCCTTCGTGCGGCAGTTCAAGGCGTCAGATCCTGAAGAGGATTCGGAAAGAGCGTAGGCTGTGACCCACTCGCCCGTTGCGAGTTTCGGCAGGTATTTCTTCTTCTGCTCTTCTGTGCCGAAATAGACGATGGGCAGGGTGCCGATTCCGGTCTGCGCTCCGAAACTCACGCTGAACGAACCGCTCTTGGCGATGTGGTCGGCGATTACTGACGATGAAACCTTGTCGAGTTCCATGCCGCCGTACTGCTCGGGAATGTCGACGGAGGTGAGGCCCAGTTCGCTGGCCTTGCGTATCAACTCGCGCGTTAAAGGCCAGTCCTTGTGTTCGATCTTGTCCACGTTGGGGACGATCTCGTTGTTGGCAAATTCTTCAGTTGTTTGCGCAATCTGCTTATGTTCTTCGGTGAAGTCCTCGGGGGTGAAGAGCTCGTTCACTTCGCGCTCTTCGAGCAGAAAACTGCCGCCCGAAACCTTTTTGGTCGGTACTGCCGAAACGGTTGCCATCGCTCACCTCTTGATCAGTGCGGATGAATTTCGCTCACGCGATGTTTTCAAAAATTCCTGCCGCGCCCATGCCGCCGCCCACGCACATGGTGACCAACCCGTAGCGAGCCTTGCGGCGCTTGAGTTCGCGGATGACTGTTGCGGCCAACTTGGCCCCGGTGCACCCCAGCGGATGTCCGAGCGCGACCGCGCCGCCGTTGGGGTTGATGCGACCGATATCGAGCTCGGCGGCTTTTATGACGGCCAGCGTCTGCGCCGCAAAGGCTTCGTTCAATTCGATCACGTCGATATCGGCCATTCTTAGTCCGGCCATCTTCAGAGCCTTGGGAATTGCATATACAGGGCCGATGCCCATCTCCTCGGGCTTGTAGCCGGCAGTCGCAAAGGAAACGTAACGGGCAAGAGGCTTGATGCCGAGGGCCTTCGCGCGCTCGGCCGACATCACCACTGCGGCGGCCGCGCCGTCGGACATCTGCGAAGAATTGCCGGCCGTGACGGTGCCTTTGGCGTGGAACGCAGGTTTCAGAGCGGCGAGAGCTTCCAGCGTGGTATCGGCGCGCGGGCCTTCGTCCATCTTGAACACCATTTCCTGACGCTGCGGCTTGGCGGCGGCTCCGCTTCGTGAAGACGTTGCCTTGGCTCCGTTTGGCGGAACAGTGAAAGTGACAGGAACCGGTACGATTTCATCGTCGAACTTGCCTGCCTCAATCGCGGCGAGCGCCTTCTGATGTGAGTGATAGGAAAATTCGTCGGCCTGTTCGCGGGAGATGCCGAAGCGGTAGGCTAGCCTCTCGGCGGTGAGGCCCATTGAGAGATAAGCGTCGGGATAGTGGTCGACGAGCCACGGGTTTGGCGAGATCTTGTGCCCGCCCATGGGGATCATCGTCATGGACTCGGTGCCGCCCGCGAGGATGACCTCGGCGCCACCGGCCATGATCCGTTCCGCCGCCATTGCGATCGCCTGCAATCCCGAGGAGCAGAACCGATTGATCGTCATGGCCGAGACTTCGACCGGCAGACCCGCCCGCAGCGATGCAATGCGGGCGACGTTCATGCCCTGCTCGGCCTCAGGCATGGCGCAGCCCAGGATGACGTCTTCGATCTCGCGAGCTTCCAGTTGCGGGATGCGGTCGAGTGCGCCACGAAAGGCAACGGCGGCAAGTTCATCAGGCCGCGTTGCCCGCAGGGTTCCCTTGTAAGCTTTGCCGACCGGCGTGCGGACGGAGGATGCAATGACTACTTCACGCATAATCAGTTCTCGGTTATCGGTTCTCAGTTGTGAGTCGCAAAGCGCTTCTGCCTTTTGGTTGTTGGTAAGAGCCGCCTGTTAGAATTTTTGTCAGGACAGAAGCCAAGATCTAACAGCCAAGAGCCAACGGCGCCTTTCAACAAGCGCAACTCAATTCCTCAATGGTTTTCCTGTCTTCAACGTGTGCTGAATACGTTCCTGCGTCTTTCGTTCGCCACAAAGCGATTTGAATCCCTCGCGCTCCAAATCGAGAATGTATTGCTCGCTTACTGGAGTGCCGGGCGTTACGTTTCCACCGCAGAGCACCTCGGCGATCTTTGTGGCAATCTTCACTTCGTGTTCCGTGATGTAATCGCCCTGTCTCATCAGATGTACGCCGAGCTTCAAAGCAGCAAGGATGCTTTCACCGGGAGCTGGAATCTCGCGCGGCCGCGGCGGCTTGTAAGCCGCGCGCGCAAGTTCAAGTGCGCGTTCCTTCGCAGTACTCAGGACGCGGTCGCGGTTCATCGTGATCTGATCGGACGTGGTCAGTAGCCCGAGGTTCTTCGCCTCAACGGCAGAGGTCGAAATCTTGGCCATCGCGATGGTCTCGAACGCTCGTTTGATGGCCTCCATGACCTCGACAGACTCGCCACGGCCGTCGGGACGAACGCTGGTTGCGGTATCGACGGCGCGCAGCAGCATTTCCTTGCAGCCGCCACCAGCGGGTAGCAGTCCTACACCCGGTTCGGCGAAGCCCATGTAGAGCTCGGCGTGAGGCTGGCGCGCTGAAGCCGGGATGCTGACCTCGCAGCCCCCGCCGAGCGCCATGCCGAACGGAGCGGAGACGACTGGTTTCGGCGAGAACTTGATGGCCTGCGTCATGCCTTGGAAGGCACGGATCATCATGTCAATGTCATCCCATTCCTGCTCCTGAACGGCCATGAGGAGCAGCATGAGGTTCGCACCGACGGAGAAATGCGGAGCATCGTTTGTAATGACGAAGGCGTCAAAGTCGTCGCCAGGGCCGCCGGGCTTCAACGTCTGCGTGATGAGTTGAACGATGTCACCGCCGATCGTGTTCATCTTCGAGTGAAACTCGAGGCAGGCCACGCCATCGCCCAGATCGATCAGTGAGGCGCCAGCGTTCTTTCTGACTACGCCGTTGGACTTCTTTGCGACTTCGACCGACCAAACGCCTTCGGGTACATGGACCTCGCGATAGCCGTCGGTGCAGAAACAGAAGTATCCCTTGCCGGAAGCGGCATGAGGGACCTCTTCATACCACGTTTTTGAGCCTGATGAGAGCAACTCCTCCACCTTAGGCGAGATCGGGCGGCCTTCTTTCTTCATGCGCTCGACCGTGGTCTCGACGCCGGCGGCGTCCCAAAGTTCGAAAGGACCGAGTTCCCAGTTGAAACCGAGCCGCATGGCGCGGTCGATTTCAACAACGGAATCGGAGATTTCGCCAACCCGATTGGCAGCGTAGGTCCATAGATCGCTCAGCGCGGACCAGAGGAAGGTTGTAGCCTTGTCGGGTTTCTGCGCTGCACCGCCGTCCACCCCAAGCAGCATGCGGACGCGCTGTGGCGTGTTCTCCACGTTTTTGGCCATGTCGAGCGCAGGCAACTTAGGTCTGTGACGTGGGTGGTACTCAAGGGTTCTCCAGTCGAGTGCAAGCCTCTCCTCGCCTTCGGGAGTGCGGTGCTTCTTGTAGAACCCTCCTCTGCTTTTGTCGCCGAGCCATTTGTTCTCCAGCATACGGCGGAAGAACTCAGGCAACTTGAGATCGCTGCGCTCGTCATGGACGTTTTCGGTCATGTTGCGTACGACATGGCCGAGGACGTCGAGACCGACCATGTCGATGGTACGGAAAGTGGCAGACTTCGGCCAACCTACGGCTGTTCCGGTTAGGGCATCCACCTCCTCGATGCTGAAGCCCATCTCCTCCATGAGCCGCATGACATTCAAGACCGAAAAGGTTCCGATCCGATTGGCGATGAAGTTGGGCGTGTCTTTGGCCATGACGATGCCCTTGCCGAGCCTCTCATCGCAGAAGCGGGAGATAACGTTCACGGCTTCGCGGTCCGAA
>JAEZPW010000072.1 GCA_023441255.1 Acidobacteriota bacterium
CCTGTACGTGCCGCTATTCAACATCGTGCCGGTGAGTAGGTGGGATTGGCTTCTGCCGCTGGATTTCTTCCCGATGTTTTGCACGCTTTACGCGGCGTTCTTCGTGGCCAGGAGCCTCGTTCTCGCAGAGACTGGGAAACGTGGCACATTCTCCGATTATTTGTTGCCGTTCTTGTTGCTGTGGTTCTGGCCCATTGGCATATGGTTTATTCAGCCAAGAATTAACCGTCTATTTGTCTCGAACCGTGCGAAGGATGGGGCTTTCGGTTCCGGGTACGGCGCGGGAAAAAGCGCACCTCCAACTGTTTACCGATTTCCCACCGCGGTGCCATTCGCCTGTTGTGTGGGGATGTCGATCGGTGCTTCGATGGTGCCGATGCGTCCGGTCATGCGGTCGCGCACGGCGAAGCGCACCCGCAGACGCCCGGCCGGCAGTGCCACCTCGTTGTCGAGTTCCGTCCCGGCGCTATCAAAGTCTCGAACTTCGGCGTCGTTCAGGTTCGCGTCGACCCCCTTCGCCAGCTCGCAGACGTACTCGCCACGTTCGTCCACGGCCACGGCCATGAGCGTCAACTGCAGCCGGTTCTGGTTGGTGGTGTCGATGTCCACCGATCGCGGAGCCAGTTGCAGCCGGAACTTCGCCACTGCTACGGGCGGATACTTCGCTGCGGGACTTTTCTCGGGAGCTGGTGCGCTGGCATTGCCGGCAGTGATGGGTTTTACATCGAGCCACTGGAACGACATCTTCAGACCCGTGTATTCCAGTGGCGAGCGTAACGCCCGGCCCACTAATTTCATTTCGTCCTTCGCGTCCGGATCCTTGGGCTTCTCGACGGTGAATCCCTGGCGGGCGCGCACTTCGTACTTGCCATCAACTTTCACCCGTATCTTGTGCCAGTCGCGATTGCGCATCTCCGGCGTGACGCCGAAAGATAGCAAGTAGTAATCCACGGCCTCGCGTTGCGCGTCATCTATGCAGGAGGCGTACTGATTGCGGTTGATGCATGCGACTCCGCCAGTTTCGTCGGCAAACTTTTCGAGCGTGTCCTGTTCCTGCTGAAAACGGTCGTAGCGAGGAGGCGTGAGCCCGCGAGGACCGAGCGCTGCACGGCCGTTCGCGGCGGAATAACGTCCTTCGCGTCCTTCGAAGAGCTTATTGACAAGGCCCTTGGCGTCGATCGGGTAAAGCGAGACGTTTGCCTGGTTGAGCGAATGCCACACGCGCTCGTAGTCGCCGACGAAATCCGTGTTCAGGTTCGCCGCCGCGTGGCGGTCATAAGGAAGGTACGGAAAGCCGCCTGTGGTCCAGACCACGACTTTTCGGCCGGGAACTCCGGCCAGGGCGTTCCCCAGTTGCTCGAGTTCTTCAAGCGTGAGGCGGATGCGGTCGCGAAGGATGAACTGGCCGGACATGTCGTCCTCGGGCATGGGGCCGACCCAGTGCAGTCCGTTCATCTCCGAGCGACTCATGCGCGTCCGGCGCAGCGCCACCGAGAGGTCGCCCGAGTCGGTAGTGAAACTCTGCAGCAGGCGCAGGCCACGCCGCGTGAGCGCGAGCAGCGCTACGGGTTCGTCAGGCTTCAGCTGATGCTGAAGGAACTTGCCGACTTCCTGCCGCTCTTCTTCCTGGTTCAGGAACGGAGTGTTCAGGAAGTCGAGCAGGAGAACCGTGAGCCGTTGCGGCCGGTCTTCGTTGGCGATGCGATTCGTGTAAACGCCGCGAGTGATCGGCAGTAGTGCCGGTGCGGCGCCGGACTTCACTTCCTCGAAGCTCGCAATACTGATCGGCTTGCCATCGACCGCCAGGCGGAAGTCTTCTTTCTTCAACCCGCTTGCGACCTGGCCCGACTTCGCGCGTACCGCCACAGGAACGAGCACGATCTCGGAGCGCGAGGTGAACGTCGGAGTTTTGGCGGTTTGTGGAGCCTGGGCGAAAACACTGGTACACAGCCCGAGCAGAACGGCAGCCGACCAGAGTTGTCTCTGCATGCGCAGAAAAGTAGCACATCCGGCGGTGGATGGAAGCAGATGTTTTGCGACAGGGGAAACCGGGTGTTCCGGAGAACTTTTCAGGATGGATGACGGCGGCCAGACCTCGCCTGTAACAGCCCACGTTAGCTTCGCGAACGTGGGGCACCGGGCCGCTCACAATCCCGTGTCGGAATAGGGAGTGAGAAGCCCTGATAGCGACAACAATCGTGGAACTCTGCTGAGAATCGGCTTAAAGTGTTGCTGCTGCGCCGATTTGACAACGCGGAGGTACACGTGACCCGTTTCTGGTGGATGCTGATCACGTTCTCGATTATGTACCTGGTAGGGACGGTCCTTGGCTTTGGTAGCTACCTGCTTCTTAGCCCGACGGCCATGTGGGTAGTGGTGTTTACCTTCATGCCGGTCTTCTGCGCTCTGCTGATTTGGTGGTATCTCAAAGCAATCAAGTCCTCCGGCCAAAAGAGTGCGTGGGCCACGATGGAGATAGTAGCCGTCTGGATCGTGCTATCGTTCGCGTCCGACGCAGTGGCTTACATATGGATCGTCCCGAGACTTCGTCACGGTGAGCCGAACTGGCTCTTCTTCGTCGATCAGTCGCCTTGGATATGGCTGTCCTATGCGGTTCTCGCGCTTTCCGGCTATGCAGGGCATAGATTTCACGTCAGTAGGGAGGAGGCGCAACATGACTGACCTAGCACGCTTTGCCGTGTTGGTTTTCGCCGCAGCCGTTGTTTTTGTCACAGTGCTCGTGGTCGTACTTCGAAAGAGGCCGTACAAACCGATAGCGGCCTTCTGCTGGTTGGCTGCCATCGTCGTGGTCGGCGGAATGGTATTCGCTCGCTACGGCCACATCTTGGCAAACCTGCCGTGGTGGATTTACTACGGCGCACCCGCGCTAACAACGTTCTTCCTGCCGCCGATCGCGTTGCGAATGAATCGGGAAGAAGTGGGGCAATATATCCCTTCGGCCGTTCTAATTGGGCCGTTTATCCACGTTGTCTTTTCCCTCTTCGTGGGATGGCACGATTACATGCCATTCCCATTCCGGATACCTTCGCTTTTCGAGCTATTGCACTGAGAACTTGCGGCGAAGTCACCGTCCGTTGCTGTCGAGAAATCGCACTTCTGTCCATCAATCCCGTTTCAGAACGCACCTGATTCAGATGATGAACACAATAGGGTCACAAGTTCGGAAGTTGCTGGCGAAGGAATTGGACGTCCAAGAGCAAGCATTGACGGACGACTACCGCTGGCTGGATGAAGTCGGAAGCGAGGATGCAGAATACTTTCTCGCTGAACTCAACGACAGATTTACGAAGGTGCGCTCTGGTTTCAGCTTCGGAGAGGGAGAACGCCCATTTGACTACATCACTCCGGAAACGCTGGAGAGAATTGCCACCGTCGGCGCGTTAATCACACATATAGAGCGGCACGTTGGCAGGGCGTGAACCTTGAACATGCCGTTGTTGACGGTAAATCCGCTTATCGCTCACATCCTGTTTCGGGATACTGGAGTTATATGCTGTGATGGACAGGCCGCGCTAAAGGGGCAGAGGATGACAGCACAAACTGACGCTTGGAACGAATACCGAAAACGGCGCAACATCGCGCTGTTCGCGCTGTTCGGTTATGTGCCGGTTGTGTTCACTGTCGCTCTGGTGTCGATACGCTTGTTCTCCACACTCACTCCGGCGTTCGTGTTGGCGTTCGCGTGGATGGTTTTCTTCGCTGTCGCCGGAAACGTAGTGATACGGTTTGCGTGTCCAAGATGCGGCAAGCCATTCTTCACTAAGTGGTGGTACCACAACACATTCGCACGACGATGTGTCCACTGTGGGCTGCCGAAGTACGCAGACCCGACTGAGCACGCAGGATAGCTGTCGCGAATCGCCCTTATCGGTCACAATCCCGTTTCGGGATAGTGAGCGGGATGCCCTCCCTTGAAAATGTCATCGATCAACTGGCCGTTTGTGCTTGCGTGATGAAGCTCGGTTCGAGATATACCTTGTGGCCGAGTGCCTCGAGGCGTTTGATGAGTCGCTTCGTGGCCCTCGGGACGTTGCGCTTGTCGAAGTAGTCGGGGCCGAGATCGCGATACGTCGTACCTCGTTTGAGCATATAGTAGCCGGCGGTCAGGATAGAGTTTGCCAACGCGAGGATGGCACGCTTAGGTCCGCGCAGGGTGGCTAGTCGTCGGAACTGCGCTTGGAGGTACGTGGCCTTGGTCTTCGACGCCGCCCACGCCGCCTCACACAGGGCTCGGCGAAGCCAAGGATTGCCGTCGCGTGTCGTGCCGCTCTTTCGTTTGCCGGCTGTTTTGTTGTTGCCGGGGCAGACGCCGGCCCAGCTAACCAGGTGGGCTGCCGAAGCAAACGGCTCCATCGTTGGCCCTACCTCGGCGACCAAGGTCCACGCCAGGCGCTGCTTGATTCCCGGCACTGTCATCCAGGTATCCACGGCTTGTTGAAACGGCTGCAGTTCCTGCTCGATCATCTGCTCGACGCGCCCGATCTTTGCGGCGACGTGATCGAGGTCTTCGATCATCTCGCTGAGCAAGAAACGATGGTGGGGTAGTAAACAGCCTTCGAGAGCGAGGCGCAACTGCGGGATCTTCTTGCGAAGTTGCATCTTCGCCATCTTCGCAAGGCGAGCCGGGTTGGTTTCTCCCGCAGCGATCGCACGCAGCATGGCCATGGCGCTGACGCCAAGCACATTGCTGGCGACTGAGGCGAGCTTGATGTTGCATTGCTCCAGCAGCTTCTGAATGCGGTTGGAAACCGCAGACTGATGCTGCACCAGCCGGGTTCGATAACGCGTTAGATCGCGCACGCTCCGGATGGCGACCGGCGGCACGAAGCTGCCGACGAGGCGACCATCCTGCAGCAGTTCGGCGATCCTCTGTCCGTCCTGCAGATCCGTCTTTCTTCCACGAATGGCTTTGTAGTGTTCGGGATTGATGAGCAGCAGTTTGAATCCGTACGGTTCGAGCACGTTCCATACCGGGATCCAGTACACCCCGGTCGCTTCCATGGCTACCGCTGTTACTTCGGCCCGGCACAGCCATTGCGCCAGTTCATGAATATCACCCGTCATGGTTCCGAACAGACGCTTCTCGCGCGTGCTATTACCCTCAGCGTCTTCGATGATCATGCAGGCAGCAATCGTCTTCTTGTGTACGTCGAGGCCGCAGCAGTTGCGATGGACTCTCATGGCGCTTCTCCTTCACCCACCGGCGAAGACGCCTGCACTTAAAGAATCTCCCTTTCGAACTCTCCTCACGGAGGTGTCACTTCGCTGTTCCTACGGCGTCCAGCACCAAGCTGTTAAAACGGGCTCAACTTTCCGCACCATTGGCTTCCTCGGGCTCGGTCGCCTGTGGCACAGTCATTCTGCGCCGGATCGCCAACATTTTCATGCGTCGTTGTGACCGGAATCGGTCATGGCCCGCTGTTATCGTCCACAAACAGCTTTACAGGAGCAATTTCTTAAGCAAGGGTGTCTGTTAGCTTAGACGGGACATTATGAACTGGCGACGAGGTTTTGCGTTCGCATTGTTGCACTTGAGCTTGGCCGT
>JAEZPW010000142.1 GCA_023441255.1 Acidobacteriota bacterium
GTCCGAAGACGGTGTAGGTGGCCGCGAACACAAGGTATCCGGCGGCGGCAATGGCATGGCGAGCCCGGGGGTGTGACTTGCGGCCCCGTGCAGAAACCGTGTCACTAAGTCTTCCGGCCGGCCAGGAGAAAAGCGTGTAGGTGATGTTGAATACGAGCCCGAGCAGAGGGGTGTGCGCTACTGAAATGCCGGCGCTCTCGGCACGTAGAACGAGGAACATATCGCTGGAGTTTCCGATCGAAAACAGCGCCACAGCCGACATTACATAGTAGAAGCTGACAGGCAATTTAGCGGCCGATATCGCGACTCGCGGTTCCTTCTCAACTGGAATGTTTGCGCGGACACGTCTCTCGCGAACCACCAACGTGACCACCAACACGGCGAGTGCCCCGGGCACGATGGCCGCCACGAACACCCCGCGAAAACCGTATTTGGGCAGGATTGCCAGGGCGAGGAGCGGGCCTGCTATGGCCCCGGCTGAGTCCATTGACTGCAGAAGCCCGAAAGCGGCACCGGAGCGGCCCGGCGCAGCCGACTCGGCCACCATCACGTCACGCGGTGCGCCGCGTACCCCTTTTGCCAGCCGGTCGGCGAAGCGGATGAACAGCACCTGTATCCACGAGGTCGTAAGGGCCAGCAGTGGTTTGACCGCGTTTGCAACCGCGTAACCTGCAACCACTATGGGTTTTCGGTGCGATACCCTGTCGGTCCAATAGCCGGAGGCGAGTTTCGCGAACGAAGTGATGCTTTCGGCGATGCCCTCGATGATGCCCAGCGCAGCCGGTCCTGCTCCGATGGAAGCAAGGAAAGCGGGCAGGATCCAGTAGGCCATCTCGGTGGCTGTGTCATTGAAAAAGGAGGTCGCGCCGAAAGCGGGCACATTGCGCGACTGGCGGGGTACGTCAATCGCGTCTTGCGTTCCGGCCGTTCTGGAATTGCCATTCATCGTGACTTGCTCATTTTCGATGCGGCTGGCGAGGGGCTCGTCTGTTGTAAACTCGCTGGAACCGCCTTTAGCTTAGCGGAATCCAGGCGCGGGACGAGAGACATGGCGAACGAGACGGCACGTCCGAACATGGATGAGTATCTGATGGGCATCGCGATGGCGGTTCGCAAGCGGGCCAACTGCATGGGCAACCGGGTTGGGGCGGTCATCGCTCAGGATGCGCGTATCGTTGCGACTGGCTACAACGGTACGCCCCGGCACATGCCTAACTGTCTGGATGGCGGGTGTCTCCGCTGTGCGAACCGGGACATGTTCCCGTCAGGCACGGGTTACGACCTATGTATCTGCGTTCACGCCGAGCAGAACGCGCTACTGGCGGCCGCCCGTTTCGGTATTGCCCTTGAAGGCAGCACGATGTACACGACCATGCAGCCCTGCTTCGGTTGTATCAAAGAAGCGCTGCAGGCGGGTGTAGCGCGCGTGTTCTACGTCCATGAGTGGAAGCATCCCGACCCAACGTACCGAGCCGAGTACGAGCGCGTGCTGAGCCGATTTCCTGGTGGGGTGCACCAGTTGGCCATCGACGATCCAGACGCCGACTGGGCGATTACCACGCGAAGAGCGAAGGCAAGCGGGTAATTCGTTCGTTCTGGGGGCATGCACTTGTAATGGGCTTGCCTCGGGGCTAAAGCCAGGATTTATGCGGCCTTGAGCGGCTGAACAGGCTCTGGAAAACGTCGGATTGGCGCGAAAGGGCTGACCTCAGCGGCTAAAGCCGCTTTGATCGGACTGCACTTGGCGGCACGCCTGAAGGCGTGCCCTTTCAAAGAAATGCCATTTTCTGCAGCGTGTGGACGCGTGCCCTTTCAAAGAATGCCGCTTCCCGCAGCGTTTGAAGGCGTGCCCTTTCAAAGAATGCCGCTTCCCGCAGCGTGTGAAGGTGTGCCCTTTCGATAGATTGTGAGATAGCGTTCTAGTTGTTTGCCCGTTCTGGGACGCGTCCGAGTCGCCACAGGCCCTGAACCCCGCACCTGAAGCGGATACTCTTCCCGAAATCGCTTGTAGCTGCTATAGTCCCGCGCATGCCGGCAAGGAAGACTCTGCTGCCGCTGTTGCTGCTTTCGTATCTGTGCCTATCTGGTTTAGCCGCCGACAAAAAAGGCCGGGAGTCCGCGCCGCGCTTCAATGCGAAGACCACCACGGGGGAGATGTTCAACAACGACTCGGTGAAGGGAAAGGTGGTGTTATTGCAGTTCTGGACCACCTGGTGCCCTTACTGCCGCCAGGAACAGCCGCTGGTAGACCGAATCGATAAGGAACTCGCGCCCAAGGGTCTGGTAGTGCTGGCCATCAATGTCGGTGAGTCGAAAAAGACGGTCAAGAAATACCTCGAAGCTACGCCACGTTCGTGCCGAATCGTGACGACGGATGATACGAATTTGGCCGCCATGTTCGCAGCGAGTAGTTACCCTATCTACGTGGTCATTGACCGCGACGGAAACGTGGCGGGCGAGCAGCGTGGTGCGGGCGGAGAGAGGTCACTGCGGTACCTGCTGAGGAAAGCAGGTCTGGAGAGCGACGCAGAAGAAGGGCAAGACGAATAAACGCGCCTCGGATAACACGGACATATGAACTCATCCAAATTCAGGCTCTTCTCGCAAGCGGTCCTAGTTCTGGTTTTGTGTCTCGTCGTGGGGTCTACTGCCCAGACAGCGCCGTCAGCGAATAGCACGCCTTCGACCGTTCTCCTGACGCCCTCCGACCCTCGAATTGTGCTGCTTGGCCGCATGGACAAGCACGACGCATCCCAGCCCCGGATGGGATACCCGGGCACAACGATTCGGTTTCGTTTCACCGGAAGCAGCGCATGGGCAAGGTTCTCCAGCGACACCGATACGGCTGCTGTGACGACGGTCGTGGACGGCGGCCAGCCCACGGTGCACGAGTTGAAAAAAGGGCTGACCGACATAGTGCTGGCGGCCGGGCTCGATACAGGGCAGCACACGGCTGAGATCGTCAAACGGACCGAAACCTGGCAGGGAACCATCCGATTTCTGGGCGTTGGCCTCGCGCCGGACGGCACGCTGGCCGACCCCGGGCCGCTGCCCAAGCGCAAAATCATGTTCATCGGCGACTCAGTGACCTGCGGCGCCGGGCTGGACCATGCTCCCGGATGCAAAGATGGCCTGTTCCGTCCGACGAATGCCTATGACTCTTACGGGATGCTGCTCGGACGCCGTCTTGACGCACAGGTGCATCTGGTGTGCTTCGGAGGCAGAGGCCTTATTCGCGATTATCGAGGCCGTCGCGACGTGCTCAATGCACCGCAGTTTTTCGGACTGTCGGTCCCTGCTGATGAGCCGAGCCAGCAGGCTGAGTGGTCGCCCAGCGACTGGTTGCCGGACGCCATCCTGGTATCAATTGGTACCAACGACTTCAACCTGCAGAAAACACAGCCCCTGGCCCATGACGAATTCGTGGAAACCTACGTGACCTTCGTTCGCGGCATACGCGAAAAGTACCCCGAGGCCGTCATCATGCTGACCCAGGGCGCAATCGTGACCGATGACACCCTCAAGGTTTTCATCCGGGATACGGTCGCGAAGGTCAATGATCCGCACGTGATCTGGGTTGGGAGCCGCCATTATCCCGGCCTCGACTGCGACGCGCATCCGACCCGAGCTGAGCACCGCCGCATGGCGGATGACTTTGAACCGGTTTTTCGTCAGACGCTGGGATGGTGATTGCGCCAGGGATGCTGGAGCTTCAACTACCAGGTTTTCAGGTGAGGGCGCCGGATTCTAGCTACTCTGCATCCCGTTAACATTTGGCCACATCCAATTGATAGCGGGGCTCTACCCGTGGTTTGCCTTGGGCGGTGGCTGGCAGCGGTAGAGCGGTCGCCGGTTGTGTTTTGCCGAGCCGGAGCATAGAATGAAACTCTGAGTTTTGTGTCATATCGGCGCGGTACACCGGTGGGCGCGAGCCCACTTTTTGTTTGTGTCGTTGAAGTTACGGGGTGTCCGCGCGTTGGCGGCTCGTTAAGACATGGCGTTGGAACTGGACAAAATAAGAGAAATAGCTGAAAGGGTCGCGGTCGATAGCGGTCTGGAGGTCGTGGATGTGGAGTTCCGCGGCGGCGGCAAAGCTCGCATGCTGCGGATCACGATCGACAAACCGGCGGGCGTGACGCACGAAGACTGCGCGAACATAAGCCGCGAGGTCGGCACCATTCTCGATGTCGAAGATGCGGTGCCTGGCAGCAGCTATACCTTGGAAGTGTCCTCGCCGGGTCTTGATCGCAAGCTGAAGGACGCGCGCGACTACGAGCGTTTCGTGGGCAGCCTCGTGAAAGTTCTCGTCAACGAACCTGTTGATGGGCAGAAGCATTTTGAGGGGCGCCTGGAACGCTTACACGACGGCCGAATCACG
>JAEZPW010000160.1 GCA_023441255.1 Acidobacteriota bacterium
GCCCAGTCCACGTTCGAGTCCGTCAGGTACTTGTAAGTCTGCGAAGGGCCTCCCCAGAATTCATTCGCATACGCCACGTACGCGGGGAACGTTCTCGCCGAGGAGACAGCCTGGAACGCGATCAAAACTGCCACCGCATACGCCCAGCGCCGGTCTTGCTTGATGAATGCCGATACCGCTCCCGCGATCAGCACGGCCCCGAAGACGTAAACCGGCAGTATGTGTCGCACACCGATGTTCATCTTCGAACTCATCGCCACCAGGAAGTGAAATGCCGGAGGTATCGTCAAGTACAGGAGCTCCCGCCAGCACGTCAGCTTCTTCATCGCGATGGCAACCACCGCGAGCAGCAGCAGCAGCATGAAGGTCGCGGTGGATTTCACCAGGAACGCGATAGGGAAGTAGAACCACACGCCATGGGCGTAAGACTTCTCCAGCACATAGCTACGGTAAAAGTCGCCCATGATGCGCACATCCGCCAGTCCGTAGAGATACGATTCGGGCAGAAGCTTGTACTTCGCCATCGCATTGAGAAGCTTAACCTCTCGCGGATGCGAGACCTGGTTCGCTAACTCCTGCATCGATGGCGTCAGCTTCAGGCCGTCAGGCCGCGCTTCGTACCGAAAACCGTAGAACGCCCACAGGATTACCACGGCCAGCACTCCCACCGCGACCAGTCCACCTGCCAGTCTCGCCGCATGGCGAACGGTGTTCACCTGGCCTTCTTTGCGCCCGCGCACCAATTCATAGATGGCAAGCATCACCAGCATCGGGAAAATCAGAATGCCGGTGTGTTTCGACGCCAGCGTCAGGCCAGCGCCCACCGCCACCAGCATCAACCGCGTCCACGACGGCGCCTTGCTGAACCGGTAATACGCATAAACCGTGGCAAACATGAAGCACGACAGCGCAACGTCCGTGGTCACCACCGCGCCATGCGCCAGCAGGTTCGGGTCAAACACAAGTATCGCCAGCGCAATGAAACCGGCCGCCGTCCCGAACATCTCACGCGTGGCTAGAAAGACCAGCAGTGCCAGCAACAGCGTGAATAGCGCAGCCGCTAACCGCGTGCGGAACACGATGGTGTTCGCATCGTTGTTGAAGATGAAATCCTTGCCGCCCAGGAATGCGTCCGTCTTGAAGAACCGGTTGTCATGTACGGTGGGCAGTTTCAGCGCCATATTCAGAATCGGCACTGCGGCAACCATCTTCACCATCGGCGGGTGTTCAGGATTAATGCCGAAATCGCCGTTCTTCAGCGACCTGTATCCCGCGTAGACGTGGTCGTCCTCGTCCCATGTGATCGAGTTTCTGTCGGCCGTTAAGGCGAGCTGAAGAAAAAGTATCCCCAGGAAGAAGCAAACACCCACAGCAACGAACCAGCGCGGTTTCCTGCCCGACTCTGCGGCCACAATCTCCTCCAGAGATGCTGTTTTGTGTTCTTCAATCAAAAGCTTCGGCTGGCAAACCGTGCGGTGACGCGAATCACATGCCGTTATGACTGCCCTATCAACGCTGCTCTGCCGCCTTCGAGATCGCTAAACTGTCCTCCGCCTCGAGCGGATCCACGGCCTGTATCTGCCAGCCCCGAGTTTTGTTCTCTTGTCCGACGCGCAGAAAATACTCCTCGCCTGCGACAACGGAAATATCCACAGGTGCTGAATCGTCCGCGCGGCAAGTGTGCTTGCCCGGTGCGAGTTCGAGGGTCAGATACTCGTGGACCGCAAGACTTCCGAGCTTTCTCCCGTCGCAGTAAATGGCGGGCTCACCTTCGCCCGATCCCGTTGCGTCCGGTTTCTCCTTCTTACCGCACTTTGGCCTGTCGTCAATGGTTCGATACACGCTCAGCGTTGCCGTTTCGTTCGGCACTGGCAATTTCGACTGTGCCTCTGCCACGTCGGCCCTGTCCAACTTCACCGGGCCGTCCACAAACACCGTCACATGCGTGCCGGCCGGGATGTAAGTTCCGTTGCAGAATTTCGGTGCATCGACCTTCTTCTCTGTTCCCAAGCGAGAATAAGCGATTGGTCGAGCCATGGCTCCATCGCCGACCGAGTAAACCTGCACAAAGAAGGCTCGTGCCGGTGGGCTCTCCAGCGGTCGTAACGGAATCTCAGACGAATCCACGCTCGCTGCCCAATTTACTTTGAGCTGGAATAGAGGGTGCGAAGAATAAAGCACTGTGTTTGTGCTCAGCGCGCGCAAAAACGGGTTCTTGTCCACGGCGGGCGTCGCAACCACCGCCTGCGCGACCGCCCCTCTCGCTATCACCACGGTGCCGTCCACGCGAACATCTTTCGCCACCACAAGGCGCACCACCTCGCCCTTCTTTACGCCGATCTCCCAGGGATAAGAGTGCAACGCCCTCGCGAAACGCAGTCGGACCGGGGTGCCGTCAGGAATCACGATCTCTTGTTTGGAACTGACCGGAGGTGGGACACTTGCAGCAAGCGGCTCCTGCCCATGGCAGGGCGGCACCGCACCGGCGAGGCAAACGACCGCAGCGACAACGGCCAATTTCATGGCTGGCATCATACGGCCAAGTCTGTGATTTCGAAACGGGGAAGTGGACGTTCATAATGCGTGGTAAGGCGATTATCGCCCGCTAACCTTGTGCGAAGAGAGCCTGTTGCGATGGCGCGAATGAGACCAGCACAAGCGTCGCATCATCGGCGAAATCGTCCCCGCAGAAATCGGATACTTGCTTTATCAACATGCTATGCAGCGTCGTAACCTTCGAGCCTGAACTTTCCGCAAGTTGTTGGCGCAGCCTTCCGTCGCCGTATTCCTCGCCACTCGCGTTCGTGGCCTCCGTGATTCCATCCGTGAACAACAGAATCCTGTCTCCGGGTTCAAGCCGGGTTGTTGCGCTTTCATATTTGCAATCCGGCAATACGCCGAGGACGGCACCTCCCACCTCGCAGACTTCAATTTCGCCCGTCGAGCGGGACAACAGCGGATAGCAATGTCCCGCGTTGCAGTAAGAAATCGTCGCGGCTTCGGTATCGATAACACAATAGAAGAACGTGACGAACTTTCCGGGTGCCAAATTGCTACACAGGACACGATTGAGTCGTTCGCACACCTCCGAGGGGGTGGCATTCTCGGTTGCGAACGCCTTCACCGCGGCCTGAACATTGGCCATGAGAAGGGCCGCTGAGATTCCTTTTCCAGCGACGTCAGCAATGCATATAGCCATTCGTTGTTCACTTAGTTTGATGGCATCGAAGTAGTCGCCACCAACGACTCGCGCAGGTTGCCAACTGGCTGTTATCTGGAGCGTGTCCAATTGCGGTATCTGCGTTGGAACAAGTCCCGCCTGAATCTCTCTCGCGGTTTGCAGTTCCTTTTCCTGTTCCTCAAGTCGAGCCTCTCCAGTCCGGACCGCTTGCTGAAGCGTTACGTTTTCCATTTCCAGGGTGGCTCTCATGCTGTGGTAGAGGTGCATGACCAGCCCCACAATTAAGGTGACTAACGTGCCGATCTGGAGGTCGGCGGAGGGGCTTTCCTCGACGCGACTTGCTGGCGTGAGCAGCAACCAGTAAACGATTGCGGTTGCAATCGCGGAGCAGGCAAAACTCACTACCGCCAACAGCGGGACATATACGAGCCAGTTGAACGGAAAAGCGCGATGGGCATAGTACCGTCCCAGGTAGGTCATAGCTGGGAACATCAGGTTGCCGATGCAAAGCGAGAATACCAAGAGCGTCCAAACGCGTGTTTGCACATGCAGGACGGAAAACAACGCGAAGATCACAACCGCTATGAACACATATAACTGCTGCCGCTGGAACAAGCGGCGAATCCTGTCGCGATTAAAATTATGGACTGCCATTCTTGCGCTCGCCTTCCTTGGAGCCTTGCACGGAGTCAGGCGGGGCCCGGCCGTAATCCTTTTCCGCTTCGGGATTACTTGCGACAAGTCGATTTGTCAACAAGTACAGTCATAGCTCCCAAGCACATCAACGCCAATCACTGCTTAGTTGTACGTTCGCGCTTTCGGTCGCCCCTCTGGAGTGTGAGGTCGATTTCGTTTCCATCCCGGGTAGAGGTTTGCAATCGACCACGTGACTCCGAAGAAAGCGTGATGTTGGGGCCCGCCAGCCGTCAATCCCTCTTCGAATCCACCGTCGATCACCAGTCGTGGAACAATAGTATATGTGAGCGCCCACAGCGAAGATGCGAACCCCGGTGCGTTGGGGTTGAGTTCCGTCTGGCCGTAAAATTCGCCAGTAAACTGAAGCCCCTTGTACAACTGGTGTGAAAATGCCAGATTGAGTTGTTGGTTCTTGTCAAAGCCAGACTTATCCGTCCGTCCGACGAGAAACTCACTTGCATTGAAGTCAAAATGAAAACCGCCGAGATCCTTGCCGGCCAGAAAAGTAAAGGAGTGATCCAGTTTTCCGCTTCCTAGGCCATCGCTGGCGCTCGCTGAGGGTATCTTTACGGCGTAGCTGAAGGCCAGAGTTGGCACTCGCTTGGTCTGCCGGTGAAACCGGATCTGCGGGCCGAGCCAGTTGTCTCCAAACCCCCTGTGGGTTGCGCTCTCATTGGTCTGCGAGATGAACGGCGTCGTGTTCCACCGCAACTCTACATCGCACAGCATCCCGAACTTCAGCAGCCCGTCCAGAGACGTCTGTTTCGAGCGTTGCCCGGGCCACTGTTCGTTGAAACCATACTCAATTTCCAACACTCCGTACTGTGTGATATCGGCGGGATTTGCAACCGTGGGCCGGTTCGGATTCGCGGTAATTGGGTACGAGTAGCATCCTGTCTGTTTTCCCATCCATTGCGCAACAGCGGACCCGCTAGCCACAATGCAGACCATCAGAATAGAAATGCAGCACCGACCGAAAGTTGCCCGTGTCGTCTTCGGGCCACCATTGTGAGCGACCCTGCAACGTCCAAGCGAACGCAGGGAGATAATCACCATTTCACCCAGCAATTTACGCCCGGATTTCGCTCAGTTCCACTGATAACGAGTGAATACAAGGCCTTGTCCATCTATCCCAATTCGGGAACCGTTGGATGGAGCGGATCTATGACCTGTTAGCCCATCTCAGCACCCGCAGCGCCCTTAGCGTGTTCCACCGGCTCGGCTCGCCGACAGACTCATGAAACGGGAACGCGAGCGCCTCATTGTGCGTTTCATGGAGAAGCCATCGCCCGTCGGTTTGCCGGCTGCTCTCTACAATCTGCAAGGCGTCCCGGACGCGCGCATCAGGTGGCGCGCCGACGGCTCTGAAATAGTCGAGCGCACGAAGGACGTCATAGTGATAGCGGGGAGGGTAAGCGAACTTCAGAAACGCCGCGTTCGCGACCTCGCCAGTGGAGCGCCGCCGGAACAGAGCACGCTCGAGCAGGTACTCCTCGCCTCGGCGCCGGGCCGCCGCAATCTCCGGCGCAGACCCGACGGCTCGCTCGTACTCGAGCATTCCCTCCAGCACGCAGATGGTGGTGTGGAACGAAGCCCGCGTGCTCTTGGGCGCTTCGCAGTTCCAACCGCCGTCGTCGAGTTGTTCTCCCACGAGACGGCGCGCAAGGCTTTCCGAGGGATGGCCGAAGTAAGCGCCGAGCGCGAGCGCGCCCCCGTTGATGCACGGCTCAACCTCGCCCTCGAACAACGGCTTCGCGCCAAATTCATCGGCCCAGCGGAAGCCCGCCTGCACACGGGCTACCGCCGACCTGACGGCAGGGTCGGCAGGGTCGACGCCGGTTGCGCGCAGCAGTTGCATCGTGAACAGGGTAGGCAACCAGGTAGGGGCGTCGGGTCGGTGCCAACAGCCGTCTGACCCCTGGCTGGCCAGAATCTCGGCGCCGATGCCTTCACGCGCCACGCGGGCGCGCTCCGCGGCGACCGCCGCAGGGGAGGCGTCCGTAAGATCGCGCATCGCCTGCCAGCGGACCGCCGGGTCCGAATCAAGGAGCCAACCGAGGGTGTCCACACGGCGATATTACCAATGAACGCCGGGGGCAGAGGCAGATGTCGGAATCACACAATAACCGGGCATCACACGAAAATGGCCGCCAGCATCGCCGGCGGCCACCAACAGCCAAGAGCCAAAAGAGCCTTCTTACCCCTTCACATTGATTTTCGAGAACGACAGCACCGCGCGTCCCCCGACCGGCTGTCCGAACGACGTCGCCGGACGGAAGCGCGCGAAGATCAGCATGTTGTTCAACTGTGGCAGGATCGCCTGCGCGTCGTCAGGAGCGTTGAGGATCTGGTAATCCTGCACGCGTCCGCTGGAGTCAACATAAACGTCCACTACCAGCGAATCGGCCGCGATCGAACTCATCTGCCAGCCGAAAGGCGACATGGTCAGTTCAGGCGGCGTATAGAAGTCATTGTCGTACGCCTGCAACTGCGGAGGCAGCGCGAAGAAGCCAATCAGCAATCCGAAGAAAACCACCGCGCTCACCACGCCGGCCGTTGCCGGCACCATGATGCCCTTGAGCGTATCGTCAATTCGCGTCAACAGTCCCTGCAGCAACGGACGCCGCTGCCGGGCCGCTTCCTGCGACAGCGCAACCCTGATCTTCAGAGACAGATTCGGCGGAGCCGCGCGTCGCCCCAGGCTCGTCACCATCCGTTGCGTCTGCTTCAACAGCGCGTATTCCGCAGCACACGACGGGCAGGCACCCAGGTGCTCGCCGATGTCACACATCTGCCGCCCCGTTACCGCCCCGTCCAGATACAGCGAGAACAGTGCCCTGGTTTCGGTGCAATTCATGGCGTAACCTCGATCTCACGGCCATACTGCGCCGGGCGTTCCTGTGCTCTCAGGTCCTGCCGGACATACTGTTCCAGCCTCTTCTTGAGGGCTTCACGTCCGCGCATCAGCCGTGACTTCACGGTCCCGAGCGAAGTCTGCATGACTTCGGCAATCTCTTCGTATGACAGTTCTTCGATGTCCCGCAAGATTACCGTCGTCCTGTAAGGCTCCTGTACTTCCTGCAACTCATGTTCAACTCGGGCCCTGAGTTCTCCCTGCACGATGCTTTCGAATGGCGAAACACCTTCATCCACGAGCGTGTCTTTCAACGCCAGTCCAGGTCCGCTTTCAGACGTTTCGCTGTTATCCGCCGGCTCCATCGAAGTTTCCTTGGCCTTGTGCCGGAACCACCATCTGCGGTGGTTCGACGCTTCATGGAGTGCTATGCGGTAGATCCACGTCTTCAGGCTTGATTCGCCGTTGAACCGTTTCATCCCGCGGAACACCTTTATGAACACCTCTTGCGTGGTGTCCGCGGCATCCGCTGGCTCGTTCAGAATGCGATAGACCAGGCTGTAGATCGGTTGGTGGTATTGCGCTATCAGCCAGGCGTAAGCTTCCTCTGATCCGGCCTTCAACTCGGCCACGACCGAAGCTTCTTCCGCCCGAGCTCCTATCGCGCTTGCGAGGTCGCCCAAGGTTGTTGCTCCCGCCATCTGATTCATGGCGTTACCCCCACATTAACAGGAAGTTGCAACAACTACAACGCACCTCGTGACCAGCCGTCCCACCAGATTCTCCGTCCCGAAAACCCCTATCCCGGGCCGGCAGCCATGGGAACAAGCCACATCACCTTGGTTAATCATTGGCCCTGCCGGTCCCTTCGCACCCGAAGGCACCGGACTAACCTGCTGTAGCTATAGACCCCAAAGAAGCAAAGAAAGTTCCAGTACTTGCTCGGACAGCAATGCCGAACTCGTCGCCCGGTTGGAGGGTCCGGGTGCTCCTAAGTACCTGGCTGGAATCCGCTTATGCTTTCGCGCGGGAGGAGCTTCGACCATATGACAGGATCACGCCGCGGGGCGCGTAGGAACGCGGCCGCCTGCCCACGATCGGCCTTCCTGCCCTGCTGAACATCTTCTACTTCGGAGGTGCTGCCTGTTCCTGGGACTGAGACGGGTTCGCCGCCGCGGAGGGCTTGGCAGCCGTCTTCTTTTTCTTCACGGTCTTCTTTGGAGGTTCATTGTCGTCAACAACAACCTTTTTGGGAGGCGCCGACGCTGCGGCCGCCCGGGCCTGCGCTACCTGCGATCTCAGCTGCGACAGTTCGGCTTCCTTGTTGACAGCAACGGCGTCAAGCTGCGATGCGAGTGTGCTACGCGCCTGCTGCAAATTCTGTGCGTCGTTCCTGAGCAACTCGAACTCATCTTTCGGCCCGAACGCTCCCGCTGATTCCGCCAGCGTCTTGAGAACGTCGTAAAGCGCGTCCACGTTCCGGTACAGCTTGAACATCGTTGCCACGCTGTCCGGATTCGATCTGACCTGTGCGACAAGCTGCGCCAGCATGCCGTTGACGTTGTTGCTGATCGTATCGGCATCATGCTGTGACTGCTGTTTGTACGCGGAGTCGGTCTTCCACTTCTTGATCGACAACCGGCTCACATGACCGGCGGTCTGCTGTGCCGTGCGTTCCAACTGCCCGAGAGCATTGTTGAGTTCCAGCCCGACGGGTGTCATTTGCGCCGGCGCTCCGACTTGACTTGGCGCGGAGGGCCTGCTCGGCACGGGATTAGCTACCTGTGCCCATGCACAAGCTCCGCCCAGAAACGCGATCACCACAATCCTTCTCATGACCGAAATTGTCTCTCAGAACCCGAAAGCTTGCCAACCGGACCGCGCAAAGTGGCGTGTAGTAACCCGGTACGGTACCTGGGCGTTCCTGAGCGGCTCGGTCCAGATCGCACTATTTGGGCGTTCTGGATTCGTCGGAAGCGGATGGCGCCGGAACATCCAGATGAAAACTCCGATCAGCACGAGCAGTCCGAACAGGATGAATGTGATCCAGAATACAGCTCCAATGCCTGCTTTCCTCTCCGCTGGCTTAGACACTCTCTTACCCCTGCTTTATGGGATGCGCGGTGTAGAACACGCGCCTGTGCGCGTGCAGGAGTCGGAATGGAAACGGCAACATGAAAACGTTACGCAGACATTCTGCCGTCGTTGACGAAAACACTGTGCGTGCGAGAAAATGATTCAGCAAGCGAGTGGGCCTGTGGCGCAGCTGGGAGCGCGCTTCCATGGCATGGAAGAGGTCGTCGGTTCGATCCCGACCAGGTCCACCAAATCTTTTCAACGACTTACCCGGTTCGAAACTCCCCGCGATTTCTCCTCCAACCCAAGTTTCAACCCAAGATCAGCTTGCGGAGGCCGACTTCGCCAATTTATTGCCTCAAGAAACTTCGACTGCGCCTTGATTTGAATGGCATTCTTTCGGCGCGTGTACTTTGCCGTTGTTGTCGGCTTGGCGTGACGCAGCGCCGCCTGAATGACCGGCAAGTTTACGCCATTTTCAGCGAAAAACGTCGCCAGCGAATGGCGCAGGTTGTGCCACCCGAACCGGCCCTTGTAGCCCTTCGGAATGACGCCCGCCTTCATCGCCGCGGGACGAAGATAGTCTTGTCCTGCCACCCCTGCTAAGCGAGGCTTCTTGCCCTTCGCGCGGTCGGATGCAAACACCCAGTCGGTGTCTTTTCCGTACCGCGTCTCGCGGCGCCATGCTTGCAGCGCTTCGGCCAGTGCCGGATGCATCGCGACATCGGTCATGCTGACCTCGTTCTTGCCGGCAGTCTCCTTGCCTTTCGACCATCCACGACGGATGTGGATCACGTTCCGCTTCCAGTCGAGGTCCTCCCATTTCAGGCCGAAGGACTCTTCCGGTCGCAGGCCTGTTGCGGCGTGCAGCAGTGCCAGCGTCCACTCAAGCCGTGTCCCCGGTGAATTGAGTTCGTTCAGGATTACGATCATCTGGTCTGGCGTGACGACAATCGCCTCATAGTTCGAACTCGATTCGCAGCGTGCCAACAACACGGGATTGGTGGGTCGTCCGTCCTTGCCGATCGCGGCCGGAATAAGCTCATGCCGTTGCGCGTGCTTGAACACCTGCGACATGATCGACCGGATCTTCACAACGGATGTCCATTCCAGCGGCTTCTTCTTCTCGCCTTGAGTTTTCGAAGTGATGGCTTCGAACCAAGCCTCGACCATCAAGGGCCGGATCTCCGAGCAGAGCATGTCGCCCCAACGCGGAAGAACCCAGTTGTCGAGAAGGAGCTCGTTTATTGTCATCGTTTCACCGGCGCGCACGCCGATACCTGCGTTCTTCTTAATGCTCCGCAGCGGCCCGGAAAGTGATCTCACCTTCCGAACCCTGCTTCGCGTCATGCCGAGAACTCGTTTTCGGTCGATGGCCAACCCATCACCGACCAGCGTTCTTGATCTGGTCTCGATTCATACTCATAGGTAACGCGAGCACGACCTCATAACTCTGAAACGGCTCTCCGTCAAGCAGAGTACCCTGTGGATTTCCTACATGATGAGTATGTACTCAGGGCGGTCCCGTACCAAAGGCTCGTCTTGCGAACCCCGAGAGCGGCAACTACCAGAACATGCACTCGGCGCCGATCCTGCCGAACTACCTCGGCCTGCCGTTCCGCATCCTGGTCAGCCCCTTCGTGCATTTCGACCCCGAGACCCGCACGACCGACATCATGATGTTCAACAGCAAGAACCTCGGCGCCCTGATCGTGGATGAAGATCCCCACGTCAAGAGCTGGGAAGACGGCCAGTACAAAATCCAGAACATGTCGATCGAGGAGACCTACGGCTTTGGGATCCTCAACGAGGGTCAGGCTATCGCCGTAGCCAAGAACGTGAAGGTCCGCCGAACGAGTTCGTGATGCCGGCTCGCACGGTGTTCAACCTGGTGGATCCCTCCATTTCCGTATTTTGCCGCCTTCGGAATCCACTACCGCATATTCCGGTGTTCTCGTTGTAAGTATCTGATTTTCTAAGCAACCACAACGATCCGCGTGTGGCGATCTTGAAAGCGTGTTCCGGCACCGGCCGAGCGGTCCTCAACCGGTGCTAAAACTGCGCCACCTGGGGTCGTGCCTGGCCGGAAAGTGCGCCACCTCAGGGCTCTACTTCACAATGAAAACTGCGCCACCTGGAGCGTGATTCCGGCGAGTAGAGCGAATCGGCTAATGAACAGAGCATGATTGCAGGGCCTGACCGCCACTCGATCAGAATTTCGGTGTGGACGATTAGCGCCCCTGACCTATTCCTTCTTCACGCCCCGCGCCCCAGCTTGAACAGCGGGCGGCGCGGGTCTTGCTGTGGCGGAAGGTCCCACCAGACACGAAACCGGTGAAACGATTAATTAACACTAGCCCGTTTCTCGGTACCAGCCCGCGTAGACAGGTATTCGGCAACAAATGCGGACAATAGCGCGGGCGTCGAAACCAGCTCAATACTTCTCTCGGCAGACGTGAACGTCGCTGCCGCGGAATGAGGTCGGGAGTGTGAGGCCCAGTCGAGTGAGCAATGCGAGGAATCTCGGGTCATCGTGAAGGTCTTTATATAACGGATTCACCGCGATTTGCAGCGCGTCGGGGCTGTGGCTGGATACCTCTTTCTCGAGAGCGGCAATGGCGGCATCGCGTTGTCCGGCGCACGCGTACCAGTCCGCCGGGGCGAAATCGTTCGGGTGATGGGCCGCAAACGGAGCATTCAAAGCCGCCAAATGAGCCTGTGCATAAGTCGGTATGCCGCCCTGGCGAAACGCGGAGAGCGCTTTGTCTTCGAAATCTACCCGGGCAGAATCCTTTTCGATAGTGGCCATCAGCCGCCATTCAGCGGTGGCGTTTTCGTACTGGCCTGCCTGGAAATACGCCCATGCGAGCTGGTCATGCGCCAACGGCCAGCTGGGAAGCATGTCCACATACTTCATGGCGGCATCGATCGACCTTGTAACCTGACGTGCGTTCGCTGCCAGCATAGCCTCAACCGACCAGACTGAAGGCCAACGCGGGTCATCCTCATGCGCCCGATCGATCTCGCGCAGGCTTTCATCGAAACGTCCTCTATCGGAGAGCAGGACCGACAGCCACACGTGATACGCTGCCTGCTCCGGTTCCTGTTCAATGGCGTAGCGGAGTTCCTTCTCTCCCTCGGCAGCGTCCCAGTTCTGAGTAAAGGCGAGGTAACCCAGCACAGCGTGCGCTTCCGCGAGCCGAGGGTCTCTTTGCAGGGCCAGTCGAGCGAACTCCTGAGCCTTCCCAATACTTTGATCTGTCTGGCGGGAGCCGAACGTGCTTAGGCGAAGGTAAGCCGTCGCCATGCCACCGTACGCATTGGCGAAGTTAGGGTCTTTCGCGATGGCCTTTTCGTACTCTTTGAGTGCTTTGTTCAGCGACTCAGGGCTGCGTTCAAAGGCATAATACCGGCCCCGCAAGTACGCCTCGAAAGCTTGGGGATCGTTGGTGCTGTCCCGGGCAGATTGCACCGGCTTTCCGTGCGACTGGAAGAAGTGAAACAGGTCGCTCTGTATGCGGTCGCGAATCGATCCCAATTGACTCTTTGATCCGCTGTACTCAAATGAAGCCAGGTGAAGGGCATCACTGCCGACCAGTTCAATCTGGAGATCGCAGTTGTCGCCATCCATCCTGAGGCGGCCGAGCAGTACTTTGTCGACGTTCAGGTCTCGAAGGACAGACGGCACGCTTCCAGAGTCCTGTTTGGCCCTGGTGAACAACTCGGCGGCCCGAACCCGAACACCAGGCAACTGGGACAAGGCATCGGTGAGTTCCAAGCGAAGGCGATTCTCAACC
>JAEZPW010000184.1 GCA_023441255.1 Acidobacteriota bacterium
TTGCACATGTGCTTCACAGGCCACCCGGGGACCGGCAAGACCACCGTTGCCATGCGCATGGGCACCATCCTGCAGCACCTCGGGTATCTGAGGCGCGGGCACCTAGTGACCGTCACACGCGATGACCTTGTAGGACAGTACGTCGGCCACACCGCCCCAAAGACGAAAGAAGTTCTGAAGAAGGCAATGGGGGGCGTCCTCTTCATCGACGAGGCTTATTACCTGTACCGTCCGGAAAACGAGCGCGACTACGGTCAGGAAGCCATCGAGATGCTGCTGCAGGTGATGGAAGACAAGCGCGACGACCTCGTAATCGTCCTCGCGGGCTATCTCGAAAGAATGGAGACGTTCTTCCAGTTCAACCCGGGCTTCCGGTCGCGGGTGGCCCACCACATCGAATTCCCTGACTACACTCTCGACGAACTCATAGCGATCGGCGAATCGATGCTTCGTAAGCAGAACTATGCGCTCGACGATCAGGGACGGCAGGCCTTTGTCGAATACCTGGAGTTGCGCATCCGCCAGCCGCTCTTTGCAAATGCCCGCAGTGTGCGCAACGCAATCGATCGCATGAAGCTCAGGCAGGCGAGTCGACTTGTTGAACAGGGCAGCTGTGTTCCGCGGGAAGAGTTGATGCGGATTGCGGCCAGCGATATACGGCAGAGCCGCGTATTTGTCGGAGGGATCGATGCAGAATCGGTCAACACCTGCGAGTCGCGGTAATGGAAGTATCGAAATGAACCCCAGGGTGGAACTAGCGGCGAGGAGAAGTACATCGATGAAGAAACGACCCATAGTGCTCGGTATTGTCGGCGACAGCGCTGCTGGAAAAAGCACCCTTACCCGCGGGCTCACTGCGGTCCTGGGGGAGCACCGCGTCACCCACATCTGCGCGGACGACTACCACAAGTACGACCGCGTTGAGCGTGCGCGCCTGAAGATCACTCCGCTGCACCCCGACTGCAACTACCTCGACATACTCCAACTGCATCTCGAACGCGCGCATTACGGCGAACCCATGCTGAAACCGGTCTATGACCACAGCACAGGTTCGCTGGTCCGTCCCGAATACGTCGTTCCGCGAGAGTTTGTCATCGTGGAAGGCTTGCTCGGCTTTCACACTGCGCCTATGCGCGCTTTCTATGATGTGAAGGTATTCTTGGACCCTCCGGAAGAGTTACGGCGCTTGTGGAAGGTCAAGCGGGACACGAGCAAACGCGGCTATTCGATCGAGCAAGTGCTGGCGGAACTCGACAGGCGGGAAGACGACTCGCGCGACTTCATACGCCCGCAACGAGAGTATGCCGATGTCGTGGTCCGTTTCCACCCCGATTGCAGTCAACACTACGAACAGCCTGACAGCCACTTGAACGTCCACCTGGTCCTGCGCCCCACCATCCCACACCCGGACCTGAGTTATCTGTTTAACCGGGAGCGCAGCGCCGGATCCGGCGTTCGACTGGAGTTGGGGCGTGATGCCGGCCGCCCTGTAGATTTTCTGGAGATTGATGGCAATGTTGAGCGAGTTCGTGCCGCGGAACTGGAAGACCAGATTTGGAAGCATCTTCCGGACTTGCGTCCTCTCGGTGCTGATCAGTTTGGCGAATATGCGGACCGCGGGGACCTGAGGCACAGCGACCCTCTGGCGCTCACACAATTGCTGATCACTTATCACCTCCTGCGCGCTTACAACGGCGACTCAGGGCAACGGTTTGCAAGGCCCATCGCCGCTCTCAACAGGCTGAAATCGGTGCCTCTCGGCATGGCAGCTTCAGAGACAAAGTGAGGCGAACTCATCATGACTTCACCTGCTGTGACCACGTTTGCACAACCCAGATTCGCGGAATCCCGCCGCCTCATCGCGAACACCATTCGGGGCCTGGCAATGGACGCCGTGCAGAATGCGAACTCCGGACACCCCGGAATGCCAATGGGTATGGCCGACGCTGCGGTTGTCCTATGGACTCAGTTCTTGAAGCACAACCCGGCGGATCCACAGTGGCCCGACCGTGATCGTTTTGTGCTCTCGGCCGGGCACGGCTCCATGCTGCTCTACAGCCTCCTGCACCTTTGCGGGTACGACCTTCCGTTGGAGCAACTGCAAGCCTTTCGCCAATGGGGCAGCATGACACCCGGCCATCCGGAGCATGGCCTCACGCCCGGCGTGGAAACCACTACAGGCCCACTCGGCCAGGGACTCTCCAACGCGGTCGGTATGGCGATTGCCGAGCGCTGGCTTGCAACGCACTTCAACCGCCCTGGTTTTGATTTGGTCGATCACTTTACGTACGTGATTGCCAGCGATGGCGATCTTATGGAAGGCGTCTCGCACGAATCCTGCTCATTGGCGGGGCATCTTGGGTTGGGAAAGCTCGTCGTGCTGTATGACGACAACGGGATCAGCATCGACGGCCCGACGTCGCTCTCTTTCAGCGAACACGTGCTCGGACGCTTCTCCGGCTACGGCTGGCATGTGCAACGAATCGATGGCCACGATCCCGATGAGGTGGAAATTGCAATTCATGCTGCTCGTAAGGAAACCGTCCGTCCCTCACTGATCGCCTGCAAAACTCACATCGCTTTCGGCAGTCCCAATCGCCAAGACTCGCACAAGGCGCATGGCGAGCCACTGGGAGCGGAGGAAGTGCGCTTGTCGAAACAGGAACTTGGGTTACCTGCTGACGTGCCGTTCCATGTTCCGGAAGAGGTGCGCGATCTGATGCAATGTGTGGTTCGTGCAGGCGCAGAGCGGCAGAACCAATGGCAGAAGCTGCGTTACGCCTATGCCCAAGATCATCCGGGACTGGCAAAGGACTTCGAAGCGATGCTTCGAGGTGACCTTCCCGCCGGTTGGGAGAGAATGCTTCCGGAAATATCGACACAGCAGCCGATGGCGACACGTGCTGCATCCGGTGCGGTGCTGGACGCAATTTCTCCGCAGATCCCGAACCTGATCGGGGGCTCAGCCGATCTCACGCCGTCGAACAACACGCTGCCGAAGAATGGGCGCGCGATAACCAGGGACGATTACAGCGGACGGTACATTCATTTCGGTGTTCGCGAGCATGGAATGGGCGCCATCCTCAACGGCCTGGCCTTACACGGAGGCGTACATGCCTATGGTGGAACCTTCCTCGTCTTCTCGGACTACATGCGTCCAGCCATTCGTATGGCTGCACTGATGGGATTGCCCGTGGTTTTCGTGTACACCCATGACAGTATTGGTCTGGGTGAGGACGGCCCGACGCATCAACCAATTGAGCAGCTGACTGCGTTACGCGCAATCCCGAACTTGGTGGTGATTCGACCCGCCGACGCCACAGAAACGGTACAGGCCTGGCGAGTCGCGTTGACCCGCCGTAGTGGACCCACTGTGCTGGCATTAACACGGCAGGCCGTTCCGGAGCTGCACCGCACACCTTCGGCTGAGGATGTGGCTCGTGGCGGCTACGTGCTTCAGGATGCGGTTGATCCCGATGTGCTCATCATCGCAACCGGATCGGAGGTTCACGTTGCCCTCGCTTCCTGCCAGATACTTGTGCGTGAGGGCATCCACGCGCGCATAGTTTCAATGCCCTCCTGTGAATTGTTCGAGCAGCAACCGCTCGAATACCGTGAGCAGGTGCTTCCCTGCAGCATACGTGCACGCGTCGCAGTGGAAGCTGGCGCTACGCTCTCGTGGGCACGGTACACAGGCTTGGACGGCGTAGTTGTAGGCCTGGATCGTTTCGGCGCATCTGCGCGGTACCAAACTCTTTATGAACGACTGGGAATAACGGCAGGTGCCGTCGCTCATGCCGCTCACACAGCTGTCGCAAGAATCAGGGAGAAGTACTGTTATTCTGCCCCCGATGACCACTCCCCCACTCTGCTGCCGGAAGACTAGCGTAAGTGTCAGACGCATAAGCCAGTCTCATGAAGATCTGAGTTCCGAGCGAAAAGGTCGGTCGCAGGCACACCTGGGACCGACCTTCGCAACTACGCCGACCAGTACCGAGAAACACCCCCCTAAGTGCCCACGAAGTCGGCTGCGGCCCGCGATCGAAGGCGCAAGTCCAGAAGCCAACAATGACGCGCTCCACTGAGAGTCACTATAGGGCGAACTGCCCGGCAACGGCATCGAACCTTACGGGATCCGATGCTGTTCTCGGCTAGCAAAGCAGTCGTAGACACGATCGAGCAGTGTGCCGTGATCGGTGACTTGCACCGCGCGCCGCAGCAGGGCGTTCTGGCCGCAAGCCAACCGGCCGTCGTTTGATCGCTTTTATGTGGTAGGAGGTATCAACAATGAAGTTCGGAAGCGTGATCGAAAAGGTCACTCCTCTCGCTGCCATTGCATTGGCAGTTGTGTCCTTCGCGCGGGGACAGACCACAAAGCCGGAGGACAAGAGCAATGAGTGGAAGGCGGTCGAGCATGCGATGGAACGTCCCGGCAAGCTGCAACCGGACGGGACATTCAAGTTCGCCATGCCGCGCAAAGACATGAAAGTCACGGTCGATGGCACACCGATACAAGCGGGGCTGGCGCTCGGGTCGTGGACCGCGTTTTCAGGAACACCCGACCACGCGATGGTCATGGGCGATCTTGTCCTGACCGAAGATGAAGTTGAGCCGGTCATGATGAAACTCCAGCAGGAGGGCGTACAGCAAACCGCCGTCCACAATCACCTCCTGCACGAAACGCCCCGAGTGATGTACATGCACATCGAAGGTCGCGGAGATGCGGTGAACATGGCAAAGGCCATCCATGATGCGCTGGCGCTCACCAAAACACCGGCGGCCGAGGGGAGCGCGGCGCCTGCTGGCGAGCAGAAGATCGACATCGATACAGCCCAGATCAACTCCGTTCTGGGGCGTGCCGGCAAGATCAATGGCGGGATTCTGCAGGTCAGTGTGCCCCGCTCCGAAAAGATCACGGACGAAGGCATGGAAGTGCCGCCTTCCATGGGGACGGCAACGGCATTGAACTTTCAGCCGACGGGCAGTGGGCGTGCAGCAATCAGCGGCGATTTCGTTCTACTACCGGGCGAGGTGAATCCTGTGTTGAAGGCCTTGCGCGACAACGGCATTCAGGTGACCGCGCTACACAGTCACATGCTGAATGACCAGCCACACTTGATGTTCATGCACTTCTGGGCGAACGATGACGCGATCAAGCTGGCGCGCGGTTTACGTGCGGCGCTCGACCAGACCAAGTCAGCGAGTGGCGAGCGCCCGGCGAAATAGCGGCGAGCTACTTTGAGATAGCATTGGAGTCCCCGATGCAAGCGTCCATTGCCCGCCCGAACGAATATACACATGGCGAGTACTCGCTGGCGCGCTAGTCGCGTACTTCCTTTGGCTGGGAACGATCGGCTTTGGTGGCCCGATAGCCCTGGCTGGGTACATGCAGCGTGACTTGGTAGATGAACGCAAGTGGTTGACCAACGAGGAATACGTTGAAGGCCTGGCACTGGCACAGCTTGCGCCCGGTCCTTTGGCAGCTCAACTCGCAATGTATCTCGGTTTCGTTCGCGGTGGATTGGTGGGCGCAACTCTCGTCGCATTTGCCTTTGTTACACCCTCCTTCCTGATGGTCGTTGCGTTGGCTCTGGCGTACGTGCGCTATGGCGGGTTGCCATGGATGCAAGCGGCCTTCTATGGAATCGGCGCGGCCGTGATTGGGATCATTGTCCGCTCCGCCTGGAAGCTGATGAAGACGACCCTGAAATCCGACGTACTGCTGTGGATCATCTTCATGGTTCTTGCCGCAACGACGGCGATCACAGAACGAGAAATCGTCTGGCTGTTTCTGGGTGGGGGCATGGTGGCTGTTGCGGTCAAAGCGATGCCGCGCCAGTTCACCGCAACGCGACTACCCGCAGTGGTATTGGCAACCGGCCTCAGCGTATCGCTGGGCAGCTTCGGCGAAGTGCTCGGATTCTTCGCTAAAGCAGGTCTGTTCGTATTTGGTAGCGGCCTCGCAATTGTTCCATTTCTTCACGGCGGCGTCGTGGTTCAGCATCATTGGCTGACGGAGCGACAGTTCCTTGATGCGGTAGCAGTTGCGATGATCACGCCCGGACCTGTGGTGATTACCGTAGCGTTTATCGGCTTTCTTGTAGCAGGACTGAGCGGTGCAATTGCTGCGGCGATGGAGTTTTCCTGCCCGTGTACGGGGTAGTTGTGCTGGTCGCTCCGTATTACAAGCGGTTCGCAAGAAATCCGCAACTGCACGCGTTCGTGCGCGGCGTGACCGCAGCGGCGACGGGCGCGATCGCCGGAGCAGTTGTCGTCCTGGGGCGACGCGCCGTTCACGACCTCCCCACAGCCCTCATCGCGGGGCTGACCTTGCTCAGTCTCCTTAAGTGGAAGATTCCCGAACCAGTGCTGATCAGCGTGTCGGCGATTTTAGGACTCGTCTGGTATTCGCGTTGTAACGGGAACTCGCATAAACGTACCCGTGGCCGCCATAGAGCAGTGCGCCACACGTTTCTGGTGAGACAATTCCGAAGATTTCATGCAGAATTCCTACTTGCCGTACGCAAACAACAATGCCCAGCATCGCCACAATCGAAGCACGTCCCTCGATACGCTTGAGTGCGCTGGCATTGTGTCTTCTGGCGATTGTCATACCTCGCGCGTTCGCCGAGGACCCCTCTATCTCCGCCCATCGAATCGCGCATTCGATAACGATCAACGGCAAACTGGACGATCCTGCCTGGCGTGACGCACGGGTTATCACTCTGACCCAACAATCGCCTAATCCCGGACAACCTCATCCCTACGCGACCGAGGTCCGCGTCCTTGTATCCGACGATGCGTTGTATTTCGGGTTTAGCTGCCACGACCCACACCCGGAAGCCATCGCCGTGCACACCATGCGGCGGGACGGAGATGTGGGCGGTGACGATACCGTCGCCCTTGTCCTTGATACTTATGGCGATCACCGCACGGGATACTTCTTCCAGGTCAATGCGGCCGGCACTCGCGTCGATGGACTCATCGACAACCCCGAGAATGCTTCTCTCGATTGGGACGGCATCTGGGACGCACGAACGGCACGAACGAAGGGCGGATGGACGGCCGAAATCGTCATCCCGACGCGGACTCTGAGTTTCACTCGCGGGCTGAACCACTGGGGACTAAACCTGGCGCGCACTATTCCTCGTGAGCAGATGGTGCTTCTCTGGTCTTCTCCGACGCTGGACTCTTATATCTTCGACCTGAGCCGGGCAGGGCGACTTTCCGGAGTAGGCGAACTGAAGCAGGGCAAGGGCCTTGAATTCAGTCCGTACATCACGGGAAGGAGCAAGGATTCTTACGGCGTGAGTCCGCGAAGCTGGCAAGCCGCAACAGGTGGCGAGGTGACTTGGAAGATGACACCACAACTGGTGTCGGTCTTCACCGTAAACACTGATTTCGCCGAGACGGAGGTGGACACTCGCCAGATCAATCTCACCCGTTTCCCGCTGTTCTTCCCCGAGAAGCGAGCTTTCTTTTTGGAGGGTGCCAACCAATACACCTTCGGGTTGGGACTCGGCGAGCAGTTCATCCCTTTCTTCAGCCGGAACGTCGGCCTGCTTGATGGCGCGCAGATCCCTCTGGACGGCGGCGTCAAACTGAATGGCCGGGTCGGCAGGCTCAACGTCGCATTGCTCGACGTCCAAACACGGGACACGGTCGTACCCCCCGACGTTGTGCAAGACCTGAATCTGCCCTCCGCGCTCGTACCTGGCACGAATCTGCTCGCAAGCCGCGTCTCGTATGACGCGAACGAAAATCTTCGTGTGGGAACCATCCTTACTCACGGCGACCCGGCGGCAATGCGCGATAACACGCTCGCCGGCCTCGATGCCGTGTGGCGCACGTCGAAGTTCCGCGGCAATAAGAACTTCCTTGTGGGCTTGTGGACCGCGACTACACAAGGCGACGTAGGCCCGGGCAGCAGGATTGCATGGGGATTCAAGGTCGATTATCCCAACGACCTGTGGGACTGCAACGCGCAAAGTAATAAGTACGGCGATGCCTTTGAGCCACTGCTTGGCTTTCTGCCCCGGCCCGGAACCCGGCAGACCGACGTCGGTTGCGCATTCCAACCGCGCCCTTCGAGGACTGGTCGCTTGCACTGGATACGACAGGTATTCGTCGAAAACCAGTACAGCCGCGTCACGGATTCAAAGGGCGTTCTCCAATCCTGGGAATATTTCATGGCGCCCATCAACGTGCGCCTGAACTCGGGTGATCGGTTCGAGTTCAACTGGGACCCGCATGGCGAAATCCTGCTGGCGCCATTTCAGATTGCGCCGGGTGTTGTGATTCCACCCGGCTCTTACCAGTTCACGCGCTGGCGGCTGGAAGCGCAAACCAGCAGCCATCGCCCATTGCAGTTCGGAAATACAACCTGGTTCGGGACGTTCTTCAACGGTGACCTGACGCAGCAGATCAACTACATGAAATGGACATCGCCCAAGGGCCGGGTCCAACTAGAAGCCGATTCCGAGAACGACTTCGCGCACCTGCCCACCGGCAACTTCGTGCAGCGGTTATGGCAACTCCAGACAGCTTACGCCTGGAGTCCGAACTTGGTGCTGACGTCCTTCATTCAGTACGACACCGAATCCCAGAACGTGGGCACCAACACGCGCCTGCGGTGGACCATGAAGCCCGGTAACGACCTGTTCGTTGTGTGGAACCACGGGTGGCAGCGACTGATCACCAGTCCCGAACTCAGCCTCATCCCGCAAAGCGACCTCATCGCTGTAAAGCTACGCTGGACATTTCGCTTTTAGGCCCTGTGTGCGCCGCAGCCGGCATCGCCCGACACACCTCGATCACGATCACGCTGCGGTACTATCACCCGCCGACACAATCCAACCGGAGTTCCAAAAACTGCTACTGCGACAGAAGGGGATGAGAGCAGGGGATAAAACCCGAAAATCGTCCAGTAGCGGAAAGTAAGGGAAAAAACTACAGTGATCATAGATGGTGAGCGCGGAAGGAATCGAACCTTCAACCTACTGATTAAGAGTCAGTTGCTCTGCCAGTTGAGCTACGCGCCCACTCTTGTGCGGTGAACTCAGTGTACACAATGCCGCTCAAGGCTCGCAAGCTTTCTTAGTGCATGAAGAAAAGGCGAGCAGTTGCATGTGAACTCGCGACCGTTTCGCACGCCGGCTATTCGCACTCACAGATCAGCGGCGCGTTGTCCTGGTTTGTTGCATGGCCGCGGTGGCGACGAGTGGCGCGAAGAAAGGCGTAGATGCTGATGACCGTCCAAGCCGTTTCTAACACTACAAAACCGGCTTGAAACCTCGGCCAGAAGGCGTATATGCCGAGAATGGCGGAACCCACGCCGTTCATGACGTTGTAGGTGACACGAGCCGGGTTCATCCACTTAAGTTGGTGGCCGACGTACGCGATCAATATCAACATTGCTCCACAGAGTTGAAATGCCTGGTGCCCAAAAGACAGATTCATGATTCCCTTGTTCTGCTGAATTTGTATCCTGTTGCCCTATTGAATGGAGAATGGAGGCGAATTGTGGGACGCCATTTCAATACGAAGCTGCGCCAGAATGCGTTCTGACGCGACCGACAGCGGACCGTCTACCGCACATCCGCTTGCGCAGGCGTGACCGCCGCCTCCAAAGTGCTCGGCGACGTTGGCTACGTTCACCGCGCCCTTGCTCCGCAGACTAACGCGCCAATGCGATCTATCCGCCAGTTCACGTAGAAATACAGCGACCTCTACACCCTCGATTCCGAGTGCCCAGTTTGCCAAACCTTCGCAATCTTCGTCGATGGCGCCACAGCGTTCCATGTCCCGCCGAGTCACATACATCCAGGTTAAGCCACTATCCCGGTGGAGCGTGGAAAGTGCCGCGCCAAGCAAACGCATCTTTGAGATCGGATTCGTGAAGTAGACATGCTGAGCAATCCGTACGGGGTCGGCGCCTGCCCTCACCAGTTCCTGTGCCAGCGCAAACGTTCGCTCCGTAGTGCCAGCGTATCCGAACGAACCGGTATCCGTGACCACCGCCGTGTATAGACATGTGGCGATTTCAGGGGAGATCACCAAGCCTGCTTCCCTTGCGAGCCGAAAAATCATCTCTGCCGTCGCGCAGGCCGTAGGATCGATCCAGTTGATGTTGGCGAACGGCCGCCCGCTGACGTGGTGATCGATATTGATCAGGAAGCGTCCGTCCAGACCTTGCAGTGCCGTCCTCTGAATGCTGTCGCATTCGAGGATGATGGCAGTGTCGAAATGGTTCGGAATCGAAGGAACCTGTAGCACGGAGTCAGCGAACGGCAGCCGGCGGTAAATGTGGGGAACGCCGTCGCGAAGAACCACCTCGGACTTCTTCCCCATGCCTCGGAGAAGCTGCGAGCAGGCGAGCACGGAACCGATGGCATCTCCGTCCGGACGGGCGTGCGACGTAAGAACAAAACGCTCGCCTCGCTCTATGTGTCGCAACACCTCGCTGATCATTGTTTTGCCGGAGTTTTCCTTCTTCTCCGGCCCTCATCTCCGGCGTTTTTCGATTCGCTCCAGCAGTTCGTCTATGCGAGAACCGTACTGGTCGCTGTGGTCTAACTGGAAAAATAACTCCGGAGCTTGCCGCAACCGGAGCCTGTCTGTCAACTCTCTTCTGATGAAATTCTTGGCCGCATCCAGACCGTTCATGGTCTCAGCAGCTTCTTCGTCGCTGCCCTGAACGACTATGAATACCCGTGCCGAGCGACCGTCGGGCGACAGGTGAACTTCGCTGACGTTGGCCAGCCCTATTCTGGGGTCGCCCAGCTCGCCCTCGATGATGGTGGCGATCTCTTCCTTCAGCGCCTCGCCGATGCGCTCTCGATGATGTTTGGCTCCGCCGTGTTGCATAAAACCACTTTCCCGTTTCGATCTTCAAGTTCGCGCTTCACGTCTGACGTTCACGCGACTGAATCACCATACTCGACGAATGAGTCGACTACATCCGCGCCGTTATTGTTCGCGATCTTCGTCGCTTCGCGCTCGACGCTCTGCATCAGGCCATCCAGATAGTCGCGGGAATCGGAAATGCTCACTACACCGATTGTCGCCCGCTGCCACAGTTCGGTGTGATCCAGTTCCGCTACTGCGACGTTGAAAGTCGTTCGCAAACGGTCTTTTAAACTTCGCGTGACCTGCCGCTTGTCCTTCAGCGAACGCGCCGCCTCGATCCGCAGCTCGATTGTCAAATATGCGATCACAGTTTTAATCGCGACTTGGCAATTCAAAGTCGCTCACTTGTAGGAATGGCCAGTGGCTGTTTAGATTGCCAGCCACTGGCCACTCACCACTGACTTCTGGTTTAAACCCCGATCTCGGCTGCAACCTTTTCCGTCACAAAGGCCTCGATCACGTCGCCTACCTTGATGTCGCCATACCCGGCGATGCCGATGCCGCACTCCATGCCGTTGCGCACTTCACTTGCGTCGTCCTTGAAGCGCCGCAGCGACCCAATCTTGCCCGTGTAGACCACTACGTTGTCACGCAGCAGACGCACGTTGGAGTCGCGCTTGATGTTGCCGTCCAGCACGTAGCAGCCAGCAATCATGCCCACCTTCGGGATGCGGAACGTTTCGCGGACTTCCGCACGTCCCTGGTAGGTCTCCTTGATGACCGGTTCGAGCAGGCCGGACATCGCTTTCTTGATCTCGTCCTGCAGCTCGTAGATGATCGAGTGCAGCCGGATATCTACCTTCTCCTGGTCGGCCAGTTCCTGTGCCTTGCGCTCCGGACGCACGTTGAACCCGATGATGATGGCGT
>JAEZPW010000262.1 GCA_023441255.1 Acidobacteriota bacterium
CCGCAGACGACTACGGTTCGGGAACGGCTATAGGTCCAAGTTCGCGCAGGATGCCTTCGGCAGCCAGAACGGGGTCAGGCGCGGCCGTTATAGGGCGTCCTACCACGATATGCGTGGCACCCGCCTCAAGCGCCTGGGCGGGCGTTAGTACGCGTGCCTGGTCGCCGGGTTCGGCTCCGGCTGGGCGAACGCCGGGTGTGACCATGGCGAATCCCTCTCCGAGCTCGCGCCGGATCTCGCTTGCCTCGTGCGGCGATGCGACGATGCCATCACAGCCAGAGTTACGAGCCAACGTTGCCAGGCGCAGTACTTGATCGAGTACCCGACCGGAGACGCCGATGGCCTGTAGATCCTGATCGGCGAGACTTGTGAGGACGGTGACGGCCAGTATCATGGGCGGGTTCGAAGACTCGGCCGCAGCGTCGACCGCCGCTTTGAGCATGGCCGAGCCTCCGCTGGCGTGGACGGTGAGCATACTCACCCCCAGAGCGGCGGCCGATTTCACGGCTCCGGCTACCGTGTTGGGAATGTCGTGATACTTCAAGTCCAAAAAGATGCGTTTGCCCACGCGGACGAGCTGGCGGACGAGGTCGGGCCCTTCAGCCGTAAAGAGCTGCTTGCCGATCTTATAGGTCGAAACAGCCTCGTCGAGCCGGGCGACAAGTTGCCGGGCGTCGGTAGCCTTCGAATAATCCAGCGCCACGATGAGCCTATCGCGAGGACTCAGGGCAGAGAAATCTTTCACGTTCATCTCTGGTACCGTCTTCGAAAAGTCTAGCAGACGCTGCATGTTGGCGGCGGCAAATCGCGGGTGTTAGCCGGGCGGCGACGCGGAACTCGAGACAGGAGCCTGCCGGGAGCCTGCGGTGAGCGCCCAGACACACGTCTCCCACGGCTTCTTTCATGGGTTCGGCGGGGGCTGGTTTACCGCCCGCCTCCAGCCTGTAGTCCGGCCACTTCTGTCTGGTCGCCAGCCGCTGCGGGCGGCTCAACCAGATCGAGGCGGACGCGCTCAACTCCGTGTGCCCTGAGTCCGAGCATCTGGGCCGCGCCGTACGATAGGTCGATGATTCGCGAGGCCGGTACCGGCCCTCTGTCGTTGACCTTGACGATGACCCAACGGCTGTTTCGAATGTTCGTCACCTTAACGTAGGTGCCGAGTGGTAGTCCCCGGTGCGCGGCGGTGAACTGAAACATGTTGTACTTCTCGCCGCTGGCTGTTTCCTTACCGTGAAAGTACTTGCCGTACCAGGATGCCCGTCCAACTTGATACGGGCGGTGTGCGGTGCGATTCTCGTGCTGCGGTTGTCGGACCTTTACCTTATGTTGCTGGGCCGAGTTTTCCGTCTGTTTCGCATCCGAGTTGTTCAGCCGACTCGCCGCGCCGAGACCCGTGACCGCCAAGACGATCACTGCAGCCTGGGCTAAAAGTGGTCTCATGCAAACTCCTCGTAGTCAGATAACTTCCACCTCACCCAAAGAATTGGGTAAGTCTAATGAAACAAAGCACATTTGTCAATCCAGCTCGGGACAGCTAGTACCTTCGTTCCAGCTTCCGGTGCTGGCAGGAGGTCCAAAATTCGACCTAACTTGAACGTTTCCGGGTATATAAAACTTAGATGGTTACCCCGCTGCGGGCGTTGGGTTACGTAAGGTCATGGCCCGAATCCTGAGTAGAACCTGTTGTAATCTGGACAGAGAGGGTTCTGTCCGGAAGCACTGTGTGCGGGTGGAACTCGTGGCTTCGTCGTCCTGTTCAAATGAAAACACCACCCATAGTTCTCACCATTGCAGGCTTCGACCCGTCGTCCGGCGCAGGCGTGACTGCCGATATCAAGACGATTGCCGCGCACGGCTGTTTCGGAGCAGCGTGCATCACCGCCGTCACGGTTCAGTCCACGCGCGGAGTGCGCAGGGTGGAACCCCTTGACGTCCGGCTGGTGAGGGACACGCTGGACGAGCTGGCTTCGGATTTGCCATTCGAGGCGGTTCGCATTGGAATGCTGGGGTCTCGAGAGGTAGCGAACACAGTGGCGGATTTTCTGGGGAAGACTCGTCTGGCGGTTGTGGTATTGGATTCGATCGTCCGTTCATCTTCCGGGGCAGACCTGCTTGGCGCGGGCGGAATCGACGTGCTCCGGGACCGGCTTATCCCGTTGAGCACCGTTGTGACTCCCAACATTGAGGAAGCCGCCCTGTTGGCCGGTTTTCCGGTTTCGAACATCGCTGAAATGCGAAAGGCGGGTGAAGCGCTACTCGCTCTTGGCGCAAAAAACGTGGTGGTTACGGGTGGACACCTTGCGGACCCAGTCGATCTGCTGGTCAACAGTGAAGAATGCGAGGAGTTTCACGGGCAGCATATTGAATCGCGTGCGACGCACGGGACTGGCTGCGCTTTTGCCACCTCGCTGACGTGCCGACTCGCGCTCGGAGACTCGGTGGAAGAAGCGGTTCGCCACGCTAACAGCTATGTTGCCGAAGCGATGCGAGCCGCGTACCCGGTCGGACATGGCGCTGGCCCGCTGAACCACCTTTTTCAACGGCACTGATTGAAGCTCTGCCGCCGCTTGCCGATCACTCTTATGGCGGAGCCGCATGGCCCGGTTCCGGTCAGAACAAGTTCAAAAGGTGAATCATGCGAGCGGCAAAAATCCTATTGCTCCTGACGGTATTGTCGGCAGTTCTCTTTTTGGCGGCTGCGCCAGTGCCAAGAGTTCCGATTTCGATCGCGACTACTCCTGTGTATCTCTCCTCAGGCAAGCGGCTCCTCAACACCCATGAAGTTGTCGGTCGGGTGAGTGGACGAAGTCCCATCGAGGTACAGCTGATGGGGGCGGCACGTTTCTCGGGGGCTGCTACCTACTTTTGCGTAGTGAGCGGCGCTGATGACCTACAGACGCTCGGACCACAGGTGGTCAATGTAGACGGCACACGGCTGCGAATCATTCATGCCTCGGCAGAACCTGCGTCAGTCTCGTATCGCTGCACAGGGATGTGACCGGCGGTTGCGGTGTCGTTCGGCGGAAAAGTCTGGCGACAAACGGTTGACCGCAGCGGCTAAAGCCGCATTGATAAGGGCACGTAGCGGCACGCCTGAAGGCGTGCCCTTTCAAAGAATGCCTTTTTTCGCGGCCGGTGAAGGGAACGCGACCATCGCTGGCGGGACACGCCCCGTGCCTTTTCAAAAGCAAGCCTTGGCTGCCTGAAAGGAGTGCTTTTCAAAAGGGCTGTGAAGGCGTGCCTTTTCGAATCGATCTATAAGATAGCCCTGGCGACGGG
>JAEZPW010000286.1 GCA_023441255.1 Acidobacteriota bacterium
CCCGCCGCGGCCGGGGGCGCTACAACAGCGGACAGCGCTCCAGCAGAGCAGAGCGCAGCTTCTGAGAGCGCCACAATCGCCGAGCTGTTGAAGTTCGTCATCGACCGCACGGGTTACGTCAAGATGCTGGAAGCCGAGGACACTCCCGAGGCGCAGGCCCGCATCGAGAACCTGCACGAACTCGTAAACGCCGCCATGGACGCCAAGGATCGCGGCGAAACCCTCGGCGACTTCCTCGACCACGCCGCGCTGGTTTCCGACGCCGATCAGTACGATGAGCGCGCGCAGATCACGCTCATGACCCTGCACGCCGCCAAGGGACTGGAGTTCCCGCTGGTGTTCCTCGTCGGACTGGAGGAGGGTATCTTCCCGCACTCGCGCACCTTCAACGATCCCGACCAGATCGAGGAAGAGCGCCGCCTGTGCTACGTCGGCATGACCCGCGCCATGGACACGCTGGTCATCACACGCGCTCGCTACCGCCGCCGTTGGGGCACCGACATGCCCGAGGCCAGCGTGCCGTCGCGCTTCCTCGAAGAGATCCCGCCGCAGCTGCTGGAAGACCTCGGCTCGCCACGCACGCCCAGCATGGGTATCGGCACCGCGTATCGTGACGCTTACGGAGTGGGTAGTGCCGGCTACGGTCGCGGCGGTTACGGGAGTGGTAGTTACCGCCAGCGCGCCGGTTCCGACGACGACTCAACCTCGCGCCATTACGATTACGAAAGCGAAGACCAGAGCGCACCGTGGCGAGGCGGCCAAACTCCGCGCAAGCGCAACGGCCGCGGCTCTATCCCAGTCCGCTCCGGCGCACACGGCCCGACCTACAACTCCATCGACAACATAGCCGAGTTCTTCGCCTCGCGCGGCAAGAAGTTCTCGCTCAACAAGGACGCCCTCAAGCCACCCGTACCCGAACCCACCGGCAGCACCGGCTTCCGCCCCGGCCAGAAAGTGCGTCACCCCAAATACGGCGAGGGCACCGTCTACCAGCGAGAAGGTGAAGGCGATCAGGCCAAACTCACGGTACAATTCCCGAAACACGGTCTCAAGAAGCTGGTTGAGAAGTACGCGCAGTTGGAGAAGGCCTGACGCGCTTTAGGAGTCGGGTTTTTCCCTCCGCAATGCGTTCGTCTGCGCATTCGGTATGCGTGCCACTTCCCGGCAGTGGCAAAGGTGGGGCGAACACAGATGCAGTCCGACTCTACGGTCCCGAAATACATTCCTGAACTGGATGGCGTCCGAGCGCTTGCCATTCTGCTGGTGATGTTCGTGCACGACTACAGGCGCTTCGAAGCGGTGCATCTCGAAGGCTTTGCTGTCCACGGATGGATCGGGGTCGACCTGTTTTTCGTCCTTTCGGGCTTCCTGATCACGCGCATTCTGCTGGACAGCCGCAAAAACGAGGGCTACTTTTCCAGTTTCTACGCGCGTCGCGCGCTACGCATCTGGCCGCTGTACTGGATCATCCTGATTCTCGCCTTCCCCCTGTATTCGGTTGTCCAAGCTTTCTTGCACCTCGGTGGCACGGAACGACAGTGGTGGGTCTACTTGTTGCTGGTACAAAACCTGGTGTACCCGGATGGTCTGGGTCCACGCATCCTGACAGCCACGTGGTCTCTGGCTATAGAGGAGCAGTTTTACCTCCTCTGGCCCTTGATGGTCCGCTTCATTCGTGTGCGGGCGCTGGTCTGGGTCTTATCGGGGATGCTCATTTTTACTGCCGGCTTGCGATGGTTGGCGCACGTGCGCGGAGTGTCGGGTATCGCAATCTTTCAATCGACTCCCTGCCGGTTGGACGGCTTGGCGTTGGGTAGTCTTCTGGCTATCTGGATTGGATCCCGCACCTTTTCGATGTCGAAGCTGCGTTGGGGCAGCGCCATCACTCTTGTCGCTGGTCTCGCAGGCACTGTGTGGCTCATTCCGACCAATGGCATGGACGACTCGGCACCTGCCCTCAGTTTCACCGTACTGGCCGTCATGTTCGTCGGTTTCGTGGGGTTGGTAATCGGATGGACAGGCACGCAGATGCCGCTTGCAAACGCCATGCGCAGCAGGGCCTTGCGCGAGGTCGGCAAGGTGAGTTATTGCATGTACCTGGTGCACTTGCCGGTGTTCGGCTTCTTTACGGGGGCTAACTTTGCACGGCTGACCAGAATGTCGCTGGGAAGATGGACTGGGCTCGCAATGTTCCCGATCGAGTGCGCCACAGCCTTCGGCGTGGCCTCGCTGTCGTGGCGCTTTTTTGAGAAACCGATCCTGAGTCTAAAGAGCCGCTTCGAGAGTTCGCCAGCAAAGGCGGTGCCCGAAATCGAAGTCAACGTCGCAGCTGCAACTGCGGACTGAAGCGTGAGAATATTCGATGACGTTCACCAACTGCTATGCCGACCTGACCCGCGCTGACGCCTACGACAGCCTCGAATTCGCCAATACCTATTACCTCGCCTACCGCGACCTGCCCGAGCTTTTTGCGAAGTACGCCTTAGGGTCTCCCATCTTAGGCGAAGCGAAGAGTGGGTCTGTTGCCGCGTTGAGAGTTGCCCTCGACTTTGGCTGCGGTACCGGACGCTCCACGCGCTTCCTAAAGCGACATGGCTTTGGGGCGATCGGCATCGATATCTCGCCCGACATGCTGGCCAGGGCGCGTCAGCATGACCCTGAGGGCGACTACCGGCTGGTCGGCGATGGCGATATCAGCGCGATGCCTTCAGGTAAACCCACACAAGCAACGGAGGCTTGTGTGGGCCACCGAGAGGTAAACGCACTCTCTCCGCTGGAAGGCACCTTCGACCTCGTGCTCTCGATGTTCACCTTCGACAATATCCCCGGCGAGAAGAAGGTGCCGTTGTTCACGCAACTGCGCCGAATGCTCAAGCCTGCGGGCCGCCTGATCAGCGTCGTCTCCGACCCGCAGATCTACTGGAACGAGTGGGCCTCGTTCTCCACGAAAGAGTTTGCCGCCGCCAACCGCCTCGCGAAAAGCGGCGAGCGCGTCAAAATCATCGTCACCGACCATCACGACCAGCGCCCCGTCGAAGATATCGTCTGGACGCACGCGTCGTACTGCGACGTATATGAGCATTCAGGGCTGGCAATTGTGGAGGTCACAAAACCGCTGGCGACCGGCGAAGAGCCTTACCGGTGGGTGAGCGAAACGCGCCTCAACCCTTGGGTCATTTACGTTCTGCAGCCGGCGTGAGTGTTCCATCGCGAGAACGCCGAAGCCTTTAGGCGCGGAGTACGGTAG
>JAEZPW010000326.1 GCA_023441255.1 Acidobacteriota bacterium
ACATTCTTGTTAGCCCAAATAGCAGGTAGTTGAGTCTGAAACAGGTTCGTCATCTGGGTCGAGCAGAAGGACGTGAAGAGCAGGACGGCAGCGTTCTTCTTTCCCTGCCAGCTTTCCATGTCGCGTACCTGCTGCATCGCGAACCCCTGGTTTCCGTAGTAAGAGGACAGCAGCACCGAACTGGGCGCGGCGGTACTGATCGGGATGATCTCGATCGCATTCACCTTCGGGTTTTGCACGACGTGGGTGAAGTCGATTGTTAAAGAGCCGTTTGTAACCGACACATTCGCGCTTTTCACCAGCGCACGGTTGGCTCCGACGGCGGCATAAATGTCCAGGTTCGAAAAGACGCTTTGTCCCTGCAACAGAACGTTGAACACGCGGCCGCCCGTCTTCATGGCGCCGGACCACGTTTCAGCGAAATACAGGTTCACTTGGTAGGTTCCATTCGTCGCAGGGAACGTGTAGCGCAGTTCTGGGGTTGTAGTGGAATCGAATCGGTCAGTCTTGAATAGATTTGGATCCGTCGTGCCAGCGACAGTTGTGGTCACCGCCGTTATCGAACCGGTGTTGTACCCGTAATCCGCCTGCCACACGCGACCGGATCCGTCCGTGTAAGCACCGCCTCCGGCGTTAACGCGAATTTCAGTTGCAGCGTATCCCATTGCGCTGCAGAGGATCGTCGAAGCAAACACGAGACAAAGAATTCCGAGCCGCTGCGCTCGGAACAGGGCGCGATACATGTGCATGCAAGTGTTCCCAATATGAAATTTTCACTGATCCTAACTACCCCGCAGCGTACGGGGTATCGGGACAATCCGCTAGAGAACGCAGGGGCATGGCCGCCAGTACGATGGGAGGAACGCTTAGGACTGGTCTAAGGAGAGCCTTGACTATGCTCGGCGATGGGCTTTCGTACTGCAGCGCTAAGGCGAAAACATGAGCGCTGTTCCGCAATTGAACGAACGCCTCAAACTCACACACGAATCAGGTGTATCGTGACAAAGAAGTGTCTTTCACGCGTTTTATCCGTTTGCTGCTTGCTACTCCTGGTCATGGCGCGGGCGAGCGCCCAAGTCCCGGCATCGAGCCACGTGGTTCTCATCGTTGAGGAAAATCACGGCTACAACCAGGTGATTGGGAACGGCACAATGCCTTTCCTGAATTCTCTCGTTTCGAAGGGAGGATTGGCGAGCAACTACTACGCTAATGCGCACGGCTCAATCGGCAACTACTTCATGCTCACCACCGGTCAACTCATCAGCACCGATGACAACTTCTCCGGGCAGATTACAGAAGACAATATCTTTCGTGCTTTGATCTCCGAAGGTAAGACGTGGAAGTCCTATGTGGAGAGCATTCCACACGCCGGATATACCGGAGGTGATGTCTCTTTATACGTTAAACATCACAATCCAGCGGCGTACATACAGGACGTGGTGCTCAGTTCCAGCCAGCTACAGAACGTCGTTCCCTTCACCCAGTTCTCGGCTGATCTGCGATCAGGAACACTGCCTCAGCTGTCCATCATCATTCCTAATAACCGGCATAATGCTCACAGTTGCCCCGTGCTTGGCACGTCGTGCAGCGATGCCGCCAAGCTGTCCGCGGCCGATCGATGGCTTAAGAACACTGTCGAACCCCTACTTCGAAGTCCTGAGTTTCAGACTGGCGGTGATGGCGTTCTGATCATTGCCTGGGATGAAGCCGCCGACACCGATACAAGATACGGCGGCGGTCAGGTCGCATTGACGGTTGTCGGGCCAAACGTCAAGCCCGGGTATGTGTCAAATACCTTTTTGCAGCACGAGAGCACATTGAGGCTCATTGCCGAAGCTTTGCAACTGAAGTCTCTTCCGGGGGCTTCTGCTGCTGCGAATGATGCCGCGGAGTTTTTCGTTGGCGCGTCCAATGCGATCGCTCCCATCTCCGTAAGCCAGAGTAGTGTGCTCTTCGCCCCTCAACAGGTCGGAGCCGCGGGACCAGCAACGCAGGTTACGCTTACCAACAACACGCGCCACGGTATCAAACTTGCCGGCGTGTCCTCAGGAGCAGACTTCCGGCAGACTAATAACTGCGAAAGTCGAATACTGCGGGCACAGCAGTCCTGTGCTGTCAATGTGAGCTTCGAACCGGTTGCCTCCGGCACGCGGTCAGGACTGCTCACGATTGAAACCGGAAGCGCTCCTGTGTCGGTTTATCTGACTGGCAATGGAGATCCGACTACCAGTGCTACTGAGACTGCTACGGCCGTTTCATCGCTGTCGGCAAAAACCTCAACCTCTATGGCTGCGACGGCCAACGTGACTGCCGCCGCTACCGCTGCGCAGTGGCGGATCAATGCCGGCGGATCATCTTACACCGATAGTAACGGAAACCTCTGGGCCGCCGACGAGAACTTCAATACCGGCAACACCTTTTCGACTACCAGCACGATCAGCGGCACGAGTGACCCGACGCTATTCAGGACGCAGCGGTGGGATCCGTCGACAGCGCCGGAGCTGGTCTACAGCCTTCCCGTACCCAATGGGACCTACACGGTGAACCTCGGTTTTGCCGAGACCTACAGCGGCACCATGAAGGTCGGTGGGCGTGTGTTCAACGTCACTCTTCAAGGCGCTGTTGTTTTCTCCAACCTTGACGTGTTTGCCGCGGTGGGCGGAAATGCCGCGCTCATCAAGACGGCAACTGTCAGTGTCACCAACGGCACACTCGCAATCGGTTTCCAGCATGTAGTCGAGAACCCGATGATCAGCTCCATTGAGGTCATCGCTCAGGGTACAACTGCTGATGCTCCGCCGACTGCTTCGGCCTCTGCCACTCCAACTTCGGGAATTGCCCCTCTTTCGGTCGCGTTTAGCAGTAGCGGAAGCGCTGATTCGGATGGGACGATCACAGCCTACAATTGGGACTTCGGAGATGGCTCCACCTCCACCGTGGCCAACCCCAGTCACGTCTACAATTCCGCCGGAAACTACACGGCGAAACTCACGGTCACAGACAACGCAGGGCTTACCGGCAGTAATACGGTGGCGATTGCCGTTACCAACACCTCGGACCTTCCTGCGACATATCGCATCAACGCAGGCGGTCCACTCTACCTGGACAGCAAAGGCAACATCTGGGAGGCCGATAAGGGGTACAACACCGGTAATCCGTTCACCACATCTGTGTCCACAATCAACGGCTCAAACGACCCCACGTTATTCAAGACACAGCGCTGGAATTCATCGACAAGCAGTACGCCTCTGACATACTCGCTGAAAGTGCCCAACGGGAGCTACACCGTTAACCTATACTTCGCCGAGACATACGGCCCAGACCAAAAAGTCGGAGCGCGCGTATTCAACGTCACCATGGAAGGTTCCACCGTTTTTTCGAACCTGGACGTCTACGCTCAGGCCGGTGCGAATACGCAGTTGGTCAAGTCCGCAACTGTCAACGTCAGTGATGGAGTCCTCACGATCGGGTTCTTGCCTGTCGTGCAGAACCCCTTCATCAACGCCATTGAAGTCCTCAGTAACAATCCGGCAAGCTCGTTAAAATCAGCGATCAAGCACATCATCTGGTTCGTGCAGGAGAACCGCACGTTCGACAACTACTTCGGGATGATGAATGCTTACCGTTCTGCTCATGGATTAAGCGGTGGTATTGATGCGCTGCCTCTGAGTGCCAGCCTGCTGAACTATCCCAGCGGCAAGTTCATCAGTCCCTATCCCTTCCAGACGGTCTGTCATGACAACCTCAGCGCCGGTTGGAATCCGAGTCATGCCAGCGTCGACGGCGGGAAAATGGACTTGTTCATGAAGAACAACTACTTCCAAGCCACGGACGATCCCGACTTCACTCGCCCCATGGGCTACTTCGACCAGAATGACCTCAATTACTACTATCCCCTCGTTTTCAATTTCGCCACCAGCGACCGCTTCTTCTCGTCGCTGCTTGGCCCTACCACGCCCAACCGAATGTATATCTTCTCGGGCACATCATGGGGCAACATCCAGGACACCGTGACCGTGCCGCCGGGCGGATTCACTCAGCCCACCATCTTTGACCGTCTCACGGCCGCCGGAATATCGTGGAGGATGTATTACTACGACACGAACCACGTGTTCTTGAAGAACTACTCCACTTACGGCACGTACTCGAAAAATGTGTTCCCCATATCCCAGTACTACACAGACGTGCAAAGCGAAAGCACATTCCCGCAGTTCGTCTTCATCGAGCGGGGCGGAGGAGTGGATGAGCATCCCGGTGCCGACGTCAATTTCGGCTCACAGAACACACAAAAGTACATCAATGCCCTGATGAGCAGTCCGGTTTGGGCCAGTTCCGCCTTCATCTTCGCTTTCGACGAAGGTGGCGGGTTGTATGATCACGTCCCGCCGGTGCCCCTCCCGGAGCCTGACAACATACAACCCATTCTGGGTTCCGGAGATATTCAAGCAGCTTTCAACCAATCGGGATTCCGGGTGCCATTCTTCATCTTGTCCCCATGGATTCGTCCTCATTTCGTGTCGCATGTAGCACGCGACCACGGTGCGGTACTCAAATTCATTGAGACACGTTTCGGCCTGCAACCCCTCACACAACGCGATGCTCAAGCTGATAACATGCTTGAGTTCTTCGACTTCACGACTCCGCACATGTTGACCATGCCCTCATTCCCGACCCAAAGGGCAGCACACACGTGCGACTACACCCTGGAGAAGGCGCCAGGTTTCTAATGACGTCGTGCACTGGCCTCGTTCAGCCGTTGATGCGACCACGCAACGTTGGACGCATCATTGCGTGGCTCTTTATTGCCCTGCTCACGCTCTCATGTGCGGCGTTGGCGCAGTCCAGTGCACGGTTTTTTGGCATGACAAACTGGGTCAACGGCGGTTTCTCGATTGACACGCAGCCGTACCCTGAACTGGGTGCGCGAGGAACCTCCCTCGTCAGCCCCGGTATCATCCGCAGTTGGGACACGTACACGGGATGGGCCGACCTCGCCAAGTCGCGCGGTCATTACGATTGGTCACAGCTGGACAAGCTGATGGACATGACCGATTCCCACGGCGCGTCGCTCGTGTACGTCTTTGGCCTGATTCCCGATTGGGCGGCCAGTGCGGGTGATGCAACCGGATGCCATCGTAAAAAGAACTGCAACCCTCCGGCCGACCTGGATCGTACCGCGCAATGCCGTGGCTCTCTGGCTGGTACCACCACCTCGAACTGCCAGCTGAAGGAGTTCGTGCGAGACCTGTTACTCCACGCGAGAGCGCATGTTAATCCCGCAACCGGGCACAACACTCCAATAAAGTACATTGAGCTCGGCAACGAGACGAACGGACGCAGTGAGTGGCGCGGGACCGTTGCTCAGCACGTCTCGCTCTCTCGCGATATCGTACAAACCGCCCGATCCATCGACAAAGACGTTTTCGTCATCTCGCCCGGGGTAAACGCCATCGATGATGGAAAGTGTGGACCCAGAAACAATGGAGCCGGCGTCTGCTGGCTACGCGAATGGCTCGCGCCCGCTGCAAACAACGGTGCGCGGATCATCGATGCCGTCGGGTACCACGGCTATGTGGATTTCGCCATCAGCCGGGGCACCGTCAACCTGCGGCACGGGTCGCGCGACGTCAAGTACAGCAACGTGGATTGGGATCCTGCCGTCTGGACCGGTGGCACCCTGACCGTCAATGGCAAGTTCGCGAACCCTCTCGAGCGCATTTCCAGCGATCACCGTGGCACGCTCGCGTTTCCGTGGGCCGGTCCAGACTGGAACGGCGGCTACGTTGTGAGAATCATCCGGGCCGAAGACATTGACACGACTGTGCAGAACTTGCGATCCATGGCCGACGCGAACGGTGGCCGGGGCAAGCCCCTTTGGGACACCGAAAATTCCTGGTGTGGCGAATCTTGTCCCTTCAACGGCGTGAACGTCGCCGCCATCGAAGCGGACGAGGACGGGGTTGTAATCACCACTGCTACTCCGCACGCGTTTATGCACGGCGAGCGCCTGATGATACATGGAGATCCGGCCACACTGCTCACCGGACGATCAAGGGCCGCCGCCCATGTCGCCAGCCAGGGCCGCCGTGACAGGGACACCGACGATACTCACATCGTTCTGGCGGAACCTATGTTGCGCAAGCAAACCATGAACGCGCCCCCGCAGGCGACGTGGATAGCCTTCCCTTATGCCCGGCAGTCCGAATATCTGGCGCGGAAGCTTCTAATTGAGTTCTCGCGAGGCGTTGCGGGTAATGTCTGGTATGTCTATTCGACTGCGCAGTGGCCTGGCAATCCCCAGTTCGGAACTTTGTGTGACCTGCCTGAGGCCGCTTCTACCAGCTGCATACTCCGTCCCGCCGGAGAAGCGTGGGGAGAAGTTTACAAATGGTTGGTCCACGCGCGGCCTGTTTCCCCTTGCTCGTCCGAAGGAACCATCTGGATGTGTGATTTCGTGGACGTCAGAAACTCACGTCGCAGCCGTGCGATATGGAACTCGTCAGCAACTAACGAGACCGTTGAATATCCGGTGCCGCCTCAATTCACAAGCATCCGCGAATTGACCGGAACCGTTCGTTCTATGCACGAAAAACGTGTGACAGTGGGACCCGCTCCAATCCTCCTCGAAAGCTCCGCCCCTCGGCAGCAATAGACCCAGCAGCATCCTTTCCGCTCCTTCGCACTGAGCGAGTCTCCTACAACCTGAAGGCCCCCGCGTCTCCGATCGCCAACCATCGGGGCCTGTGGTCCGTGCGATAGCCGAAATACGTTGACGCCGATTCTGTCGAGCGCCACAGCGCGTTGCACACACACCTGCGCAGCGACTTGTGGAATGGGTGTGCGAGGGAAACACCCCTCTCCGCTCCGCTCACCGTTCTAAGTTGTTGGGTGCGAAGAGGTTACAAGGGGCATCGAACGCCCCCAAGGTCATCGGGGTTTCAGCTTGTTCGTCACGCGGCGGGCAGCTTCGTCAACGCCGAAACAGGCAACACAGGAACTGCTTGGTGCATTCCAATTACGCCACCACCGCCGACATCTACACCCAGCAGCGAGGCCCAAAAAGGAAAGGCCGCTTTCGGGTTTTGCCCGTCAGCGGCCATTTGGTTGCGGGGGTAGGATTTGAACCTACGACCTTTGGGTTATGAGCCCAACGAGCTACCGGACTGCTCCACCCCGCACTCTGATAATAGCAACCGAGGGGGAGGCAGTCAAACAGAAGCTGCGCTGCGCTGATACATCGCCTTGTGGACTGGCCTTTGTTCGATGGTATGCTGGACTTCAAACGACTTCGCATCCAAACGGTCGTCGTCCCCGGGAGACCCTCGCGACATGGGCCTGATCATTCGTTCCTCTGACATTCACGCAGCCGGCTGCTATACCGATTCTCCGATCGCGGAAGGAACTCGCGTTATCGAGTACACCGGACCACGCATCACCAAAGACGAGGGTGATCGCCTATACGAGAACAGTCCGGTCACTTACCTCTTCGGTCTTGAGGACGGGGACACCGTCATCGACGGGCACGGTATGGCCATGTTCATCAATCATTCCTGCGACCCTAACTGCGAAACGGAAGAAATCGATGAGCGGGTGTGGATCACAGCCATTCGAGACATAAAAGCCGGCGAGGAACTGACCTACGACTATCTACTGTACGACGGAGACGATGAAGCGCCGTGCCACTGCGGATCCCCTAATTGCCGGGGCACGATGTACGCGCCTCCTGAGGAGGACGAGGAACTGCCCGACGAGAGCGGCGAGACCGCGCCACAGCAGCCGTGCTGCTAACGCGGCCGTCGCAAATCTTTGCAGGACTTCATGCCGCTGCGGTTCGGCGCAGGGATTCGATCGCCTGCCCTTCATCCTCATAGACATCAAAGACTGTAACGAGCTTTGTGACCTGAAGCAGGTCACCTACCCGCGGCGTCAGGTTTGCCAATTTCATGGTTGATCCGGACGCTTTCGCTATTGAATACAGCGATACCAGAGTCCCGAGACCACCGCTGTCAATGTAGTTGACTCCTGCCAGATTCAGAATGACGCTCCGGTTCTCGGCGAGGATCTTCTTTACCTCATCACGCAGGGCCGCGGTCTCTTCTCCAAAAATGATGCGTCCGAAGCAATCAAGGACCGTAATGCCTCCCAAGTGGCGCATAGACATCTTCAACATCATGGGAAGATAACTCCTAACTTTTCCGTTCACCTGTTGGATGCACGGGATAGTCCGAAGTCGCGAAGGATGTGTCCCTACATTCCAGGCGACTATGTTCCGTTAACGCGTGATTACAAGCTGGCCAAGAACAGTCACCGCGCCTTAGTTGTGTAGTATCCCGTACGATGTCTCGCCTTGTAGCGCTGGTCATCGGCTCCGAGTAACTTCACTTCGATTTTGCGAAAATCCGAATCGGCCAAGCGTCTCGACGGGTAATACGCCAACAGGTACTGGGTTCGGAGTTCGTCACTGATTTGCCTGAAGGCTTTGTCGAGACCATCCAACGAAGTTGCGTAATAGTACTTCCCACCGGTTTCGTGCGAGATCTGCATGAGCGCGTGCTCGCCACCAACATCACGGCCGGCATCGCTCGCGATAGGCACCACAATGATGCTGTACACGATCGCTTCCGCCTGCTGTGCGGCGCGCAGCGCTTCCTGGTAGTTCACGCTGCTCACGGTATCGCCGCCATCTGTGATAACCACCATCACCTTTCGCCCCTGGCGACGCTCCAGGGCCTCCGCCCCGAGGTACACAGCGTCGTACATCGCCGTTGCGGCGCCCGATTGGACCCTGTCAATGCCACGATCTATGCGCTTCAGGTCCGGCGTGAATGGCACTATTTCATTCACTACTTCGCTGAATTGGTACAGCGCCAGCGCATCGATAGGCCGCAGTATGGAATGCGTGAACCTGCGCGCTGACTCCAGTTCCAGCTTCAGATCTTTTCTCGTGCTCAGGCTGGCGTCGACCGCCAGCACGATCGACAACGGCAGTTCCGACTCGCGGTCGAATACGGCGATCCGTTGTGGCATCCCGTCCTCGAGCACTTGAAAGTTGTCCTTCGTGAGGTTCGCAACCGGCGCTCCGTTCTGGTCCTGCACCGTGACGAACACGTTCACCAGCTTCACATCCACCTTGAACGTGGTGGACGGCTCTTCACGTGGCGCTTGAGGTGCATCAACGGGCGACGACTGATCCGTTGAATGGTTTTGACCGAAGCTTATGGCAGTCAGCACTCCGACTGCGAGCACAATTTTGAACAACGACCTGAACTGGTGAATAAACCGGTGAGCGCTCATTCGCCGGACCCACCGGGCGCTCGCAGCTCTTCCGGGAACGGATCGCCGTCCGCCCACACTGCGCCGTCTTCGAAGTATTCTTTCTTCCATATCGGCACGGTCTTTTTCAATGTGTCGATGAGCCAGCGGCAAGCCTCAAACCCGGCCGCTCGATGCGGCGCCGCTACTGCGATCAGTACGCTGGTTTCACCTACCTGCAACCGCCCGACGCGGTGAACGATTCGAGCGTCCCCGATGGCGAACTTCTGCCTCGCCTCCGCCAAAAGCGACTCCAGTTTCGTGAGCGCCATCGGTTCGTAAGCCTCATAGTCCAGATACAAGGTGCGTCTGCCGCGTGTGTTGTCCCGCACCACTCCTTCAAACACCACTACAGCGCCAACGTCGCGGTGCGTTAGCACATTCAGGACGCTTCGGCTATCAATCTGGTCAGGGACGATCTCAGCGCTGAACGGAGAGGATGAACTTCCGTTACCTCCGCTGACGGGCGGGAGTACGGCGACCTCATCCCCGTCCCGCAACACGGTCTCGGCACTCGCATATTCTCTGTTCACGGCCACTGCAAGCGACTTCTCGTATTCCGAAAAGCGGCCGACAGAGGCGCGCAGATGTGTCAACACGTCAGCCACCCTGCCGTCTGCAGGCAGATCAAGCACATCCGATGCTCGCCCTGTCATTTCCTTGAGCATCCCGAAGAACAAAACTCGCACCCGCATGAGATAAGAATACAGCACGGGTCCGTGCAGATATGGCAATCTAGTCTGGGATGCCCCAAGTCACAGACTCACGGCACACGGCGCGCGCCGCTTTTGCCTACCGCGATTTCACGCTGTTCCAGGCAGCCAGATTCCTGATCGTCCTTGCGGCTGAAATGCAGTCCGTCGCCGTGGGCTGGCAGGTCTATGAACTTACGCATCGTCCTTTGGATCTGGGCCTGGTCGGCCTGGCCCAGTTTTTACCCGGCATTCTTCTATTCCTGGTAGCGGGCCATACGGCCGACCGCGTCGATCGAAGAAAAATCATAAGCTTCTGCTACGGCGGATTTGCCATCTGTGCGGCGCTTCTGCTCACGATAACGCTTCGCGGAGGAACTTCCGTATATCCCATCTATGTGACGCTTCTGCTCCTCGGAATCGTAAGGTCGTTCAACGGTCCGGCCGGGCAATCTCTCCTTCCGCAGCTCGTGCCGGAAGAGCATTTCGAAAACGCCGTTGCATGGGGCGCATCCGTGTTCCAGGCGGCGACCATACTTGGGCCGACCCTCGGTGGTCTGCTTTACGCTGTCGCTCACGGGCCGGGCGCCGTTTACGTGCTCGCGCTGCTTTCGTTCGCCTCGGCCTTTGTTGCCGCGCTCCTTATCCGGCCCATTCGTAAGGTGCGGGTGCAGCGGCGTACCAGCCTCCGAACCCTGCTTGCCGGTTTCGGGTACATCTGGCAGAGCAAGATTATTCTCGGCTCCATATCCCTCGACCTCTTCGCCGTATTGCTTGGCGGTGCCGTCGCCTTGCTACCCGTGTACGCGCGAGAAATACTTCACACCGGTCCCTGGGGACTCGGGCTTCTACGCAGCGCTCCGGGCATTGGCGCCGCCGTTACCGCAGTGATGGTCGCGCACTGGCCCTTGCGGCGACGCGCAGGCGTTACCATGCTGTGGTGTGTGGCAGGATTCGGCATTTTTACGATCGCCTTTGGCTTGTCCCGCAGCCTTGTGCTGTCGCTCGTGTCACTGCTGCTGGTCGGCGCAACTGATATGGTCAGCGTGATCGTCCGAGGAACACTGGTGCAGCTCGCCACCCCCGATGAAATGCGAGGACGAGTCAGCGCCGTGAACATGCTCTTCATTGGCGCTTCGAACGAGTTTGGTCAATTCGAGTCCGGCGTCACAGCCCAGTGGCTCGGAGCCGTTCCGGCGGTCGTGCTGGGCGGCATCGGGACGCTCATTGTGGTCTCTCTCTGGGCGTGGTGGTTCCCTTCCTTGCGGCGGGTCGATGCACTCTCGAGCGTCAGGCAATAAAGAACAAGGCCGCCCGTGCTGAGCGGCCTTGAATCGTAATTCGCAACTGCCAGCAGGTTACGCGGACGTTCCCGCCAGCACCTGCTCCCGTTCCTCTGCATCCTGTTTTTCTTCTGCAGGAGTGCTTGGCAGTGCGATGCTCAGGACTTCATCGATCGTTTTCACATAGTGGACGTTGACACCCTGCAGCTGCTCGGGCGTCAGGTCTTCCTCGACGTTCATCCTGTTCTCGGCTGGGAAGATCACGTCATGCACACCAACTCGCTTCGCCGCCAGATACTTCTCTTTCACACCGCCGATTGGAAGCACGTTGCCACTGAGTGTGATCTCGCCCGTCATAGCCGTGAGCGGGCGAACTGGCTTGTTGGTAAGCAGCGACACCAGCGCGGTCACGATCGTCACACCAGCGGAAGGACCATCTTTTGGAATGGCGCCGGCCGGAACGTGGATGTGAATGTCGTGCTTTTCGAAGAAGTCCTCGTTGATGCCGAGCTGGTTTCCATTGGATCTCACCCAACTCAACCCGGCTTGCATCGACTCGCGCATCACGTCCTGTATCTGGCCGGTGATCGTGAATCCGCCCTTCCCTTTCATCGCCGTTGCTTCAACGAAGAGAATGTCGCCACCTGAGGGCGTCCACGCGAGTCCGACTACCACACCAGGACGTTTGGTTCGCTCCGCAATCTCGGAATCCACCCGGATCTTCATTCCACCCAGCATGTCCTTGCGCTGAATGACCTCAGGCGTGACCACCAGTTTTTCTTTTTTACCTTCAGCGATACGACGTGCCTGCTTGCGGCAGATCGTGCCGATATTCCGCTCCAGGTTGCGCACGCCTGCTTCACGTGTGTAATGACGCACGATGAAACCGATAGCTTCATCCGAGAACTCGATGTCCTCAGCGGTTATGCCATTCTCCTCGATCTGGCGCGGGATCAGGTACTGCCGTGCAATGTGGAGCTTTTCCGGTTCCGTATAGCCCTGCAGTTCAATGATCTCCATGCGGTCGCGCAGCGGCTCGCTGATCGTGTCCAGCATGTTAGCCGTGGTGATGAATAGCACCTTCGAAAGGTCGAACGGCACGTCCAGATAGTTGTCGCGGAACGTGGAATTCTGTTCGGGATCAAGGGCCTCAAGCAGGGCTGATCCCGGGTCTCCGCGGAAATCGCGCCCCACCTTGTCGATTTCGTCCAGCATGAAGACCGGATCGTTCGTCTCGGCCCGTCTTATGCCCTGGATGATCTGACCCGGCAGTGCGCCGATGTAAGTGCGGCGATGGCCTCTGATCTCTGCCTCGTCGTGCACGCCGCCCAGTGAGATTCGCACGAACCTGCGACCTAGCGCGCGTGCGATCGACTTGCCGAGTGAGGTCTTGCCGACGCCCGGGGGGCCAACGAAGCAGAGGATCGGTCCCTTCATCGTCGGCTTCATCTTCCGGACAGCAAGGTAGTCAAGAATGCGATCTTTGACCTTCTCCAGATCGTAGTGGTCAGCCTCGAGCACCTCGCGAGCTTTGTTAATGTCGACTTCGCTGCCGCTCGACTTCGCCCACGGCAGCACCGCCAGCCATTCGATGTAGTTCCGCGTAACTGAGTAATCGGCGGCCATCGGCGACATTTTCGAAAGCCTGCCGAGTTCCTTCAGGGCTTCCTTCTTTACCTCGTCCGGCATGCCGGCGGCTTCGATCTTCTGCTTCAGGTCCTCGACGTCGCGAGTAGTCTCATCCTGCTCGCCCAGTTCCTTCTGAATGGCCTTCATCTGCTCGCGCAGGTAGTACTCGCGCTGCGTCTGCTGCACCCGGTCCTGCACTTCGGACTGGATTTTGTTCCGAAGCTGCTGAACTTCTAACTCCTTCGCCAAGTGCTGGTTGATCTTCTCCAGCCTGACGCGAACATCCGAAGTCTCAAGCACTTCCTGTTTGTCGGTCGTGGAGAGGGAAGGCAACGAGGAGGCCACGAAATCGACCAGGCGCCCGGGGTCCTCGATGTTCATCGCTACCGTCGAGAGTTCATCCGACAGAGTCGGAGAACCAGCAACAATCTGCTGAAACAGCGTCAGGACGTTCCGCTGCAGAGCCTCTTCTTCCGCGCTCTTCATCGGAACAACCTCGGCAATCGTGTCCACCGTCCCCTTCATAAAGGGCGTAAGCTGCGAATAATCGGTGATTCGGACCCGCTCCAGGCCTTCCGCGAACACAAAAAGGCTCTGGTTGGGCATTTTCACCACTTTGTGGACTACTGCCAGTGTCCCGATGTCGAACAGGTCAGAAGGCTGCGGTGAATCGACCCGCGCTTCCCGCTGCGCCACTACCACGATGGTCTTATCTTCCCCAAGCGAATTGATGAGGTGAACGGAACTCTCCCGTCCGACGGTCAGCGGCAACACTGCATGTGGAAATAAGACGGTATCTCTTACCGGTAAGATCGGCAACGTGCGGGAGCTCAGGTCTCGATAGTCGTCCCCGCGCTCTAAGTTGCGTGTTTGATTAGCCATATGATTCCTTGAGCGTGATTAACTCAACCTTTTGATGACGCCGATGATATTTCCGATTCACCCCGCCGCTGCGGCGCGGATTGTAATTGATGCCGCGCAAACCTTCAATTCTCACGGAGTGTTCGCGGAGTGACTTGCCATGGTTTCCTGGCGTGGTACGACGTCCGGCCGCCCCATGCTCAGATATATGAACCCGCACCGCTGCATGGCCTCAGGCGAGTACAGGTTTCTACCATCGATAACAATCGGGTACCGCAGCAATTCCTTTATTTTCTGCAGTTCGAGTCGTTTAAATTCAGTCCATTCGGTCAGGATCAGCAGCGCATCGGCGTTCTTTGCCGCTTCATAGGCGGTATCGACGAATTCGACACGGGAATCAGAAAAAACTTCGGCGGCACGCTTCGTGGCTGCCGGATCGTACGCGGTCACCCTGCAGCCCTCCGCCAGAAGGCTCCTGACGATCGCGATGGCTGGCGACTCGCGTATGTCGTCGGTTCCATCCTTGAACGCCAGCCCGAGCACGCCCAGGTGCTTTCCACGCAACGTCCACAGTGCTGTTCGGACTTTGCGGATGAAGCGCTGACGCTGGTCTTCATTTATATGCATCACCTCGTCAAGCAGGCGAAATTCATACCCGAACTCACGTGCCACGGAGCGAAATGCCGAGACGTCCTTCGGAAAACAGGACCCGCCGTACCCTATGCCGGGAAAGAGGAATCGGTTGCCAATACGTGGGTCAGAACCGACTCCGGAACGAACTTCCTCTACGTCCGCGCCGACGGCCTCGCAGACGTTCGAGACAGCGTTGATGAACGAAATCTTTAGCGCAAGAAACGCATTCGAGGCATGCTTGATCAGTTCCGCGCTGCGGGAACTTGTAACTATCAGGCGCGCAGGCCCGGAGGCGTCGACTCCGGCAGGTGGAGGCACGGCCGCAGCCTTGTAATACGTACCGTCGGTCAGGGGTTTATATATTGCGCGGAGCAGTTCCGTGCCTCGTGGGGAATCTGACCCGATCACGATGCGATCCGGATAGAGGAAGTCTGAGACCGCAGTGCCCTCCCTCAGAAACTCTGGATTCGAGGCAACATCGAAAGCGCCCTTCGGAGCGCCATTCAGTAACATCACTTTGCGCACCCACTCGCTGGTATAGACCGGGACAGTGCTCTTTCCCACCACCAGTTTGTACTCGCCTACAGCAGCCGCAATGTCACGCGCCACGGATTCGACGTACGAGAGGTCCGCTTCGCCGCTCTCCATCGGAGGCGTACCCACAGCGATGAACACCACTTCGCTCCCTTGCACCGCCGCCGCCGTGTTATCTGAAAACTGAATTCCCCTCCCTCGATGTTTGTCCATCAGCTCAGGAAGGTGCTTTTCATGTATGGGAACTTCGCCGGCTTTCAGGGCGGCAAATCGGGTCGGGTCGTTGTCTACCAACGTGACCTGATGGCCGATTTCCGCAAAACAGACGCCTGCAACTAACCCGACGTACCCAGATCCAATAACCGCAATGCGCATATTTGATGATTCCAAAAGAGAGTCCAAAATCGCAGTTCAGCATACCGCCCGGCACTGCAAACCGCAACGCACCTGCCATCAAGTGCGATGAAAACGACTATGCCTCTTTTCTGATGCCCGGCACGTCTGCCATTTTTCCTATGCCAACTCCGCTACAATTAGTCTTTCAGGGGACGACACCATGAACACCGGAACAATCGAACTGGGAACTCAGGCTGGACTCGCGCGACGGCCGCTCGCAGCTGAGGATTGTGCGCTCGTCATCATCGACATACAGCAGAAGTTGCTCCCGCCAATCTTCAATAAGGAACAGTTGGTCCGCAACTCTCAGTTGCTCATCCGGTTGGCCGGCATTCTCAACATCCCGGTGCTGGTCACCACCCAGTACGCCAAGGGACTCGGAGCGACCGTTTCCGAAATTTCCGAATTGCTCCCGCAGGCGGAACAAATGGACAAGTTGGAGTTCAGTTGTTTCGGCAGTGAGCGCTTCTGTTCCGCATTGAAGAACTTGCCCGGACGGCGCAACACCATGCTCGTCTGCGGCATGGAGGCGCACATCTGCGTGATGCAGACAGTCCTCACTGCTCTCGAACAGGGTTACATCGTCCATGTGGCGGCAGACGCGGTAGGCTCTCGTGCGGAATTGAACTGGAAACTCGGACTCGATCGTATGCGCGACGCTGGGGCGGTCATCTCCTCGACAGAAATGGCAATGTATGAACTACTGCGCGCGTCCGGCACGTCGGCGTTCAAGCAAATGCTCCCCTACATAAAGGGCTGACGAACTCACCAGGAAATGCGTCGCTTCGCCGCATGTCGGCGTGATCAGGACAAAACGGAAAAAGGCTCCCGCACTTCGATGCGAGAGCCTTTGAACTTTGCAGCTTTAGTGCTGCTGCGGAGTCGTGGGGTTCGTGGGTGCCGGCTGTCCGGGAGTTCCCTCAGGCGCAGTGGGCTTCTTGGTCCCGGGCGCCTGTTGCGTCGCGGCGGGCTTCACGCCCTGCAACACCGAATTGGAACCCGTTGTGCGGGCGGCGATGATGGACAGCGTGATCGAAGTGACCATAAAGATCACGGCAGACCACGTCGTCGCTTTTCCCAATAGAGTGGCCGCTCCGCGCGGACCGAAAGCCGTCTGGCTGCCCATTCCGCCGAACGCGGCGGCTATGTCCTGTCCCTTGCCGCTCTGCAGAAGGACCACGATGATAATGAAAAAGCAGACAATTACGTGGACGATTGTGATCAACGTGAGCATGAACTGTGTGACCGCTCTGGCGCCCTCGCGCCAAACCCTTCCTGGTGTTCACTTTCGGGGATGCGCAGAACCGTCCTCTACTCCGCTTCGCTCCGGTTCAAGGTTGCAAAGGGAAAGAAGAACGATGGTGCGGAAGGCGGGACTTGAACCCGCATGCCTCTCGGCGCCACCCCCTCAAGATGGTGTGTCTGCCAATTCCACCACTTCCGCACTGACCCAAAAGGGATTCTTGAGGCACTCCGATTATAACAAAAGACCCGCGCGTTAGAAGCCCAGATTGACACAATTTGGGTGCTTCCTCGAGTTCGATCCGGCTTGCGCACAACAGCACATTCTTCGGATTCATCCAAATCCCATCCACTCCGTCATTAGCAGAAAGCTCGCGGCATATTCATGCCCGAGCAGTCACAAGGAGATTGAATGAAGAAAGTCGCACTCATGCTGCTCGCTGCCAGCTTGTCCCTTCCGATGTACTCTGTCGCGCAGTCCTCGGACAATGCTCAGAACGAGAAGGAAACGACTACGACCACAACCACCACCCAGAGTTCCTCGCCAGATAACAAAGGTGTCAAAGATGACGTCAAGGAAGCTGGCCACGCCACGAAGAAGGCCGCCAACAAGAGCTATCACAAAACGAAGAAAGGCGTGAAAAAAGGCGTCAGCAAGGGAGCCGAGAAGACCGGCGATGCCGCTGACAAGGTGCAGGACAAGACGCAACCGCCGCAGTAACAAGCCCAAGTCTGGGGTGCCGCACCCTTCCCCCAAGGGGGAGGGTGCGATTCACTCCGTATCCAGTCAGTACTTCACGATTTTCGCGAAGCTATCCGGCTTCAAACTAGCTCCACCCACCAGCGCGCCGTCGATCTCTTCCTGCGACATCAATTCGCGCGCGTTCTCTGGCTTTACGCTCCCACCGTAGAGGATTCGCAGTTTCTTCGCATATTCGTCGCCGAAAGCCTTGGCCGCTTCACCGCGGATGGTCTCGTGCGCCGATGCCGCGATCTCGGGTGTCGCGGTTTTTCCGGTTCCAATCGCCCAGACCGGTTCATATGCGATCACCATCTTCGCGGCTTTCTTGCCGGAGATTCCGCGGAAAGCGCCCGTGCACTGCCGGCGAAGGATGTCGTCCGTCAAGCCGGCTTCGCGCTCTTCCAGAACCTCACCCACGCAGAGAATCGGCGTCAGTCCCGCTTCCAGCGAAACTTCGAGTTTGCGGTTCACCATGTCGTCGGTCTCACCGAAGTAATCTCGCCGCTCCGAGTGCCCGATGATCACGTGTGTGCAACCAGTGGCCAGCAACATGCCCGTCGAAATCTCGCCGGTGTAGGCGCCTTCCTTTTCCCAGTACACGTCCTGGGCGCCGACCATCACGTTCGAGCCGCGTGCCACCTCGGCAGCAACTACCAGGTCGATGAACGGCGGGCACACCACGATTTCGTCGCGGTCGTGGTCCTGCACCAGTGGCAGGAAGTCATTGAAGAACGCGAGCGTTTCTTCAGGGTCTTTGAACATCTTCCAGTTGGCGGCGATCAGCTTTTTTCTGGCCATCTCTCTCTTTCTCTCGATCACTAGTGTGCCGCGGCCTCGATCTCCCGTGCCGCTTGCAGATAAATGTTGTACGCATCGGCGCCCCACAAGACGAACCGAACCAATCTGACGTGTTCCGTTTTTCCGAGCGTTTCTACTGCTGTTTTCAAGGCAATCGGTGCAGCATCCTCCATGGGATAGCCATACGCTCCCGTCGAAATCGACGGAAACGCGACGCTACCCAGCTTCAGCATGTCAGCGAGCAGCAAGCTGTTCCGGTAGCAATCCGCCAGTAGTCTCGGTTCGCCCGAATCACCGTCCTGGTAAATCGGCCCGACCGTATGGATCACCTTGCTTGCCTTGAGCTTTCCCCCTGTGGTCGCAACAGCTTTGCCGGAAGCAAGCGGGCCTTGGCGGTCGAGAATCCTCTTGCAGTCTTCCACGATGGCCGGTCCACCCACGCGGTGAATCGCACCGTCCACTCCGGCGCCGCCGAGAAGTGTGGAGTTCGCCGCGTTCACGATCGCGTCCGCCTGTTGCTCTGTGATGTCGCCCTCGACCAACTCCACAACTTTGTCGTTCGGAAGCGTAACGCGATGCGAGTGCTCCATGTTGCACCTCGCTGAACCGAAAGCGCAGGCCTGGAACTGAATACCAGGCCCGCAAACACGAAAGATCTACTTGTCCGTCAGTGCCGCCACGCCCGGCAGTTCCTTGCCTTCTAGGAACTCCAGCGAGGCGCCGCCGCCAGTCGAAATATGCGTGATCTTATCCGCCACGCCGGCCTTTTTCACCGCGGCCACGCTATCGCCGCCGCCAATGATCGAGACCGCCGCACCGTTGTCGGCCACGGCCTTTGCGATTGCATTCGTACCCTTCGCAAATGCGTCCATTTCGAAAACGCCCATCGGACCATTCCAAACGATCGTGCGCGCATCGCCAATGGCATCCGAAAACAACTCGATGGTCTTCGGACCGATGTCCAGCGCCATCATGTCGGCCGGAATTTCGTCTGCCACCTTGTGACTCGCCGTTGCCTCGAACTTTTCGGCAACAACGTGGTCGACCGGCAGCAGAAATTTAATGCCGCCCTGTTTGGCCTGCTGCAGCAACTGCTTCGCAAGCTCGATCTTGTCTTCTTCGACAAGCGACTTCCCTACTTCCTTGCCCTGAGCCTTCAGGAACGTGTAGGCCATGCCACCGCCGACGATCAGCGCATCGACTTTGCCGATCAGGTTCTGAATGACGCCGATTTTGTCGCTGACCTTGGCCCCGCCCAGAATGGCGACAAACGGACGCTGCGGGTTCTGAAGCGCCTTTCCCAGGTACTCCAGTTCCTTCGCCATCAGGAAACCAGCCGCCGATTTCTGCACAAACTTCGTGATTCCAACTGTGGATGCGTGCGCACGGTGCGCCGAACCAAACGCGTCGTTCACGTAGTAATCGGCCAATTTCGCCAGTTGTTTTGAGAAGTTCTCGTCGTTCTTCTCCTCTTCTGCGTGGAACCGGACGTTCTCCAGCAGCAGCGCCTGACCTTTTTCCAGCTTCGAGGCCATCTCCTCCGCCTCAACCC
>JAEZPW010000092.1 GCA_023441255.1 Acidobacteriota bacterium
CATAACGTGTGCCGGACTAGACCGACAATCTTGCAGGCGTCGGGCTAGTCCTCTCGTCCACGCCGCGCTTCGTCTGCATCTTCGGCAAGGTCGTGTAGCAGCGCGAAGAACGCCGGAGACTGCCCGATGAACAGTCCCATATCTGTAAGGAACTTCACGACTGCCGTGGCAGCGCCCCTCGTGGCTGTAGGCCGCACTATGGAACACGCCGGCAGCTTTCGACTGAGGAATACCGTGGGTTCCGGCATTATCAAATTTGTCTGGAATTCCTCCCCACCGAATGGAGGTGAATTGAGATCGGGAAAAACGAGACTGGAGTCTTTCGGGTCCGTCAGTGGAGGAGCGTTGCCTGCTTTATCGCTCCAGGTTTGGAAGTGCATGGCCTCGGTCGGGCCGATGCTGAGGACGATCCTTAGTACGTCCGTGCGGCTGACTCTTTGCGCGACTTGTGGATACAGACTCGTCCCACCCTGCTCGATCGTTCCGAAGTGAAAACCGGCGGTATTGGCGATCGCCTGTAGGTGGTCCTTGGGCGTCAGGTCATCGTCATCTCTGGGGATAGCCGGGTGCTGGCCCATCTTCAAGCTGGGGACCGCCTGGTCGAACATGTCGCCAAAATCAGGGTTCTTCGTGCTGCTGCGATAGCGCGTCCACCAGCTTGTGTCCACACTCAACTGCATGAGGTTGGTCAAGCGTCCGATTTGCTGCGCCCCGGTCGCTTTGCTGCTTGGCAAGGTACGGAACTCGTCCAGGTTAACGATGTCCGCCCCTTTGGAAGCAAGGAACGCGTTGATGAACACTTCATGCGTCAATTCATCTTCCGTGTTGTCGTGGATATACTGGGGCATGTCGGAGTCCAGGACCGTAAGCGCGGCAGTGTACTCTGGACTTCCGCTCCCGCCCGGCACTTCCTTGTCCTGGATGCCGCCAAGCTCGTTGTACTGTTGCCAGAGGTCAGTTTCGAGAATTTCGGCTGCGGCCAGAAAACGCAGGATTGCCGCATCGCCTTTCGGCAAACGGCCGCTTTTTTCCTCCTGGTCATCCCACGCGAGAGCGGACGAGCTGTGTGTCACCAGCCCCGCGCCAATTGTTGCAGCCGCAGTGGCGGTCAGTCCTTTCTTGAGGAACGTACGTCGATTGGGCGTGTTTTTCGAGCCATTCTGAGGGAAGTTCATAGCAAATCTCCAACAGAAGCTTCGTTCATCAGACCGCCGCGATTGTCACGAAAATGTCAGATATTTGTAATTCGCTGGTCAAGTCCAAGCCATCTGTGCTGTATCGCTGCTCTTTTATCCGGACTTGAACATCAGGCTGGCACAGCCTTACGGAATCCGACAAGGGCAAGTTCTGTTTTCACAGTGGATCTGCCAGCCCTCACCTTGAAGCCGCGGCCGATCTCGATCGTCTTAGTTTGTTGTAGTCACGCATGAATACTCGCAGCCCGAAGCTCATTGTCTCTTTGGTGTAACCGGCCACAAGCTGCTCTTTGTAGTGGTCGAGGTAGAAATCGAACGGGTCCTTCGGGTCCAAATCGATGAGGACCATATCCGTGTCATTCATCGTTAACTTTCCGAAACGAAGATTATTGCCCCGATAGGCCATGTAGTTCGCGGCGCCCACATGCATCGGCATTGAATCGCGAGCCGCGCCGAAAACCTGCACAATCTCATTGGGCTCCAGGCGTACTGCTGTTACCTGTCCAGTGATATGAGGAGGCGGCAGCAACGTTTCGGGATCAAGGATGAGATCATCCTTTTCTGCCTTCACTCCGCGTACTTTGCCGGTCTGAATCAGGTCAGCCATTTCGACGCCTAGTAGATCCATCACCCCCTTCACCGGAAGGTGAAGTGCCTTGATCTTCTCGATGTGCAGCCGAATTTTCCCATCCGGCGTGGCGCTCAGCGTTCCTCCGGTCTCGAAACCGATGTCACCTTTGCTGTGAATTCTTCCCCTAATCTTCAATCGGCTGCCATCGACGTCTGTCGAGATTCCGCGCAGCGGAGCATCGCGACCGGTAAATACGTAGGAGTTCAGGACGTTGGCCAACGATTGCGCGCTGATCGTCATTTCTGCTGATTCAATCAGGACTTTGAACGACTCTTTGTCATCGAAGACAGGCACGTCGCCCTTCGTGGGAACCAGGCGTCCATGCAACCTGCGAATATGAACGGCAATGTTGTCGGTGAAGTGGTAAACGACGTTTCGCATTTGAACTTCCACGGAGTGAGCATCTGGCTGAGTCGGTGGGCGCCTCGGCGTCTGCGCCTCGAGAAGAGTAGTCAGCACAATAAGTACGGCGGCGAATTCGCCGCGCCAAGTCTGCGGCATAGGATCCCTCTACTCCAGGTTCTAGAGTTCGTTGATGCTGGCTCGTATACTCTGGATGTAGACATCCTGCGATCACTGCGTTCCCCTCTGAGTTCGCCAACTGCGACTGGAGCGATACGATCGAGCAGAAAAAACGGCGCTGATTTCGCAGCGCCGAGGGGAAAGGTGATGCAGTCAGTCATGGATTGGTTACAACCTGACCGGGCCGCGGAAGGTGGACCTCGCCGCCACGCTCTACGCTGGCTCGATCGTCGCAGGCGCGTCGAACACCGGTTCCGGCTGCCTTACAGCGATTTCAGATACTCAATCAAGTCGTGCTTCTCCTGATCCGTGAGCCCAAGGTTAAAACGTGCGTCATAGCTGTTGACAACATCCATGAGAGTCTTGAAACGGCCATCGTGGTAGAAACGGCCCTTGTTCTGGGGAAACATGAAAAGGCCGCGTTCGCGTACGAACAGCCCCGACAAATTCATTGTCCGGTATGCGTGGCCCGGTGCGCGATCGGCCTCAAAGCTGTCAATCTTCATCTCGTCAGCCGAGTGCTGGTTCCAACCAGGTTCTGTCCACAATGGCTCGTGGTGGCAGCTGTTGCAGTTTGCCTTGCCGCTGAACAAGGCGTCTCCACGGGCAGCCGCAGCCACATCGAAATCGATCCCGGGGCGCGGTTCCACTGATGGCAGGGCAAGTTGATAGAAGTGGAGCGCAGGCAGCTTGCTCGTGACCTGGTCGCTGTCAGGATCCACCGAAACGTGGCCGAGTTTCGCAGCGGCAGCAATCGGAAACTGGTTTGCGTCATCAAAGCGCTGGTCAAAGAATGTGCCGATCCCGTGGAGTTCGTCCACTGCCACGAAGGCATTCCAGTAGGTAACGGTGCCCCAACCGCCGGTCCATGTGTGAAGATTGTGACCGGCGAGTCCGCGTGCGTTGGGAAGCAAAGTGGCGCCGGGCACGTTCGTTGCAGTGACTACACCGTTCGTCGTTTGCTGCGGATTGAAGGCCTTGCCATCCAGAAATAGTTCTGCGTCGAACTTGCCCGGTCCCCAACTATTGAGCACTTTGCGAACGTCTTGCACGCTGATGTCTTTATCCTGCGGCGCAAGGCTCAGCAGATCGACAACGGGCTGCAGGTTCGGCGCGCTGGCGATGATCGCGCCAACATTGAGATCGCGGTTCGCCAATCCGTCGATTCGTCCGCCGATGCCTGGCGCGACGGAATTGTCCACGGTTGAGTGGCACAGAGCGCACGTGAACCCGACCCTCGTGAGCGAGTTGCCGTTGAAAGTGCCCACCACCCCGAGCACGGCATTGTCTTTGATCAACTGGAGCGTCACCGCTGGATCATTGACATTCACTTTCCCGTGCTTTATTGCGTCGACAACAGAAGGCGAGAGCGCCTGTGCATCCACTT
>JAEZPW010000336.1 GCA_023441255.1 Acidobacteriota bacterium
GCCCCAACCGCGCCCTTCCCCCGTCTCACCGTCTCACATTGACAAATCGCGTCAGCTCTTATTGACACATTCTGTCAATCTGACAACCTTTGTCATTCGCCTCAGCCGCCCACTCCGCAGCGCCATCTGAGCCCAAAGTCCTTACTCCTCATCATCTTGCCCCGAAACCTTCCCGCAGCCATCCAGAGTGGCACCTTGACTGCAATCTATCCCGCCGTCTGACCCTAGACGAGGGAAGCACCAAGAGATTCGAAACCAAGTTCCTGAGAGAGGAAACAAATGAAGAGACAGAAGGGCTTTTCGCTGATCGAGCTGCTCATCGTGGTGGCCATCATCCTGATCATCGCCGCCATCGCCATCCCGAACCTTATGCGCGCCCGCATCGCCGCCAACGAGTCGTCCGCGGCTGCCAACCTGCGCACCATCGGCACTGCCGAAGTAGGGTATTGGCAGACCTATACCAACGCCGACAACGCCCACGAATACTCGCCCGACTTGGTTTCGCTCGGCGGCGACAGCACCGTTTGCGGCTCTGGTCTTGTCCCGGCCGCCGCCAATGCGTGCCTTATTGACAACGAATTGGCATTGGCGGGAACGAAGCAGAAGAGCGGCTATCTCATCACCTACGTACCAGTTCCTGACGGTGCCGGACTTCGCAGCGCTTACACGATTAACGCTGATGCGACCAGCACGAACCTCGGTGTTAAACACTATTTCAGCGACGAAACGAACGTGATTCGCGTGAATCTCACTGCGACCGCCGGCCCGACCGATCCGGCCATATAGTCGAATTGATTTTGCACGAAGCAGGGGGAGCATCCACGGATGCTTCCCCTTGTTGCGTTTAGGGCAATGCACCATCGTTCCGCAGTTACCGACTGCCAACTTCAGCAACTCACGCTATAATCTGGCCAAACTCACATGGCTGCCATTCAGACTTTTGCTCTTGAAAAGTCCTACAGCTTCGGCTTCTGGCGCAAGAAGCCGAAGTCTGCGTTGCGCCCTCTCACAATCACCGTTGAAGAGGGCGAGGTCTTCGGTTATCTCGGTCCCAACGGAGCCGGTAAAACGACCACCCTCAAGTTGCTCATGGGACTCATCTTCCCAACCGCCGGGTCCGCCAAGATTCTCGGCTACGACGTCGGCGATCCGCGCGCCAAGGCGCAAATCGGCTTTCAGCCTGAGCAGCCCTATTTCTACGACTACCTTTCCGCCCACGAGCTGCTGAACTACTACGCGCAGCTCTCGGGCGTGCCCGCCGGAGACCGCCAGCGCAAGGTCGAAGCCGTACTCGACCGCGTGGGCCTCGGCAACATCTCCCCCAGGCTGCATCTGCGCAAGTTTTCCAAGGGAATGTTGCAGCGCGTCGGTATCGCGCAGGCCATTCTTCACGATCCCAAAATCGTTTTCCTCGATGAGCCCATGTCCGGCCTCGATCCTATCGGCCGGCGCGAAGTGCGCGACCTCATGCTGAGTCTCAAGGAAGAAGGGAAGACCATCTTCTTTTCCACCCACATCCTCAGCGACGCCGAAGCCCTCTGCGACCGCGTGGCCGTCCTCGATCATGGCGAGTTGCGAGGTGTTGGTGTCATCGCCGACCTCACTTCCAAGGTCCGCGGCAAGTTCGAAGTGGTATGGCAGGGTGGAGCTTCGCAGCGCGCGCTTGAAGATCTCGGTTGCGATTGCCGTGTCATGGGCGACATAGGGCGCGCCATGGTGGAGGAAGGTGCGCTCAACGTGGCTCTTGAGGAATTGCGCCGCACCGGCGGCGAACTCATTTCCGTGAATCCCGCGCGCGCAACCCTCGAAGACTACTTTATCGAGCGCCTCGCCTCAGACTCGACGGAGGTTGCACGATGAACCGCATCGCCAGCATCGCTTTCAACACGTTCCGTGAAGCCGTTCGCGACCGCGTCCTTTATAACCTGATCGTCTTCGCCTTGCTTTTGGTCGCCTCGTCTTTACTTTTCGGCCAGATATCCATCGGTGTCGAACGCCTCGTCCTGATCAATCTCGGCCTCACGGCAATCTCAGTCTTCGGCATCATCATCGCCATCTTCATCGGCATCGGGCTGGTCTCGAAAGAGATCGAGAAGCGCACTCTCTATACCGTGCTCGCGCGTCCCGTTCGCCGCTGGGAATTCCTGCTCGGCAAATTCTTTGGCCTATCCGGCACGCTGGTCGTGAACACCCTCTGCATGGCAGCGGGATTCTTTGTCGCACTCTTTGTCCTGGTGCACAGATTCCAGGCAGCAGATGCCTGGCTGCTCGTGGCGCTCTATTTCATCGTCCTCGAGTTCTGTCTTGTTACCGCCATCGCGCTGTTCTTCTCAACCTTTTCTTCGCCGCTGCTCTCGGCGATTTTCACACTAGCCATCTTCATCATTGGGACCTTCGCCGAGGACCTGCGCACGTTTGCCGCGATCATGCACGGCCCTGCACGGTGGCTCGCCATCGCGCTTGCATACCTTGTACCCAACTTCGCGTCCCTGAACGTCATTTCATCAGTCGCCCACGGCAACGCCATTGCCGGACGGCTGGTGTTCTTTAACACGACATACGCAACGCTCTATGCCGCTGCCGCCCTCGCCGGCGCAGCTCTCATTTTCGAACGCCGCAACTTCAAATGAGGACGAAGCGCACAACCGCCGTTTTCACCTCCGTCCTGATCCTTTCCCTGGCCGGATGCGTCGCCCTGCTCGGGCCCATGGATAAGGTCAGAGCGACCACTGCCGAGGACGACCTCTTCATCCCTTCGCCCTCCGTCGCTAAGAGAATGAGTCTGGGCTACAACGGCCTCGTTGCTGATTTCTATTGGACGCGTGCCGTCCAGTATTTCGGGGCAAAGCGCCACGCAAGAGCGACTTCGTTTCCTCACCTCTACCCGCTGCTGGACGTCACCACCACTCTGGACCCGCAACTCCTTGTGGCGTACCAGTTCGGCTCCATCTTCTTATCTCAGCAGCCTCCCGAGGGCGCCGGTCAGCCTGACAAGGCGATCGAACTGATCGAGCGCGGCATCCGCGCCAACCCGCAGGACTGGGAGCTCTACTACAACCTGGGTTTCATCTACTACGACATCGCTGCCTGGCACCAGGCCTCTCAGGCCTTCGAACGTGGAGCCAGGATTCCACACTCAAATCCGGCTCTTGCGGCGCTTGCAGCGGCAACAGCACAGAAAGCCGGCGGCCCCGAAGCATCGCGCCTGCTCTGGACCAAACTTTACGAATCATCTGAAAGCCAGGTCATTCGGGATTTCGCGCTCCAGCACCTTGTAGCGCTCAAGATCGCGGACGACCTTCCGAAACTGGAAGCACTGGTCCGCAGGTTCCAGGAGCAGAACGGCAGATACCCAACGAATTTCGCGGAACTCGTGGCGGCAGGCTGGTTGCATGGCATACCTGTTGATCCGATGGGAGACCCCTACCTCTTGGGGCCTGAAGGAAAGGTCGAAGTGCAATCTCCGGAGAAAAACCCGTATATTGGAAAGGAGTTTGCCCGAAGGTCCTCGAACTGATGTTTCTGAAAAACCGACTCTTTGTATTTCTTCTTGCCGCACTGACATTTGCGTCCGTTTGCGCCGCGCAGAACGATGTCCACAGCATCGCCGAACGTACCGACAAGCACTACAACACGCTTCGCACCCTGCAGGCCGATTTCACCGAGATCTACCACGGAGCGGGTATCTCGCGCTCCGAGTCTGGAACGCTCCTGCTGAAGCGTCCCGGCCGAATGCGCTGGGAGTATCGTCAGCCGAGAGAAAAACTCTTCCTTACAGACGGCCGCACGGCATGGTTCTATGTTCCCGGCGATCGGCAGGCGCGCAAGACGTCTATCAAGAATCTGGACGACCTGCGCTCTCCGCTGGCCTACTTGCTGGGCAAAACCAAACTCGAAAAAGAATTCAAGGGTCTGTCGCTCGCTCCTGATATTCAGGCACTCAAGCCCGGCAACGTCGTCTTACGCGGCGTTCCGCAACACATGGACAGCCGAATTTCTGACGTCATCATGGAGATCGCTCCGGACGGCAGTTTCCAGCGGTTGATCGCGCAGGAGTTGGACGGTTCGACCACGGAGTTTCGCTTCGAGAATCAGCGCGAGAACGCTCCTATGTCTGACGCCCGCTTCAAGTTCTCGCCCCCGGCCGGGGTCGAGACCGTCGAAGCGTCCGACTTGGCGGAGTAAGTCGCTGCGGCCCAAAATCGAAGCCCAAGGTGGGAATCAAACGCTAGTTGGCGGCGTGCGGTCGCCCTCACGGTGGGCATTTCTTTACATCCTGCGCACCAGCGTGCTCATCTTACACGGCACAGCCGCGACGGCGCGGCCCGCCTGCATGCTGATGCGTCGAGCACTCATCTTCCCGATTCTCATCCTGATAGGCTTCTCGGCAGGATGCTCTTCCATAGCGAAGCTGCAGCTCGCGCGCGCACACAAACTTCAGGCAAGCGGAGACACTGAGCAGGCCCTCGATGCCTACGAGCAGGCGTTGACCCGCATACCGCGTCGTGACGCGCGGCTCCGGTCGCAGGCGCTTTACCAGATGGGCGATTGCTTCTGGAAACTGGGGCGGGTTAACGAAGCCTTCGCTGCGTTCCAGAGGGCAGCCGAGGCCGACAACTCCAACATGCCGGCGCATCTCCGCATGGGCGAAATATATCTCGCCGGCGGCGCGCTGGAGCGCGCGACAGAGCAGGCCCACACTGTTTTGCAGTTGGCGTCCGCGAATGTCGAAGGGCTGGCTCTGCTCGGAGCCGCTTCATCCGCTGCGGGCAACACACAGGTGGCGCAGCAGGCTTTCAGTCGTGTGCTCGAGTCCGATCCGCGGCGCGTCTCCGTTGCTGTCGCGCTCGCCGACATCTACAACCGCCAGGACAACCTGGACGAGGCTCGGGCAGTGCTTCGGAAAGCTGCTTTGGCCCAACCGTCCAGTTCTTTACCATGGCTTGCCCTGGGCCGGCTCGAAGAACAGGAGGGAAACGTCTCCGCCGCGGAGCAGGCCTATCGCGAGGCCGTAAAAGCGGAAGACAGCTCGGAAGCTTATTCCCGACTTGCGCAGTTTCTCGAGCGTGCTGCTCGCATTCCGGAGGCCGAGCAGGTTCTGCGCCGGGTAGACACATTCCATCCGACTCTGCCGACCGCGTTCTCTGATTTCAAGCTCCTTTCCAATAGTCCGGCAGCAGCGCTCGACCGCCTCACCGATGCACTGCGCTCTCCGGCACTGGACGAAAGCAATCGTCGTAAGCGTTGGGACGTTTCGTCCGATGCTGCACGTCTGGGGATTGCTGGCAGTCGTGCCGCGCTCATTGCCCGCATCGTAGAGTCTGACCTGCAACTTGCATCAGCAACCGCGAAAGGCTCCGCAACGCCCCCTTCGACCGCTGCTGCGCGGCTCCACCTCGCTGCGTACGGCAAAGAACTCGACCAGGGCACAAGGTCGATTCTTCAGGCTGAGATCGCCCTGACCGACCAGGATATGGACGCGGCTGCACAACACGCGAACGCCGCGGTCGAAGCTGCGCCGGAGTCTGCCGCAGCCCTGTATATTCGCGGCGTGGTCAGCCGCAGGGGCGCGAACGAGGTGGCAGCGCGTGCAGACTGGATGGACGCGCTCGAAAAGGATCCCGACTACGTGCCTGCCCGGCTCGCCCTGGCGGAACAAGCATTTGTATCCGGCGACTTCCAGGGCGCCGAAGAACACGTGATCGGCGTAGTGCGAGACGAACCGGCGAGCGTGCGGGCTCTCAACCTGTTTGCCCGCGTTCTGGTTGCACAGAAACGATATGCTTCCGCCGCTTTGATCGCGCGGCGTTGTCTTGCCCTGGACAGTGGCGCCGCAGAACCGCACGTCATCCTCGGCCAGATCGCGGCCGCGAACAACAACATTGCCGAGGCGCTTCGCGAATACGAACAGGCCATCGCTGCCGACGCGCATTCCACGGAAGCCGTCGAGGGACTCACGCGCATCTACCGCTCCGGCCGGATAACACGCCCGATGCTGGCGTCACTGGAAGGCGTTGCGGAAATGCCGCCTGTGTCCTCGGCACTGCTTGAAATAGCCGGTCGCCTCTACGCCGAACATGGCTGGGTTCAGGACGCACGCCGCTGCCTGCGACGCGCAACTGAGGTCGATCCTGAGCGCACCAGCGCCGCACGCCTTCTTACTCACCTGGAAATCAAAAAAGGCGATTACTTCGGCGCCCTGGTTTCGGGAGGCGAAGTTGGCGGAAGCGCAGCGGCACTGCTCAAAGGCGCTCATGCAGAGGAGACTAGCGATTTCAACCGTGCAACCCGCGAGTATGAAGAAGCCGTCCGGCGGGGCGACACGACAGGCATAGCGGCAAACAATCTTGCCTGGCTCGTAGCTGAAAAAGGCGGCGATTTGGAACGCGCTTTGTCCCTCGCGCAGAAAGCCCGGACTCTCGCACCCGCAAATCCCGCCGTTCTTGACACGCTCGGCTTCGTTCACCTGAAGCGAAGAGAGTTCTCACAGGCTATCGATGTGCTCAAGGCTGCCGCCCGTTTGGCCGCCGAGCGCCAGGATCGCGACCAGCTGACCACAATCAAGTCACATCTTTCCGAAGCTTATTTCCGCAGCGGTCAGAACGAAGCAGCGGCAGGTCTCGTAAATCGCTAGCGGCACGATCTCCCACCCAAATTGAAAGTCCTTCGGACTGCTGCTGCTTCCGAGAGAGTGGCCGAACTCCAGGTGTCGTCTGCAGGCATCAAAAACGGCGAATCCAAAACCTCCACCACAGAGCTTCAACCTGCGCAACTATTCAGGAGTTCACCAATGAGAGCAGTGGTATTCCACGGCGTCGGCGACATCAGAGTCGAGAACGTTCCAGACCCGAAGATCAAAGATCCCAGCGATGCAATCGTCCGTTTGACCGCCAGCGCAATCTGCGGCACTGACCTCCACATGGTCCGCGGCACCGTTACCGGGATGAAATCAGGAACCATTCTCGGCCATGAAGGTGTCGGTATTGTAGAGGAAGCGGGAAAGAGCGTCCGCAATATCAAAAAGGGCGACCGCGTCGTCATAGGGTCTACCATCGCCTGCGGTTATTGCTCGTACTGCCGCGCGGGCTTCTACTCGCAGTGCGACAACGCCAACCCAAACGCGCCCACCACAGCCTTCTTCGGCGGGCCTGAGAACGCAGGAGGCTACGACGGTATGCAGGCTCAGTTCGTCCGTGTGCCGTTCGCAAACGTCGGCTGCGTCAAACTGCCCGACGAAGTCTCGGACGACCAGGCCATCCTCATCTCTGACATTTTCCCCACCGGCTACATGGCCGCCGAACTTGCCGACATACATCCCGGGCGCACCGTCGCCGTTTTCGGGTGTGGTCCAGTCGGGCAGTTTGCCATTGCCAGTCTCAAGCTTCTGAATGCCGGTCGAATATTTGCCGTCGACACCATCCCGTCACGCCTTGCCATGGCCCAGGCACAAGGAGCTGAGGTCATCGACTACAACCGCGAGGATCCCGTCCAGACGTTGAAGGAGATGACCGGCGGTATCGGTCCTGATCGCGTCATCGACTGCGTCGGCGTTGACGCAAACATGCCGCACTCCGGACCCGCTGAAAAGACCGTAAAAGGCGAGCGCAAGCAGTTCCGGAAAGAAGTGGAAGAGATTGCGCCGAAGGTCAATGCCGAACACGGCAACTGGGAACCCGGCGATGCTCCTTCCATGGTGCTGCAGTGGATGACCGAAGCCGTCGCCAAAGCTGGTCGCCTTTCGATAATCGGAGTTTATCCCGAAAGCATGAAGCATTTCCCGATCGGCGCCGCCATGTTTAAGAATCTCACCGTCAAGATGGGGAACTGCAATCACCGGAAGTACATTCCTCAGCTCGTCGACATGGTGCGTGCCGATGTTGTGGATCCATCCGAAATCCTGACTCACGTTGGACCACTCACAGGTGCGCTCCAGGCCTACGAGCATTTCGACAAGCGCGATGCAGGGTGGATCAAGGTCGAACTCGAACCCGCATCCGCGCCTTCAAAAGCTGCATGACACAACAGCAACGGTGCGCCGGAGCAGGGAACCCGCGCACCGGTCGCATTTTGCGCGTTGCGGGCTCGCCTGTCGCGGCTCAAAGGGCCGTTTTCGCTCTACCTCCCGCATCCACCCTCCCCTTGTTTCGACACGTAAGCTAAAATCGCTCTGCAATCCGTTTTAGGAAGTTTTTCGACACCGTGCGCCATTCGCACTCGGCGCATTGCCTTGGGAGCGTGTGCATGCATAAAATGCTTTTGTTACCAGCAGCGATTGCTGTTCTCTTCTGCAGCTTGCCAGCGTTAAGCCAGTCAGGATCCGCGAAACCCGTGCAAAATTTAGCCGCTGAAAACCCGTTCGCTAAACCGAGTACGCTGCCCTACCAGTTACCTCCATTCGACCGCGTCAAGGACGCGGATTTCCGCCCTGCCTTCGAGGCCGGCATGGCCGAGCACCGCAAGGAAATCGAGGCGATCGCGAACAACGCCGCCGCTCCAACGTTCGAAAACACGCTCGTTGCCATGGAGAAATCCGGCCGCCTGCTCGACCGCGTGGCCTCCGTCTTCTTCAATCTCAATTCGTCCAATACGAATCCAGAGATACTGAAGATTGCCTCCGAGATGGCCCCCAAACTCGCTGCCCACAGCGACGCCATCCTGCTCGATCCGGCTCTGTTTGCGCGGATCGAAGCCATTTACCAGCAGAAAGCCAACCTGAAACTTGACCCTGAGTCGCTGCAACTGCTCGAACGCACCCGCACCGAGTTCGTGCGTGCCGGAGCAAAGCTCTCACCTGAAGACAAGGTCAAACTCAAGCAGCTCAACGAGCAGATTGCGTCCTTGACCAACCAGTTTCAGCAGAACGTGCTGAAAGCCACCAAAGAGTCCGCCGTCGTCGTCGACGACGCCAGCGAACTCGAAGGACTCTCGCCCGAACAGGTCAGCGCCGCCGCTGAAGCTGCAAAGGCCCGCGGTCTGAACGGCAAGTGGGTCATCACGCTTCAGAACACAACCATTCAGCCCTCCCTCTCGGAACTGAAAAACCGTTCGCTGCGCGAGAAGATATACAAAGCTTCCATCGGACGCGCGCAGGCTGGCGCGGAAGATAACAGGGCAGTACTCGCGCAGATAGTCAAACTCCGGGCCGAGAAGGCAAAGCTGCTCGGTTATCCGGACTACGCGACCTACTCCCTCGCCGACCAGACCGCCGGCACCCCCGCCGCAGTCAACAAGATGCTCACAGGCTTGGTGCCGCCGGCCATCGCCAACGCAAAGAAGGAAGCGGCCGACAACCAGAAACTCATCGAGCAACAGGCGGCAGCCAGCAACGGCAAGCCCTTTACGCTCGAGCCGTGGGACTGGGCTTTTTACGAAGAGCAGGTACGCAAGACGCGCTTTGGCTTCGATCAGTCCGAGGTCAAGCCCTACTTCGAAATGAACCGCGTCCTGCAGGACGGCGTCTTCTATGCCGCCCATGAACTCTACGGTCTCAGCTTCAAGGAACGCCACGATCTTCCCGTCTATCACCCCGACGTGAAAGTCTTCGAGGTCTTCGACGCCGACGGCTCCGCCATCGGACTTTTCCTCACCGACTACTTCGCGCGCGACAACAAGCGTGGCGGCGCGTGGTCAAGCGGGTTCGTGGATCAGGCGAAACTGCTCGGCTTCAAGCCGGTCATCGTCAATAACCTCAACGTTCCGAAACCTGCCGCCGGTCAGCCTGCGCTGCTCACCTTCGATGAAGTCCGTACCATGTTCCACGAGTTCGGGCATGCCTTGCACGCCCTGCTCTCCAACGTGAATTACCCGTCTCTGGCTGGAACCAACGTTCCGCGCGACTTCGTCGAGTTCCCGTCGCAGTACAACGAGATGTGGGCGCGCGATCCGAAAGTCCTTGCCAACTACGCCAAGCACTACCAGACCGGTGCGCCGATGCCTTCGGGCATGCTGGACAAAGTCCTCGCTGCCGAGAAGTTCGGCCAGGGCTACAGCACCACCGAGTACATCGCGGCCGCTCTGATCGATCAGGCCTTCCATCAGATCCCGGCGACCGAGGCTCCCAGCACCGACGATGTGATGGCCTTCCAGGCTGCCGCATTGAAGAAGTTCGGTGTGGACTACGCTCCCGTCCCGCCCCGCTACTTCAGCCCGTACTTCACGCACTCCTTCACCGGCGGCTATGCGGCGGGCTACTACTCCTACATCTGGAGCGAGGTGCTCGCGCGCGACGCCGAACAGTGGTTCAAGACCCACGGCGGCCTCACCCGCGCCAACGGCGACCTCCTTCGTGCAAAAGTACTTTCGCGCGGACGCACTTCCGAGCCCGAGGTCCTCTTCGAGCAGTTCTACGGCGGCAAGCCTGACATCGAACCGCTCCTCGAGTATCGCGGACTGAAGTAGGCGAACCGAACCGCCAAACAGAAACGGCCGCGAGCGATCGCGGCCGTTTCAGCCTCTGACAACGCATTCCTTGGGACGGTCGCACACGACTCTACAGGCTGCGGAAATTCTTTGAAAGGGCACGGCTTCAGCCGTGCCACGAATGTCGCAGGCTCAATACGGCTTTAGCCGCTGGGGTAAGCCCTTCGGGGCCCAGTAGGAGCTCATCCAGCCCCACTTGATTACGCGGTCACAAGCAGGGCCGCTCGTTTGTCCCGTCGGAAGTAGATCCACAGGAGAATCGCACAACCAAGGCCTAACACCACGAACGAGATGATCATCGGGTACAACATTCCAAAACAACCCTTGATGGCCATTGCCACCATGAGAACCGCAAGTTCTATGTTCATGATCGCCAACAGAGCCAGAAATGCCGGCGCCAGCGCGTAACCGGATGGTTTCCTGCGGAACAACAGAAATGCGGTGACGCACAGGCCGGGCAAGAGGAACATGAGATCCAGAGCATGAACGAAACTTACGGGCAGGTTCATCTGGATGACGCTTGGAGGGACTCGCCCCGCCAGGAGCGCGGGTATAACCTCGCTCAAATCGAAAGCAGCGGTCGCCGTGGCAAGCACCAGGAAAGTGATGGCGATCGTCTTTCGCTGCGCACCAGGACTATAGGTTTGGGCGATCTGCTTAAGAGAAATGAACGGGAGAGAGAATACCGTGGCGTAGAAGCACAAGCTCAGCGTCGCACAATAGACCAGGAACAACGCATTGAAGTGCACGCCGAAGGCATAAAGAACAAAGTTGTAAAGCAGATAGCCCAGCGTACCCAGCCACACCAAACGCGCGGGAACGGACCCTCGATATCCTTTGATTCCGCTGATCAGCAAGACCGGCACGACCAGCAACAGGTCCACAATATCGCTGCCAATAGCCCCAGCGGCTGAATAGAGCGTTTCCCTCGAGTACGTTTTTGCTGGCCAAAAGATTCCTGCCACTGCCGTAACGGCGACCAGGAGCGCTATGGCGATTGCGCTCCAAAGCATCGGATTATGAGTTCGTTCGTTTGTCATGGCTCTCCTTCTTGGATTAGCGTCAAGGGGGCCGTCAGGGGATCCGCTTTCCGGGGGACAAGTAGATTTACGCGCAGTTGACCTCGTTCGTTCCCGGATTCATCGCTATGCGAAGCATTTTCAACAAACTCGTACTCCCACGTGAGGTCACCATTCCCAAGACATGCGTACGTGCCCGTAGCCTCCTACAAAACGGGATGGATTGCACTGAGGACTCGCGGCTTTCACTACGAGTTTTTGCAGTTCCGATCCCCCGAGCCGCACCCCGATAATGTGCCAGTTCGAACCTGAACGGGGATGGGCGTGTCTCTTCCGAGTGGAGGCGCCCTGCGCTTGTCAAGGATGGCTCCGGAACGAAGAGGTTCGCCCATGCGCCATCTGAAGAGACTGACATTCGCGATAGCCCTTCTGAGCATCATCACGCTCTGTGGGTGTGAAGGCCTGGCCTTGGTCCCGCGCGATGTGCGCAGCCTTCTGCTTCCCAGGTTTCAACGCTCAGAGCTTGTTGGCTTGCTGGCGGGTTTCGGCACGACCTTCGCTGCTCTGCCGGACCTCCTCGTCATGCTCAGGCGCAAATCAAGCGTGGGCATGAACCCCAGGATGGCCGCCATCATGGGCCTCTTTCAGATCCTTTGGGTCTACTACGGCCTGTTGATTGCATCGCGACCGGTAGTCGTATGGAATCTCATCGCCATAATGATCAATTTACTGAGCGTGGCTATGTACCGCTATTTTGTCCGCCGGGAAAGCGTCCGAGGAGAAAACGTGCTTGAGAGCCGACGGGCGACGCAGCGCAACTGATTCGCGTCCTTCAGCCCCGAAGGGGCGCCAGTATGAAAGCCTGGGACGTCAGTCCCCGGTCAAAAGTGGTCGTCATCTGCCGCCGCGCCGTCCGTGCTACAAAGAATGCCGACGGTGCCCCACCTGCGCGCCGCGTCGTCCGGCGCTAAGGCAGCCGTCGGCAAGTTCGTCGCCGTCACCCACATAGCCGGCTGTCGGTCGCGTCTTCGTTTACCCATCGACATGGGCGAAGTGTAGTACAGTTCGATCTTATGTCGAAGTTGATCTACATCACCAATGCGTCACTTGACGGTTACATCGAGGACAAAACTGGCGCCTTCGATTGGGGCAATCCGGATCAAGTATTCGATTTCATCACTGAGTTAATGCGGCCGATCGGAACCCATCTCCTTGGGCGGCGACTCTATGAGACGATGGCGTACTGGGATGGGCCGCTGGAGGGCTATCCGCCCGAACACCGCGACTTCGCACGGGTCTGGCAGAAGGCCGAGCAGATCGTCTTCTCACGAACGCTGAAACGCGCTCCGACACGCATCGCGCGTGTCGCTCGGGAGTTCGATCCCGAGGCAACTCGGAAACTCAAGCGCGAATCGGCGCACGACATCTTCATTGGCGGCGCCGAACTGGCAGCACTTGCGCTCGAATCCGATCTCGTGGACGAATGTCACCTGTTTCTCCATCCGGTGATCGTCGGCGGCGGAAAGCCGGCATTCCGTACCGCCATGCGACAGAATCTCGAATTGCTTGACACGCGACGTTTCGGCACCGGAGCAATCCACTTGCGCTATCGCTTGCGCGGCGGTATCCCTAATGCGTGACTGCCGTGCCGATTTTCACCACGGGCTGCTAGCATTTCCACCACTTGGGACTAAATTAGCGGTCCCACTATGCGCATTGTTGCCAAACGAATCAGACAAATTATCTTTTGCATTCTGGCCGCCTGTGGGCTCTTCGCGCTGCTGTTGAAGTGGCTCGGACAGTTTCTCCCTGAAGGCATGTAAGCAGTGCGCGGCAGTTGGAAATTGCAGGACGACACCTAGACAGATGCCTGTCGACACATCCGCTTCCCGCTCAGTATCCAGAGCAGCGGGATTACTTGCGGGAAGCCCTGTTCGCAACAGTTATCGTGGAACTCTGCTAAATGTGCGCGTAAAGTAAAGCTCCCATGAAGATCGCGACCATCGCACTGGTACTGTTCTTTGTAGTCCCATTTGTTGGATTAGGGCAGAACCGTCACAGCCAGTCTCCGGCGCCGCAACCCAAGAAGAACAGTCCAAGCGTTCGGCCATCCAACATCCTGCCTTCCGAATCGCGAGGACAGGCCGTTTACATACAGTTCAAGAGTTACGACAAACAGAACGGGGTCGTAACGCTGACGCTGGTGAACAGGACGCGCTGGAGCATCGGCGTCCCTGTGGTGTCCGCTTCGGACTTTGACAAGAAAGCGTGGCGGTACGAAATCGAGCCCGAGTATGAGCTTGAGTTTCTTCCCCCTCCCGTTCCATTATTGGCAATCTCATCTCAGAACGGAAAGACAGGGGCGATTGATCCTGAGGATGAGTTGCCGCCTCTGGATTTCCCGAATCACGCCAGTGACATCGTGTCGCCCCCCTTTTGGCTGCCCGCGGGTCGGGTAGCCGTCTTTCGGGTTCCGAAACGGTATCTGTCTCGCAAGAAGCTAAGATTGGTCGTTCCTATAACGTATGAGTGGGAGGGGCGAGACAACAGCGTTTTACATCGAGTTGCCTTCTACCGAGAATCCTTACCGGAACACGTGCAGGCTGACATCAGGTGAGCGTGTTCTGCGTTTCTTGACGTTAAATCCGCTTCCCACTCGCTATCTCGCAATGAGACACTCTTTCGTGGGAAACTCGCACACCTTGACGACGCACGCCATTGTCTATTACTTCCTGATCGTGGGCATCGCGCTCGGCGTTTGCATACTGTTGATATGGGTGATTCCGCCCGGGTATGGCGTACTGGCACGACCCCCGCGAGACTCAAAGAAGAAGCTAACGTGGTTGGCCGTGATCGGATGTGCTTTCGCTTTGATGTATCTGATTGTGACTGAGTATCGTCTTGCTCATTGACCCTTCGGCCAGATTGGTGACGATATATCCGCATATCGCTCACAATCCCGTTTCGGGCTGGTCTTCGCTGTCGCCGGAGTGCATACTGTCATGATTTCGACAGGACTGATGATGAAGAGACTCGCACTGATGGTCGCTGTACCGTTGATGCTTTTCGCGGGCGAGAGCGACACCCTTACCGTCAGGAGCAGTTCGATACAGAGCAACGTAGTGCTGGTCAGCGGAGACGTCGCTGGACGCAAGGTGGAACTGGAGTGCTTCTTGTCAGTGGCAGACTGCAAAGTCCCCAGCAACGGGGATTATCTGCTACTCAATACTCCAACTGAAGAGAGCGTCTATCAGGACTGTCGAAACGTGTCGCTGTACGAGCGTTTCGGTGGGTCAGAGCGAGGCACCAAAGTCGGCAACTACTGCCTTTTGGACAAGCAGTAAGCGACGATACGTGACGATAAATCGCCTTATCACTCGCTATCCAGAGCGGCGGGATTGCTTGCGGGAAGTCGGCCAGTCTTGAACCGATAGCGCGTTTTCAAGCACACACGACAAAGCGGGAAGTGACTGTTTCGCTCATTTGAAAGTACCACGCTCATCGAAGCGGAAGGACTAACACAAGTTTGAAACACGGTGCACAAATCGGTGGTTGGCTTGACAGATGGTTCTGGTTCAACGTGATTCCAATGAACCGTTGGAACTGGACAGCGACCAATAGGCTCATGAAGACACGATGGAGCCTTTTAGCCGACGCTGAAAAGGGTAAGCACCTTGACTAGTTTGTTCACGACAGGTCGTGCGGATGGCCCGGTTCACGAGAAATAAAAAGAGAGTGACAGTGCCCCGTTCAAGCCTTCTTTTGGCTTGAGCGGGGCAGTTAGAATGCTGGCGTGCTGTGGGGACTGAAGCGACACCACGATCCGGCCAAACGCATTCGTCCGCTTGCGCTGCTGAAAAGTGCGAGGCAAAGCCCGAGCATGTGCATCTGCTGCCCCGTATCTGCCAGATTTTGGCAGAGATGGCTGACCCGCTCGCCACTAACCACTCTCCACCCTCGCTTGTTCTGAATTCGTAAATTTTCAGCCCTCCATGTCGGCCGCCGGAAAATCCCTGCTACATTCATCGCGTAACCCGGACGGCGATAGGTCGCCACGCTCTTTGAAAACCTGGACGAGCATTTCACGGCGCCCACGGGCGAGTGTTGGCCAGCAAGCTATTAACTGGTATTGATGTTTGCTTAAACAACATCTAACCCGAGTAGAATCAATAATTTACCTGACCGTGAGACTGCTCCTGGTATTTAACCCCTGTGTTCTCAATATTTTGCGGGAAAAACATACGGGTGGGGGCCCCTTGCTCAAGCTCGATGGTGCGACAGCGCCAAAACGACAATGCGCCGGATCATTGACCCGGCGCATCGACGCGGTACTCGGTTCTCGCTACTCACTTCGCCCCAGCCTTTGCCGGAGCCGCCTTGCCGCCCGTCAGTTCGTCCGCCAGCGCGCCCGCGCCGTAGATGTTGCGCAGGGCCTCGATGATGCCGCGCGAATCCACGGACACCGCGCGGCCAATGACGTCTTCGTACTGGAAGCGCCACGGCAGCGACTGAATGTTGCCGTCGAAGATGATGCCGACCACTTCGGCGTTCTTGTTGATGACCGGCGAGCCCGAGTTGCCGCCAATGATGTCCGGAGTCGAGGCGAAGTTCAGCGCGGTGTTGCCGTTGAACTTGCCCTTCGCGTTCATCCAACTCGCAGGCAGGTCGTAAGGCGACTTGTTGCCATGCTTCGTCGCATGATCGAAAGCGCCGCCCATCGTGGTGAAGTAAGGAACCTTTTCGCCCTTCGCCGCCACGCTGCCTCGGCCGTCCTCGACGTAGCCTCTCACGGCGCCGTAACTGAGTCGCAGCGTGAACGTCGCGTCCGGAGCCGTGTCAAAGCCATGCTGAGCGAAAAGCAGCTTGGCAATTTTCGCGCCCGCCGCACGCTCGACTGAATCGACCTGGTCGTCGTACTGCTTGCGGACCTTGCGCGCTTCCGGATCGATCGTCAGCATCAGCTTGATCAGCGGATCGTTGCTGGCCTGAACCGCCTTAACGCCGCCGTTGTAGAGTTCCTTGCGCACATTGACGTCGTCGAGCTTCGTATTCGCGATCATCTCGCGCGCCGCCACTTCAGGTGTGCGTCCGTTAAGGATCTCTTTCAGCAGTGGATTGTTCGGCATCTGCTCGTTCATCTCCTTCATGGAGTCACCGAGCAGCAGCTCTTCAAGGTCCTTATAAAGCGGCTCTTGCGCAAACAGCGACTGCTCCAGCGAAGGCAGAGCAGAAGTGCGATACTCGCGCAGGCGGTCAGCATCTGGCTTGGTCTTTTCTTCGGTTGCGCGGACCAGCGTGCGTGCATAACCCGCCAGAGTTCCGCGGAAGCCGTTGCGTCGCTCGAGATACGTGAGCGGAAGGAAGATGTCCTTCTGTACCTTCATGGCATCGGCAATCGCGGTCCACGGATCGCCGAATTCAGCTTTTTTCTTCGCGTCGGCGTTCACGGTCTGCTGAAGCTGTTTTTCTTCGGCAGCTTTCTTGCCCATGAGCGTCTGGTCGAGCAGACCGGAGTTGTAGCCTTTGTAAGCTTTCTGCGCATTCTCCAGGCCGAAGATCATTTCCTGCGCTCGCCGTGCGTTCTCTTCGGACTTGGCAGCATAGTTCTTCAGCAGGGCAATGCGAGAGGCCAGCGACTTCAGCGTCCACGGATAAGCAAAGTCACGCAGGTACTCCATCTGCGCCATCGTGTTCAGACGCCCAGTCGAACCTGGATTCCCGGAGACGAACACCAGTTCGTTCTCCTTCACGCCGTTCGTCGTCCACTTGAAGTAGTCATTGCCGAGGTTCGCGGGCTTGTCGTTCTCCTAGACACGGAAGAACGTGATGTCCAAGTCATAACGCGGAAACTCGAAGTTATCCGGATCGCCTCCGAAAAAGGCAGCGCCGAACTCAGGCGCGAAGACAAGGCGCACGTCGGTGTATTTCTTGTACTTGTAAAGGTGATACTGGCTTCCAGCAAACAGCGTCACGACATCGCAGCGGTTGCCGGTTGTCTTGGCGCAATCGTTCTCGATCTGCGTCATATTCTTGCGCTGCAGAGCGCCAGCTTCGGCAGCCGACATCTGCGGCGTCGCGCCGGCATTCACCTTGTCCGTAACTTCCTCGATGCCAACCAGCTGGTTCAATTCGAGGTCCGGACACTTCGCTTCTTCCGCTCGCGTCTTTGCGTAGAACCCGGTCTTGTAAAGGTCCTGACCTTCCTTCGACAGCCCATAGAGACAGGTCTGGGCAACGTGATGGTTCGTGAAGGTCAAGCCATCCGGCGAAACGAAAGAGCCGGATCCACCGTTGTTGAAGCGTACGGAAGACAGGCGAACATGGTCGAGCCACGGCTGCGTGACTTGGAAGCCGTACTTTGCCTTGATCTTCGCTGTCGGCGCATGGTTGAACAACCACATGCCTTCGTCGGCAAGAGCCTGGCTGGCGAGTGCCAGAATTACCGTGGCGATAACGATTGCGCGTCGCATCATCGGTTTTCTCCAATTCCCCGAGAGCGCGGTACTCGATACGAAATTTTCCGCAGCGGCTCACGCTCAGGTCCGATCTGAGGTCCGGACCGCGTGCGCCAGCGTCCACGAGGAAACAGAGGACTATACCGTGTCGCGCTGATCGAGAGCAATGCAGGGCGTTGAGCCGTCGCAGAATGGAACCCGCAGCATTCGTGCCGAATCTAACGATTACAATAGAGGCAAAGGGTTCGAATGCACAGGGTATATCTCGACAACAATGCGACCACGCCGGTGCTGCCGGAAGTATTCGAGGCCATGCGGTCTTACTTCACCGAGCAGTACGGGAATGCCTCGTCCATTCACCTCGATGGACAGCAGGCAAGAGCAGGCGTAGAACGTGCACGAGAGTCTGTGGCGAAGTTGCTCGGTGCGCGCAGCTCGGAAATAGTGTTTACGAGCGGCGGTACCGAAGGCGACAACCTGGCGCTTTTCGGCATGGTGAACCCGGGCGATCACGTTATCACCACGCAGATTGAGCACGAAGCCGTGCTGAACGCCTGCAAGCAACTGGAGAAGAGCGGTTGCGAGGTGACGTACCTGCCGGTGAATGCCGAATGCCTGGTTGACGCTGATGATGTGCGGCGTGCGCTGCGGCCGAATACGAAGATCATTTCGGTGATGATGGCCAACAACGAAACTGGCGTACTGCAACCGCTGGCAGAGATAGGGAAGATCGCGGCAGAAGCAGACGTTTACTTTCATACGGACGCTGTTCAGGCGGCCGGCAAGGTCCCGATCGATGTGAACGAGATCCGGTGCGACCTGCTATCGATCTCCGGCCATAAACTGCATGCCCCAAAAGGTGTTGGAGCCATGTACGTCCGGAAAGGAACGCTGTTGCGGCCGTTGTTCTACGGCGGCAAGCACGAGCGCTCCCGGCGAGCCGGCACGGAGAACGTGCCAGGAATCGTGGCGCTGGGCAGAGCCGCCGAGCGAGCGCTTGACGACTTCAAAAACGGCTCCGTGGACCGCCTTCGCGAGTTGCGTGACCGGTTGGAGCAGACGATCACGTCGAGCGTTGAAGCAAGTGGCGTCAACGCCGGAGGCACCGCTCGCGTACCGAACACGAGCAACCTGTGGTTCGACTACATCGAAGGCGAAGCGATGGTGATTGCGCTTGATTTGAAGGGAATCGCGGTATCGACCGGAGCTGCCTGCTCATCGGGAGCGACGGAGCCTTCGCACGTGCTGGTCGCAATGGGCCTTCCGGCCAACCGGGCACGTGGTTCCATGCGCTTCAGCTTAGGCAAGCAGACGACGGCCGAGGATGTGGATTACCTGCTCGAAACGCTGCCGGATGTGCTGGCACGATTGCGGGAGCTCTCGCCGCTCTATGAGACGGCGAAAAAGGGCTAAGACTGACAACTGAACACTGAGAACTGACAACTCAAGACAGATAATCAAGAGAACGAAGCAGTGACTTCAAACCGAACCATAGCGGTAGCAATGTCGGGCGGCGTGGATTCCTCGACCGTCGCGGCGATGCTGCGCGCCGAGGGCAACAGTGTTATCGGCCTGACCATGCAGTTGTGGAACCAGCGCAGGCTGCCTGGCCACGAGGGAATGCCCGAGGTTGTGCACGGTCGATGCTGTTCGCTGGATGACGTTTACGACGCGCGGCGCGTGGCCGAGGCGCTGGGCATACCATACTACGTCGTCAACCAGGAGAACCGCTTCGAGCGCGATGTAGTTCGCCCGTTTGTGCAGGAATACCTGTCCGGACGGACGCCAATTCCATGCTCACTTTGCAACAATCATCTTAAGTTCGACCAACTGCTCGCTACAGCGCGGCAGATCGGCGCGGACCTGCTGGCGACCGGACACTATGCGCGCTGCGAGTTCGACGATGCAGGTGGCCGCTGGCTGTTGAGAAAGCCGAAGGACGCCGCGAAGGACCAGACTTACTTTCTATTCGGTCTTACCCAGGAGCAGTTGAGCCGTACACGCTTTCCTCTTGGTGGCATGACGAAGCCCGAGGTGCGTGAACTCGCGAAGAGCTATGGACTCGCGCTGGCCGAAAAGCCGGATTCGCAGGAGATATGCTTCGTACCGAACGGCGATTACAAGCGATTCATTGACGCCTATCTGGAAGAGCAGGGCGAGCAGTTGCCTGACACCTCCGGCGAACTTGTCACAAGTGACGGCAAGGTCATCGGGGAGCACGGCGGAATCCACAACTTCACCGTCGGACAGCGAAAGGGGCTGGGCGTCGCTACTGGTTCACCGCTTTACGTCATCGGCCTGAACGGTGCACAGCACCAGGTCATCGTCGGGCGCGACGAGGAACTGTGGTCGAAGACTCTGCGAACTTCCAAGCTGAATTGGATTGCCGTTGATTTTCTTCGCGAGCCCATGCGGGTCGAGGTGAAGATACGCAACAAGCATCAGGCCGCGCGTGCCACGATCGAGCAAGTTGGCGACGAAGTCGTCGCTCATTTCGACCAGCCTCAGCGTGCGATCACCCCGGGCCAGGCGGCCGTCTTCTATGACGGCGACGTTGTCGTAGGCGGCGGATGGATCAAGTAATCGCAGATCTCAAATCGTGGATCGCAGATCGGAACAACAGCAAATCAATGGCCTCCATCAGCGGAGGCCATTTCGGGGCAGGAACAACAGACGACTGCGCTCTTCAGATGAACATCTCTTCGTGGTGTTTGCCGTTGCCTGGTTGGCGTTTCCGGTGCAGAAGCGAACCGAACCCCACGGTGAGCCCCTGAAGAAAGCCGCTCGCCATTCGAACAGGAGATACTACGGTGCGCTGTACGATTTCCGTAGTCTCTTCAACGCGGTCCATGGTGCGAGTGACCAATTCGTCGGCGCGAGCGACCTGAAGACGTGTGCGATCGAGAACATCATCGAGCGTGACGTTGACACGCTCTACCTGGCCCCGCACGGTCGTGGTCGTTGAGGACAGGTTTTCGATAATCGTTTCGATCTTCGGACGGGTCGTGGTCATGAACGAATTCACGGTGTCCACGACTGGAAGCACATGGGTCTGCACGTCACCGGTCACGGTTTCGACACGCGTTGCAAGCGACTCCACGCGCCCGCTGGTCTTCTTAAATGCCGCGTACAGCGCGACAAGAATCCCAGCCTGAATCACGATTGCAACTGCCGCCACCACGACGAAGATGTTCACGTACAACGGAGTGCCCATAACTGATGCGCCTCAATCGCCCGGTCCGCCCTTCGGCAGCGTGCCGTTGGCGGACCACCAACGTAAAAATTAAAGGTTTTGCGGTCCCGGCGCCTCGGGCGGTGTCGTCGCCTCGCGATACGCCTGTTTACCCGCCTCGTAAGCGGAACGGAACTGCTCTTTCTGGTTGTTGAGAGCGTCACGTCCCCGATCTACCCAGGCACCCGCCTGCACGCGGGCCTGCGCCGCCTTCTCATTTATCAATTCGCGCGTGTCGTCGAACTTGTTGCGGATGTCAGATCTCAGCTCCGCACCTGATTTGGGTGCATACAGCACGCCAACAATTGCGCCGATTCCCAAACCGGCTAAAAACCACAGGAAAGAATTGCCGTTGTCATCTGCCATATAACAAAACACCTCCTGGGTTATTCCAAGTTCCGCGATGGTAGCACCCGAAACTGAGAAATACAACGAAACGGTAGTGAGTGGGCGGAACTTGCTGTCCGCCGCTGGTCATTGGCTGTTCGTAACGCGCGCCTTCAGTCCGGAACACCGCTACGCGCTACGGTTTCATGGTCGGCCTTATCACCACCTCGCTCACGAAAGACTGTGGCGCCTGCGTCAGGAGCATCGCCACGACATCGGCGATATCGGTGGGCTGAAGCATCTTGCTGCGGTCTTTACCGCTATCAGGCCCAAGATCGGAGATTGTGGAACCGGGGCAAACCACCGAGACACGAATCCCATACCCGCGCAGTTCCTCTGCGACTGAATAAGTCAGACCGTTAAGTCCCCATTTGGACGCTGCGTAAACTGCACCCTTTGGGAGCGCGTTTTTTCCGGCGATGGATGAAATATTCACAATATGTCCCGAGCGGGCCCGGATCATCATGGGGGCGAAAGCCCTGATCGTATAGAACACGCCGCGAAGGTTAGTGTTCAATACGGCATCCCACTGCTCGGGCGGCAATTCGTGCAGGGGTGTGGAGAAAGACCCCACACCAGCGTTGTTTATCAAAATGTCAACACGTCCAAGCCTTTCCTTCACATATTTCGCCAGTCCGTTGACGGAACCAAGGTCGGTCACATCGCACACGAACGGCTCACATTTGTGGCCCTTCTGGCGAATGGCCGCGGCGGTATCCTCGAGCGGTGCAGTCGTTCGGCCGCATATCACGGTCATAGCGCCCAGAGCGGCTATTTCGCTACTGAGCGCGGCCCCGATGCCGTGGCCGCCACCGGTGATGACGGCGGTCTGACCGGTCAATGGGCGATCCTGACTTTTGGGCATCTCGCTCTCCTAAACTGGCTGAACTGTGTTTCAATGGCACGGATCGTGCAAAGTACTGCATCCAGCAGCACGCAAACACGCATCATAGGTTGACAGGGAAGTCAGTATCAGGCAGACAACTTGCTTAAAGGGCACGTACATTCCTATAATCCTGCTCTCTACACCTGCTTTGGTAAAGGGACTTAGATGCGGCAGGCCAGAACGGGTGGAGCCCGTAGTGGAACCAGCGGGGATTTGAATGTGCGGGCGCTGAGTCCGTGCCGAGAAACGCTGCGCGTGCCACAGTTACGCGTGCGTGTTTCACGAAGTCGCTACTTCCCACCGTTTTTAAGGAGTCATCGATGAAGAAGTCGATTGTCGTGTTGATGGTCGTGTTTGCCATCCTGGCTGTGGCGCAGCAGCCGGCCGAGCAGCCGGCAGCACCGGGACAACAGCCTGCGGGCGCACAGCCGGCGGCGGGCCAACAGCCCCCGGCCGCCGGACAACCTGCCGCTGCGGCCCCGCAGCAGCAAAAGAAAGAAATCAAGGACCCGGCCGAATACAACGCCTACATGGGCGCACTGAACACGGCCGATCCTTCGCAGAAGGCGATTGCACTGGAAGGCTTTCTGCAGCAATTTCCGAACAGCGTGATGAAGGAAGATGCGCTTGAGCTTCTGATGGCGGCGTATCAGCAGGGCGGCAACATGCAGAAGGTGACGGACACTGCCCAGCGAATCCTTCAAGTCGATCCGAACAACCTGAAAGCACTTGCGCTGCTCACTTTCCTTAACCGTGCCAATGCGACCACGCCTCAGGCTCTGGCCCAGGCTGCGCAATATGGACAGCAGGGCTTGCAGGCGTTGAACAAAGCCCAGAAGCCCGAAGGCATGAACGATGCCGACTGGCAGAAACTGAAGAGCCAGGTTGCTCCGATTTTCAGTGGCGCCGTGGGGCAGAACGCTTATGCCACCAAAGACTATGCAACCGCCCAGAAAGAGTTGCAGGCGGCGGTGGATGCAAACCCGAATGATTTGACGAATGTGTACCCGCTCGGGGCTGCGTACCTGGAATCGACCCCGCCCAATCCACTGGGGCTCTGGTACATCGCCCGCGCGGCTGCGCTTGCAGGCCAGAACCCGCAGCAACAAGCACAGCAGCAGGCAATCGCCAGGTATGGCCGTGCGCGCTACATCAAGTACCACGGTGGAGACGACGGCTGGAACGAATTGTTGCAGCAGGCCGCCGCGAGTCCGCAACCTCCTGCCGGTTTCACCGTCAAGCCCGCTCCCACGCCGGCTGAGCAGGCCGGGCTGCTGGTCCAGCAGAAGAAAGTCAGCGACATGTCCTTTGACGAAATCCAGTTGGTGCTGACGTCTGGCAACCAGCAGGCTGCCGATCAGGTCTGGAACGACTTGAAGGGCAAGCCGACGAAATTCGTCGCTAAGGTCATGGAAGCGACTCCCGCCAAACTTACCCTCTCCGCTACCGCCGAGGACATCGACAAGAACGCGGCTGACATTAGCCTCGAGATGAGAGCGGCAATCCCGGCTCGCCTGGTGCCCAAGCCGGGAGCGATGGTGCCAGTGCAGGGTACGCCGGTTTCCTACACCGCCAATCCGTTCATGATCACCATGAGCGATGGCGTGCTGGGAGCTTCGGAAAAGCCTGCGGCCGCCGCGCCCGCGACAAAGAAGGCTCCGGCGAAAAAGACCACTAAGAAGCCGTAAGTGAAGAATGATTTGAGGGCCTCCCGCGATTGTGGGAGGCCCTTTCTTTGTAACCGCGAGACAAGGAACCCTTACATGGCACATACTTCTCCGAATTCCGTGTCGTTGCTGCGCCGGAATGCTTTCGTTTTTCTTGCCCTCGCTATACTCGGACCCTCGCTGCTGTGGGCCGCCAGCTTTGCGCCGCCGCGAGGAAAGGTCCTGCACATCGCGGGCCAGGATCGCGAGAGCATCGGAGAATACATCCACGACGTCTGCGGCGATGGTCGCGAATGTCCGCTGCCGGCAGGTCTTGCTTTCTATACCAGTCTGAAGTTGTCCGGTGTCTCATCGCCCCATGCGAACGAGCCCGGCGATAATCATCAGGATCTTGAATTCTTGCTGCGCCAGCCCAAGACCATGGCGTTGCAGGTCGGGCTGTATCTGAATGCCAGCGAACTTGCGCCTGTCGCCGAGGGCAAGTTCGACGGTTCGGTGGACCGGCTTGCCCGTGTTATCCGAGACAGCGGCCGTGTCGTCTACCTCCGCATCGGGTATGAGTTCGACGGTCCCCACAATGCATATGACCCCGCTCTTTATCGAGAAGCCTACCGGCATATAGTCGATCGGCTACGGGCTGCCAAGCTCACGAAGGTCGCCTACGTATGGCACTCGCAGGCTCGGAGCGAGACTTATCAGGGGCGCGACATGATGGAGTGGTACCCCGGTGATAAGTACGTCGATTGGGTTGGAATCAGTTATTTCTTCGAAGACGAATCTGCTGCGCGTCAGCAGGTAGTTGAGATCGCGCGGCGCAAGAAACTGCCGGTCATGATCTGCGAGGCAAGCGCCATCCGTCCGACGCCGCAGAGCAAGGCCCTGCATGGGCAGGCCTACTGGGACTACTGGTACGAACCATTCTTTCGATTCATCGAAAGCACCCCGGAGATACAGGCCTTCAGCATCATCCAGTGCAACTGGGACGGTCAGAAGCAGTGGATACCCCTCAGTTGGGGCGATGGACGTCTCACATCAGACGCCGTCGTGCTGCGTAACTGGCGAGCGAAGATGAAATCCGACAGGTTTCTCCATAATCGGGCCGACCTGAAGGACATGCTCACGGCAAGGTAGCCGTGAGGCTGGCCAGAGTTCCTGCTTGAAAGTCTCCTCCAAGTAGCGCACAATTTCGCGCGCAATGATCAACTTACCTTTGCGTGCGTTTAAGTGGACGATGCTGCTGCTGTTTGCGTGCACGGGTCCGGTGCTGATGGCACAACGGGGCGCGCTGACGGCTCCCCGGAACATCTCGCAACTGACCGCACGGTCAGCGCTCATCCTGCGTGGCCGAGTCGTTGAGGCCCATGTCGAGCGCCACGCAACGGTGCGCGGCTTGCGAACCGTTGTCGTAACGCTCCGCAGCGAAGAAGTCATGAAGGGGCGCGCTGGGGCGACCTACACGTTTCGCGAGGTTATCTGGGACGTTCGCGACATTGACGACAAGGCGGGCTACCGCAAGGGGCAGCAGTGGCTGCTGTTTCTGAATGCACCGAACGAGAACGGGCTTACCAGTCCCGTCGGTCTCGAACAGGGCCGCTTCAAAGTCATCGAGCGAGCGGATCGCAAGGTCGAAGTCGTGAACGGGCGCGGCAATGTTGGCTTGTTTGAAGGCGTGACACAGGCGCCAGAGTACAAGGCCTCTACGCTCTCTTCTCGTGCGCAGTCCATGGTGAGTACGCATCGGCAGGGGGCCGTCATGCTGGATTCTTTGCGCGAGGTCGTTCGCTCTCTCGCGGGAGGTCAGCAATGAGTGGAAACGCGCGCTTTGTACTTCTGCTCTTTGCTCTGTTCGCCGTCTCCGGAGTTGCAGTAGGCGGAGGCCCAATGGAAGTCGGGAGTCCGTACCTGGGAGAAGACGGCAAGATCATCACCTGGCCTACGATGCCGATCACCTATCACCTGGACGGCGGTCCGCTGAGCAAAACCTCGTCCGGCGACGTTATCAATCATTCCGCGGCCGTCACCAGGGTGGCGAAGATGTTCGGCGTCTGGCAGAACGTGACCACCACTTCTGTCAAATACAGCAACGGCGGGGCGATCAAGGCGGTTGCCGATGGCGATGTCAGCACACTTACTGAATATGACCAGGCTGAAAGCGCATGCTACAACGGATCAGAGACGCCAGTCATTTTCGACGCCGACGGCTCGATCCTGAAGGCCATGGGCGTTGACGACGCGGTCATCGGCTTCTCCGGCATCTGCGACGTGGATGCTTCGGGCCATGTGGTTGCGGGCATCCTGTTGATGAACGGCAAATGGAAGGATGGCATAGACAATACCGTCAACGGCGAATTGACAGATTCCCAGTTCGATGAGGCAATTTCACACGAGATCGGCCACCTTTCGGGCCTCGACCACTCGCAAATCAACGTTGACCAATTTCTGAACACCTACAATCCCTGTTCGGCTCATGATGTGATCGCCGGCATGCCATTGATGTTCCCCTTCGCTGTATGCAACGGACGACAGGCGGTTGGGGCGCCCGTCCTCTCCGAGGATGATAAGGCATGGATCTCGAAACTCTATCCCGCCCAGAGCTTCAGCACGGGCTACGGTTTCATTCGCGGCACGATTTTCTTCTCGGACGGATACACACAGGCACAGGGAGTGAACGTTGTCGCTCGCAAGGTTGGGAGCGAAATGACCTTTGCGGTATCAGTCGTCTCCGGCTTTCTGTTCACTGGTAATCCGGGACAGAGCCTGACGGCAACCTATCTGAAGTGCAATCCTCCCGACCACGCGGGATGTGTAAACGGCTACTACGGAGACAACACCAAGGGCTCGCGGTTCGGCTCCCGGTCGACGGCGATGATCGGGTACTACGAAATCCCAGTTCCACCGGGCGACTACACAGTGGAGGTGGAGAGCGTCTACTCCGCATTCACGGGTGGCTCCAGCGTGGGACCTCTTGATCCTCCGGCCCTGAACCCAGGTTATAACGAGTTCTGGAGCACGCCGGAATCAGCCGACGACATACCTTCCGACAAAAGCACCGTGCACGTAAACGCCGGTGCTGCAAGTGAAGGCGTGCACATAATTCTGAACAATACCAGGCCTCGCACCGACACGTTCGACGGGGCACTGCTGCTTTGGCCAGACGCGCCGCAAGTGGTTTCGCCGGTCCGCGACGGAGGCCACGCATGAGATCGCGTATCTCGGTTGTCAGCCTGATGTTTGTGACGCTTGCCTTGGTGCTTCTGTCCTCATGCGGCGGAGGCGGCGGCTCAAGCACGCCTCCACCACCCCCGCCACCACCCGCTACTTTGTCCATTGTGACTACGGAGATTCCGAACGGCGTGGTGGGGAAAGCTTACTCCGCCACTCTGCAGGCGACCGGGGGCTCGGGAACAAAAACCTGGACTCTGACCTCAGGACCCTCATGGCTGAAACTGAACTCAGCTACCGGCGAACTCACCGGCAACCCGACCGAGTACTGGTACGGTTGGATCGGCGTGGACGTTAGGGACACGGCTGGCCATTCAGCCAGCGCTCAGCCAACTCTTGCAATCTATACTGTGCTTGAAATCGTTCCCCCGCCGGGGGGAACACTTGGCCTGGACTACTCGGGTACTATGACCGCGCGCGGCGGCGCTTTCCCAATTAAGAAGCTGACGGTCACCGGGTTGCTGCCTCCCGGGTTGACCGCACAGTTTGATGGCTACGGCAACGGGACCATCACAGGGACTCCATCGCAAGCCGGTTCTTTTACATTTACGGCCGAAACTTCCGACAGCGCGAATCCTCCGCAGACGGTTAAGTCTGATATCACGATGGTGATTGATACCCACGTTGCGATCACCACGAAGGAATTCAAGTACGGCGTGGAGGGCCGCTCGTACAGCGACAGGCCCACGGCCATCAACGGCACAACTCCGTACACCTGGAGCGCTGGTTGGTTGCCTCAGGGGCTTTCCATCAATTCCGCCACTGGTGAGATCACCGGAACTCCGACGGCGGGTTTCGGGAACGTGAGCTTGTCGGTGAGTGATTCCAGCAATCCTCCGCAGATCGCGACGCGCAGCGTGCGTCTCGATGTCTATGGCAAGCTGCGGTTCGGCAATAGCAACCCGGTCTTCACAGTGCCGGCTGGATGGTCTTCAAACTCTTTCGACACAGGCGGTGGCGTGCCGCCTCTCACCTATACGGTGACGTCAGGTCAGCTTCCACCCGGCGTTTCTCTCAACTCGAACTACGGTTCGATATCGGGCACAGCCCAACAGGGTGATTACGAGTTCTCCGTCACGGTTCAGGATTCGGCATCGCCGCCGCAGGTAGCGGAGCGACCGTTTGCCATGCACGTCCTTCCGCCAAAAATTTCCGCGGATTGGACCGCCACGATTAAGGGCACTGCAGGAAAGCCTCTCTCCTACCAGTTCAATGCATGGGCTGGAACACCACCCTACAGCTGGAGTGTTACAGGTTTTCTTCCAGCTGGCCTGACTCTATCGGAATCCGGACTTCTTTCAGGCACGCCGGCCGAGGACGGCTATTTTGACTTCACTGCGGAGGTCAGCGACTCCGCCAGTCCGGTGCAGAGAGCCAGAACCGACGCCAGCCTGCAGGTGCTCCCGCTCGCTCCTGTGCCGAACAACAGCATCGCCAACGCGACGCCGCTTGGTTGGGATGGCCTTTCAGCATCGATCAGCCCTTATACCGACGACAACGGTGTGGCGGCGCCCGACACCGATTACTTTAAGTTTCTGGCGCAGGGCGGCAAAACGCTCACCATCGCTGCGAACGTGGGTTCCCCCAGCTACATCGATCCGGTTCTCGAATTGCTGGATTCGAATGGAGCACGGCTGAAAACCTGCAACAACATGGGCGACGACAACGTGCCCTCCTGGATCGTGGCAGACCCAACGCCAACGGGGTATGACGACGAATGTATCAATGACGATGGATACAACGGGGTGAGTTCATATCTCGAATTCAAGGCGCCAGGCAATACGGATACGATACAGACTATTTACGCCCACGTGGTGGATTACCGTGGAGACGCGCGCCCTGACCTGACTTACGGCATCAGCGTGTGGTATCCCTTCGAGCCGTTACGCGTGCGCGAAACGGCGATGCCGGTCGGTGCCGTGGGACGTAACATTTCCTGGACGCCATGGCCAACCGGTGGTTTGGGGACTACCAGTCTTTCGCTGGCAGCCGGTGCGTCATTGCCGGCTGGACTTTCGATAGCCGGAAACTTCGTAACCGGAGCGCCGACCACAGCGGGCCAGTATGTTGTCAAACTGCAGGAGAGGGACTCCGCAAATCCTCCGGAGGTGGTGGAGCGAACGTATCAGTTCACCGTGGTTCCGCAGCTGACCATGAACGACTCTATATTGCCCGATGCCACTGTCGGCGTTCCCTATGATGTTCGCGTTCCGTTTGCCGGCGGTGGTCAGATACTGAAGTTCTCGCTCGGCAGCGCCTCGTGGCCCTGCTGCCTCTACATGCGCGAGGACGGCCACATCGTCGGAACGCCGAAAGAAGCGGGAACGTTCAGTAACTGGGTCAACGTCGAGGACGAGAGCGGTCAGGGGGTGTACCGGTACATAACTCTGAAGGTCTCTGACGGTGCACTCCAGAGCGGACATTCGCTGCAAACCGCCACAACCGTTCCGTCTGCTGACGGTAAGAGAACAGGCACCGAACGCACGGATTCGGTCTTAGCGAAATAACAACGACAGTTGCCAGCCGGAACTCTCACCTTGGAAGAGAATTTCGAAGGTGAGGGTTTCGTGCTAGCGCGCCTGAGCCTTGTCGAGTGCTTCGGCAAGATTCAGTCGAAGACTGCGCGAGATCCACGCGCCTGATTATTTCGTGTTGCTCAGGGTCCTTCGTTTCTCAACGCGCCGGTGTTATAAGGTACCTGTCTGCCGTGCAAGTCAGTGGAGGAATGGTCTTGGAAAAAGTCAGCCGCCGGAAGTTCATCACCACTGCCGCCGCCGTTTCTGCAAGCGCGATTGTTCCTGCCGACCTGGTGGCGTTCCAGGACCCGGTGGTGAACGCAATTTCCGACCGCTCCGGCAAGCCGGCAACTCGTGAAGCCGTGACTTGGCGTGCCGTTCCGTTCCCGATGAAGAACGTGCGACTCGGACCGGGAGCTTTTGGTGACGCGGCCGATGCGAACCGCCGCTATCTTAAAACGCTGCCCCCCGACAGACTGCTGCATACCTTTCGCCTCACTGCGGGGCTGCCGTCATCCGCCGAGCCGCTGGGCGACTGGGAGAAGCCCGATTGCGAATTGCGCGGCCACTTCGCTGGGGGGCATTACCTTTCCGCATGCGCGATGGCTTACGCCAGCTCCGGCGACGAGGAGCTTAAGCGTAATGGCGATACGATGGTCGCTGAACTGGGAAAATGCCAGCAGAAGAGCGGCTATCTCAGCGCCTTTCCTCCGGAACTTTTCGACCGCCTGCGCGACGGAGTGAATGTGTGGGCACCGTTTTACACGATTCACAAGATCATGGCGGGCCATCTCGACATGTACACGCTCGCCGGAAACGAGCAGGCGCTCGACACCGTGCAGAAGATGGCCGGGTGGGTTCAGAGCTGGGCGAATCCCCTCAGCGAGCAGCAGATGCAGCGCGTGCTGAACGTCGAATACGGCGGGATCGGCGAGGTCCTCTGCAATCTCTACGCCGTTACCGGAAAGCGGGATTATCTCGAACTCGCGCGTCGCTTTGAAAAGAAGTGGTTTTTCGATCCGCTCGCCGCGCACCGCGACGAACTGAAGGGCTTGCACGTCAACACTCACATTCCCCAGGTCATCGCCGCAGCACGGTACTACGAACTCACAGACGACAAGCGTTCGTGGAACATCGCTGATTATTTCTGGAACGAGGTTGTGGCGGAGCGATCCTACTGCACTGGCGGCACCAGCAACTTCGAATTGTGGAGAGCGGAGCCCGGCGTTCTCTCCACTCAGCTCAGCCCGCACACGGCCGAAGATTGCTGCGTTTATAACATGATGAAGCTTACGCGCCACCTCTTCGGCTGGTCGCCTCAGGCGCGCTACATGGATTACTTCGAGCGTGTCCTGTTCAACCATCGAATGGGGACAATTGATCCCGAGACTGGAACGACCGTCTACTACCTGCCGCACGGCCACGGTTACTCAAAAATTTTCGCCAAGCCGTTCGACTCTTTCTGGTGTTGCAACGGTACGGGCGCGGAGGAATTTGCGAAGCTGACGGATACGATCTACTTCCACGGCGACAACGCAATTTTCGTCAACCTTTTCATCGAATCTGAGCTGGACTGGCCGGAGAAGGGCATTCGCCTGAAACAGCAGACCGCTTTTCCCGACGAGCAGGGGACGACTCTGATCGTGAGCTCAAGCGCGCCGGTCAACCTCGATATCAACCTGCGTATTCCTTATTGGTCGAAGGGTGGGAGCGTAAAGATAAACGGGCGAGTGTTGCCCGCATTCGCTGATTCCAGCAGCTATCTCGTTCTGCGCGGGCCCTGGAAGAACGGCGACCGCATCGAAGTGAGCTTGCCCATGCACCTGCACGCAGCCCCGATGCCCGACAATGAGAACGTTCAGGCCGCGATGTATGGACCGCTGGTGCTGGCAGCGCAATTCGAACAAGAGCCCCGCGAAAATTGGTATCGGCATTTCTCGGCACAAGAGAAAGTCCCTTCCGCCCAACCCCTGCAGATCACCGGCAAGCTCGACGATCCGGCAACGTGGCTCGAACCTGCCTCGGGGAAGCTGACTTTCCGCACTATCGGACAGAAAAAGACTGCCACGCTCGTGCCACTATCGCGAATCCTGCACGAACGCTACTCGGTGTACCACGAGGTCATCGCAAAAAGTTCCTGAAACGACCTGGGCCGGGTGCGGATTTGGACAGCGAACGTTATTCATAGCGCAACGCCTCGATCGGATCGAGACGCGATGCGCGTATTGCCGGAATCATGCCGCTGACCAGTCCTACGAATGCCAGAATGCCGGTCGAGACCAGCACGGTGACCGGTGAAATGATCAGGCGAATATCGCCCATCTCTCCGTGCTGAGCCAGCGCGCTGTATAGCGTGAGGTTTCCAACAGACAAAGAAATGATGTAGGCGAGCGCTATACCCAGCACTCCGCCAAAAAAGCTGATGGTCAGTGCTTCCGACAGGAACTGCATGAGTATGTCGAACCTGCGCGCACCCAGCGCTTTTTCCACTCCGATCTCGCGCGTCCGTTGAGTCACGCTCACCAGCATGATGTTCATCAGTCCGACGCCCCCGATCCCCAGCGTAAGAGTGCCTATGAATGCAAGCAACACCTGCAAGGCGAGGGTGATTATGCGGAACTGGGACAGCTGTTCCATCAGGCTGAATACAAACAGGGCACGCTTGTCGTCAGGGCGGAACCCGTGTTGTGCTCCCAACGTACTGCGGATGGAGGTCTCAACCGCTCCGTAGTCATAGCCGAGAAACTCCAGCCAGATGACGTCGATGTAATACGTATCTCGAAAGTCACTCAGCGTGGGAAAGGGTATGTAGACAACGCGGTTGATGTTGTTGTCAGTGCCTTCCTGGGGCCTGGGCTTAAGTACGCCGATCACTTCGAAAGGAATGCCATTGATGCGGATCTTCTCTCCGAGAGCGAACCGTCCGGAGAAAAGTTTCTCCTTGGCTTCCGACCCCAGCACGCAGACACGTGCGCGCTGCTGCAGGTCTTCAGCATTATAGAAACGGCCCGCGTCCGTCCGCAGATTTTGAATGTCCTGAAGTGCGGAATTGCCGGCGTGGATACTCCAGCTGTAAGAGCGCCCCTCGTAGCTGACTGGCGCGTCGTAAAACGATTCGGGGGTTATGCGGGTCACGTGCGGCACATTGGCCACGATACGATCGATGTCGTCCTTGGTGAGCCGAATGCTCGTGCCGGCCTTGTTTCCTCCGGCCTGCATGGACGTTCTCCCGCCCGCAACGCCCATGGCCTGCATGCTAGCGTAGCTCTTGAATATGTTGACGATGGCCTGCGAAAAACCCGTGCCGTAGGCCAGGAGCAACACGACTGTTGCGATGCCCCAAGCCATGCCGAGCATGGTGAGCGCGGTTCGCCTGCGGTTATGCTTGAGCGACCGGTAAGCTTCCGAGAGCACATCTCTCGCGTTAACCATCTGCTACTCCTGACGAAGGGCCTCTACAGGCGTGAGCAAGGCAGCGCGCCGCGCTGGGTACAGTCCAGCGACAATCCCGGCGAGCGCCAGGCTTCCCATGGCGAGCGCGGCCGTGGCCGGATAAATGTGAGGCAGTTCGAATCCGTCGATCGGCGGCACAAGTCCGAAGAGCTTGGTGGCGCCGTAGGCGGCCCCCAACCCAAGGGCGCCGCTAATCGCCGTAAGCATCAGCCCTTCCATAAAGAACTGGAACAGAATGCCGCGATTGGTAGCACCCAGTGCCTTGCGGAGACCGATTTCGCGCGTGCGCTCGGTCACCGAGACCAGCATGATGTTAATGATTCCGATCGCACCCAACCCGAGTGTCACCAGGCCGACGGCTCCCAGGAAGGCATCCATCGCGTCGGAAATCTTGCCGACCATCTCGGCGGTGGCTATTGAGTCCCAGTCATCGAAGGCATCGGGCGTTTCGGGATCGAAGTTGTGATTCTTCGCGATGATGCCGCGAACTGCTTTCTTCGCCTCCTCGTGTCGCTCCCGCGTGATCGGCTGGTAGGCTACGTACTTGATCGCATTTTCGTTGCCCTCCCCTTTCATGGGGAAGTACTTCGCCATGGTGGTATAGGGCATGATCAGCCGCATGTTTTGATCGTTATTCTGTCCGTGCCCGATCTTTCGAATAGTCCCGATGACCTGGAACGGCACGCCATTGATCAGCAACCTGCTCCCCACTGCGGGCTGGCCGGGGAACAACAGACGGACGAACTCGCTTCCGATCACACAAACGTTGCTGCTCTGTCGTTCGTCACCCCAGTTCAGATAGCGTCCCTGGTCGATCGGCTGATAACGGATTCCATAGAACTGCGGCTCCGCTCCATCGACATACCCGTTGCTGCTGCCATAGTCGCTCACCAGGCGAAGGTCGCCGCGGTAGATCACCGGCGTCGCATTTCGCACGAATGGCGAGCTGCGGATGTCTTCATAGTCTTGGTAGTTTAAGTAATACTGGCGAGACGAAAGTTGGCTGCCTCCGACCGACGGCACCCGGCCATTGAATACCTGCATGTAGTCTTCGCCGAAGCTCGCCAGGTTCTTCTCGGTTCCGGCACGGAACCCCTCGCCCAGTCCAACCAGTAGCAGCAGAGACCCCACTCCCCACGCAACGCCGAACATCGTCAGAAAAGAGCGAAGTTTATGCGCCCAGATGGCGCGCAAAACCTGACCGAAGCTGTCGGCAAAGCGTCTCATGTTGAATTCATACGAACATGATACGAAGACGGTTCCCTTGTGCCTCGCTGGAGCGCTAAGAGTCGAATTGCCTCATCCCAGAATGGGAATGCCGATTCGCGGGCGGCTGCAAGCGGCATGTCTTGCACTTCTCCGAAGCATCTGCGGGCGTTGTCGATCAGATCGGCGCCGTGGTGGAAGGGAGCACCGCTGCCGTAAATACCAAGTGGGTTGCTGAGTGTGCGGCTAAAACGAAGAAGGCCGCCTCACGGGCGGCTCGCATCTTCATGAAAATGGCGGGGACGACGAGACTCGAACTCGCGACCTCTGCCGTGACAGGGCAGCGTTCTAACCAACTGAACTACGTCCCCAGCTCGCTGCTACGCGTGCTGAAATTCTGAAGCTTTGGTGGGCAGTGCAGGGCTCGAACCTGCGACCTCGTGCTTGTAAGGCACGCGCTCTAACCAGCTGAGCTAACCGCCCGTCGCACGACCGCATTATTCCCGCAGCCGTCACCGGCCGTCTGAGGCCTGCATTGCTCGCTTCCATTGCAGTATACGCAAGCCTGCAAAAGTCCGTCAACCAACGAATTGCCGTCGAAATGCCATGTAAACAGAAGTGGTTAAGCCAGTCGTCGATAAGGCCAAATACTACCAGTAGATCGGTTGCAGACGCCGGTGGGCTACTTTTCGCGCCTGTTGGGGCATCTTTTCGCGTCCTTTGGGAAACAAAACGTTACGTCCGCGCTCTGGCGCCAATCTCAAACTACGGGAGCGCCCCGTGAAGGCCATACTCTTCGTCGACGATCATGAGGTGCTCGCTCGCCTTAGTTGCGAAATCCTTGAAATGCAAGGTTATCGTGCCGTGTCTGCCTACAATGCGGCGGACGCCTTGCAGAAATTCGAAAAAGAAAAGTTCGACATACTGGTTACCGATTTCCGTATGGACGGCATGAACGGCGTCGAACTGGCGAAGCAGATCCGGTCCAAAAACCCTGAGATCCCCGTCATCATAGTCACTGGCTACGGCCCCATTGAGGGCGACAAAGATGTAAACGCCTGTCTCGCCAAGGACGAACTGTTTCCGTCTCTGCTAGAGAAGATCAAGATGTTCCTGGGTGAGGCCGAGGAGCGAGAAGGCGAGCCGGTCGAACTCAAGACTGGATCCTAGAATCCCGCGCATCAATTTGTGGCCCCGCTGGCGTGATCCCTGGCGCTTCGCTCGCATCGTTCTGAATACATACACAGTTGTGGTCTGCGCGTTTGCTACACTGTCGCGTGCGCCGACTCATCATCAATGCCGACGACCTGGGTCTCACCGAGGGAGTGAACCGCGGCATTTTCGACTGCATTCAGCGAGGTGTGGTGACCTCGGCAACGCTGATGGCGAACGGCCGGTCCGTACAGGCCGCCATTGCTCGGTGCAAAGAATTCCGCAGAGAGTCTGCCAGCTTCGGATGTCACACCGTTCTGGCCGACGGCGCTCCTGTATCTCCGCCCGATCGCGTGCGGAGCCTGCTTGCAGGTTCAGACTCGTTTCCTTCCGGCTTCGGATCAGTGGCCGTGGCTTCATGGCGAGGGCGGAGCAATCCCGCCGAAGTGGAACGCGAAGTAACCGCGCAGATAACGCTTCTGCAGGACAGCGGCATCACTGTTTCGCACGTCGATTCGCATAAGCATGTCCACTTGCTTCCCCGGGTGCTGCGACCGCTGTTGCGCGCGGCGCGAGCGTGTGGCGTGCGGGCGGTTCGCAACCCTTTCGCGCCCGTAAAGCCTCTCGCATTTGCCCATCTCGCGCGCCGGCCACACCTCTGGAAGCGCTACTCCGAAGTGAAGGTGCTCCGATCCCTTTCCGCAGGCTTTCGCCAGTGTGTCGAACGAGAGGGCATGGTTACAGCGGATGGGACGTTCGGCATTGTCGCAACCGGCGCTCTCGATGTGGCGCTGTTCGAAGCGATTGTCGGATCTATACCGGAAGGTACCTGGGAACTGTGCTGCCACCCGGGCTACAACGACGCCGATCTTACGGCCGTAAAGACCAGGTTACGTGCGTCGCGCGTAAAAGAACTCGAGGTGTTTACGTCCGATGCCGCTCGTGACATCCTCTGCAAGCACGGTGTCCAGTTGATCTCGTATTGGGACTTGCAGTGAGTCGTTGCCGGGCCCTCGTAATCGAATACTCAATCGTTGTTTAGTTGAAAACCGAATCGGTTTCTGTCGAGTAAGCGGAACATGAATATCGGCATCACATGTTATCCCACATATGGCGGCAGTGGCGTGGTCGCTACCGAACTGGGCATCGAACTGGCGGCGCGCGGCCACCAGGTCCACTTCATCACCTACGCTCCACCTTTCCGGTTGACGGAGTTGTACCAGAACATTCACTACCACGAAGTTGAGGTGTCGCAATATCCGCTGTTCGAATACCCGCCATACGATCTCGCGCTCGCCACGCGGATGGCAGAAGTCGCCGAAATCTACGATCTCGACCTGCTGCACGTTCACTACGCTATTCCGCATTCCACGAGCGCACTGCTTGCCCGCCAGATGCTCGCAGCAGCACCCGGCCGAAAGCGATTGCCGTTCGTAACAACGCTGCATGGAACGGACATAACGATCGTCGGTCAGGACCGTTCCTATCTTCCGGTCACACGTTTTTCGATAGAGCAGAGCGACGGAGTTACATCCATCTCCAATTACCTGCGCGAACGCACCATCCAGGAGTTCGATATCCAGCGACCGATTCAGGTGATCTGGAATTTCGTGAACTGCGATCTTTACCAGCGTGACGTAGACTCGCTGCGCCGGCGGCGCGAGTTCGTCAACGAAGGTGAACGCTTGCTGCTGCATCTCTCGAACTTCCGCCCCGTCAAGCGCGTTCCGGACGTGATTGAAATTTTCGACCGCGTGCAGAAGGTGGTCCCCTCAAAGCTGCTGCTGGTCGGCGATGGTCCCGACCGCTCGGCCGCCGAATGGCTGGTTGCGAAAAAGAACATTCGTGACCGCGTCATCTTTCTCGGCAAGCAGGACCGCGTGAATGAAAAGCTGGCGATGGCGGATGTCCTGCTGATGCCGAGCGAGTTGGAATCGTTCGGACTTGCCGCCCTTGAGGGAATGGCATGCGAGGTGGTTCCCGTCGCGACCCGCGTCGGTGGAGTACCCGAAGTGGTCGAGGATGGCGTAACGGGCTTTCTCGCCTCCGTTGGAGACGTTGAAGGAATGGCTCAAAGTGCTATTGATGTCCTGTCGGATGAAGCCAAACTGCGAGGGATGGGGAAGCAGGCGCGGCGTTCGGCCCAGGCACGCTTCTGTGCCAGCAAGATCATCCCCGAATACGAGAATTACTATCGGTCTGTCATCGACCAGGCCTAAGGTCTTCTGCCGGGCAGTGAACGCAACTCAGGCATAGTAAGCTGAACGAAAAAGCGAGCCATCGCGCGTGATCGGCACCTCGGTGCCTTGGTCGGGGGACCGGTTTGAACAAATTCGTAGCGCAGACGATACCGATTAACGACCTCGCGAGAACTCCACAAGTGCGCGACCTCAGCCTGATGTTCGTAGCTGGATCGATGTCTACGAAGAGCAGCGGGCCTTATCTATCACTGCTCCAGACGGCCCAACAGTTGCAAAAGCGAGGACACCACATCAGTGTCTTGGGAACGCGTGAACTGCGCGAGAGTGGCACACCTCTGGAGTGGCAGGCGTTCGATTCACGTATTTTCCCGAAACTTGGACCGGCGTCGCTCCACTTCGGCCTTGGCGTCACGCGATGGCTGCGGCACGTCCGGCCAGCCATAGACGTGATGAGCCTCGAAGGCGTATGGCTACACATCGGAGCGAGCGTCGCGCGATGGTGTGTGGAGAACAAGATCCCTTACGTCATCACGGCGCATGGCAACTTCAATCCGGTTGCGCTTGCCATATCCAGTTGGAAGAAACGTATCGCGCTGAAAACGTTCGCTGGCAAGCTGTTGAGAGATGCCGCCTGTTTCCACGCCTTGAACGCCGCCGAACACCGAGCGATCAGAGACTACGGGCTGAAGCAGCCGGTGTTCATCGTTCCGAACGGCATCGAGATTCCTGACGAAACTCCGATGCCCATCCCGGACACGATCCAACAGCATTGCGCCGGACGCCGTATTTGCCTCTATCTCGGTCGCCTGCACCCAATCAAGGGATTGGACCGCCTGTTGAATGCGTGGTCCGTCGTGCGACCGGGGGCAGAGTGGCAACTTGTGCTGGCCGGAGGAGATGCCGACGGCTATCTCCCGCAGCTTCGCTGTATCGTTCGCGAAAAGCATTTGGCGGACTCAGTCAGCTTTGTGGGTTACGTCGACGGCGAGACCAAAGCCGCATGGTTGCGAATAGCCGATTTCTTCGTCCTGCCATCACACAGCGAGGGCATGCCGATGGCTGCTCTTGAGGCACTTTCGTATGGCACTCCCGCACTGCTGACCGATGCCTGTAACCTCCAGCAGGCCGCCACGGCAGGCGGCGCAATGATTGTGCCGTCTAGCGAGCAGGGAATCCGAGACGGGCTATCGGAGATGACAAGCAAAACCCGGCAGGAGCTTTTGGCGATGGGACGGCTGGGGCGCTGCTTCGCGCAGGCGGAATACGACTGGTCAGCGATATGCTGCAGGTTGGAAAGCGTTTATGCATGGATCGCCGGAAACGGCGACCGGCCGGAGTGCGTCCTTTTGCAATAGCTCCGGGCCCGCTTTCAACGAGGCTGCGCTTGCTTGCGAACAATCCCGCAGCTTAGAATCCGGTAAAGCGCTTCAATTAAAAGCCGATGTGGTCAGAGTCGGAGTATTGCTGGCAGCCAGGTTATAGCAGTGGATCTCTTCGCAATCGGGTCAAACTTACCCGCTCGGGTTGGAATCGGGAAAGGCGGTGTCAAAGTGGGCATATGTTGCTTCATTTTGGCAAAAAACGAAGAGGTGAATATCGCCCGTTGTCTGACTGCGTTACGAGCCTGCGGGACCCACACCGTCGTTCTAGACTCTCATTCAAGTGACGACACCGCCGAAATAGCTCGCCGCTTCGGCGCGGAAGTACGGACGTACGACTACACCACCCACGTTGAAGCGCTGCAGTACATCTGCGAGCAGTCCACCCGCCCGGAAGATTTCGTTATGGTGCTTGACGCCGACATGCAGGTGTCGCCGGAGCTCGTGAACGAGGCGACCGAGCTGCTGCAATCGGGCAAAGTGGACGCTGTCAGCGCGCCGGTCCTGATGTACTGGGAAGGCAAGCCGTTGCCGTACGGGTCCATGTACCCGCCCAAGCCTTTCATGTTCCGCGGCGGCAAGCACTATTTTGAAGCTGTCGGGCACGGCGAACAGCTCATGGCATGGGTGAAAGTAGCGGTTACGAAGAACACCCTCATTCACAACGATCTGAAGCCTCTCGGCGTGTACCTCGACACTCAATGCCGGTACTGCAACAACTGGCTCAAACGTTCCGCCGCCGGACAGAGCACCGTTCGGGACAAATTGCGCAAGACTCCGCTCATCCTCTTCGCGGCTCCTTTGTACTCCTACATTTTGAAGCTCGGTTTCCTGAGCGGCAGAGCCGGGTTGGGGTATGCCCTTGATCGACTCATCGCGGAAGCGATCAAGTACCGGCAATCACTAGCCATGAAGGTCAATCCAGAAGTCTCGCCCGACTGCCGTGCAGGGCGGGCTGCATGCGAATGAGAATGTCCGAGCGTGACGTGGGTGATTGCCATCTGGCACGCGTCGGGGATGTGTCTCCGAGCCGAAAAATGTGCTAAAGGAATCCTTACGTATCATTGTTCCAGGCGATCTGAACCTATACACTAAAACGTGAGTTTCCGCTCAGAAACACTGGCCTGTTTGCGTTGGGCGCTTCGACAACGACTTATCGCGGCTTAGTTCTCGTTCGTGCGGTGCTTCAATTCTTCTTCCCAGTTCAGGAGTTCGATGTACGCCGATGCGCTCAAACGGCCACTGAAAAAGGTCAGCTGGATCTATTCAGTTAATGCAGCGTTCAAGGCCCGAAGCGTTCGAAGAGCTTACGAGCACACGCTGGCTGCCTATTCCAAGAAACAGGTCGCAGGAACGGCTGAAGAACTCCTGGCCTCACGAAAGAGCACAACTCTAAAACGCATCCAGAATCTTGAACGTACGCCCGGAATCTTTTACGTGGGCACGGATGAGCTTCAGGATCGAAGTGGAATTCTGCAGGCGCTTTCGCAACTGGGGCAGCTGAACTGGCTTACCCAGCCCGGCGGCAAGTACGGACAGTTGCTCAACGCTCCTCGAGCTGCGCGCCAAAAAATCAACGGTGAGCAGTTACTCGCAATGTTCGAGAAACTCGACCGCGATGGCGTCCCACCGGATCTCTTGTTTGGACAAATGCAGGCCGGCTGGATCCCCGGCCGTGTCCTGGACGAAATCCGCAAACGCTATGGCACTCTCGTAGTCAACGTCAGCATGGACGATCGGCACCAGTATTTCGGTACGCGGGAGGCCGGCGAGTGGGGAGGAACCTACGGGCTGATCCCGCATGTCGACCTCGTCTTGACCGCAGCACCGGAGTGCGTGGACTGGTACTTGAAGGAAGGCTGCCCGGCACTGTTCTTTCCCGAAG
>JAEZPW010000392.1 GCA_023441255.1 Acidobacteriota bacterium
AAGTATACCGGAAGGAATCTTGCGTCCGGCGGCGGACTGGGTGCTCAGGGAATCGTCATGGGACTGCATCGGAAAAAGCACGTGGAGTTAACTTCACACCTGCCCTGGTCGACGGCCTATGACGTCATTTGCCGGGCGCGATGCCCTGTGATGACCGTGAAGGGATAGGACGAACAAGAGTGCGGATGTGAGTCATAGTCGCCCAGTTGCGGTAACCGCCGGGGATCGCATGGCCCCGCTCTTCCCTGTAACCATTCCTTAATCTTTGGCATGGTGCGTGCTTTTCGGAGGTGCATGCTACGCATAAGTTCGATTCACGACAACGAAGAGCTCCGCATCAAGGTGCACGGACGGCTGGCGGGGCGTGGAGTCGAAGAGTTGCGAAAGCTCGCTTTGAGACACACGCCCTTTGGCGTGATCGAGGTTGACATGACGGAAGTACGTTCCGTCGACAAGCCCGGTCAAGAACTGCTGATCTGGCTCTACCGGATCGGCGTGGAATTCCGGAAGGGAGGCCTGTTCTCCGAGTCCTTATTCAAGTCTCTGGGGATCCCAACTGAAGACCTCATCGGACCCTGGCCACAAACGAGACACGGAAATTGAGGTGATGCTTTCATGAGGCGCACAACACGGAGGTGGACAAACAAGGTTGCGCCTTGAACGGGGCAGCCTCGGCAATGAGTGCGGCCGCAGGATCTCCCCCGGCCGCACTCACACCCCCGTCTAGTTATAGCCGCGACGGCTGGTGCGGTGACGGTGACGGTACAGGAACAGAAGGTGAGTTGGACTACTGGAGTGAAGATCGAGACCCGCGCCTTGCCGAATAGAGTCGTCGTGCAGGTCAAAACAACGTCGTCATTCGGACCGATCGCACTATCGCACCGTGCTTCCCACTCTATTGTGATAACGGAGTTAAGGACCTGACGTCAGGGTGCAGGTTCGGGGTGGGCAAGGGTGCTTCCTCTGCCAGGTCCGATCTCACAGGATCATCGTAGGAGAATACGCTACATCCTGCCTACGCTACATTATGCGACCTGTCTCGGCTTCCTCCTGGCAGGTGATGCAATATCGAGCAAACGGCAGAACCTCGAGTCGCTTTTCCGCAATCGGGCTACTGCAGGCTTCGCACACGCCAAAAGTGCCGTCTTCAATTCGTTCCAGGCCTTGCACTACGGATTTGAGCCGTCGCCGATGGTGGGCGTATGTTGCGATTAGATACTCGCAGTTGTAGTTGCTCTCGAGTTCAAGCGTTCGAACTCCGGTCTCTTCGTTCCACTGCTTTATCTCTTGTTCCTCTTGCCTCATTCTCGCTTGTAATTGTTGCCGCTCCTCTTCAAGCCTGGAGCGGTAACGGTCGTGTGATGGTGCTGCTGCGATCATGCTTGGAAACTAGCCTCCTTCAAAGATGGGCGCCTCGGCGCAGTGACTTTCATGTCCCGTTTGAGTTCGAAGTCGAAACATTTAAGGGCAGCCCGAATCGGTTTACACAGCCGGCTGTAGGACAAGGCCGTCATTCAAGCCTCTGACCGTTCGGCGATGTCCTGACCACCATTCTGGTTGTTGTCCCGTCCTGTTGCACATCGGTGCTTATGCAACCCTGCGGCCATCTTTCGCGAAGGAGCTAAGCTGTTGTGCGACAACGGTACTTCCACGACCGATCGCGCTGTAGTGTCAGGCAGAACCGCCCTCCCAAGGACAGCTGCCCATATCCGGGCACGGATCGTGGTCGTGCCCGAATCAAACTGTCGGGCGCACATTGATTCGTCCTTTGTTTTTCAGATCCTGGGCTTGGCGACCGGATTGCATCACATGCAACAGCAATGCTTGACGATCTTGTCCGGAGTCCCAACCCGGTTTCAACAAGACGAGATCTCGTAGGAGTCAATGATGGCAAGAAGTTCTGGCCGTACACCTCTATTTCTCTGCGCACTCGTTGCGTTTGCGGTATTTCAGTTTTCTGAGCCTCTTGCCGCGGCAGTTTCTCAGGCACCTCCCTTAACGGTCGAGCAGATTGTCGCGCGCATGATGGCTATGGACGCGCAGCGGACGGCAAAGGACCAGGGCTATCGCGGCGTACGGCACTATACGGTCGATTACAAAGGCTTCCCTGGCGACAAGCACGCGGAGATGGTCGTGCAGGTCGTGTCACATCCGCCAACGAAAGAGTTCACGATCCTTTCAGAGAGCGGATCAAAGTACGTGTTGAACCACGTTCTGCACAAAATCGTGGAGAGCGAGCAGGAAGCGAGTGGCGGCAGCAATCGTCGAGAGGTGAAGCTCACACCCGACAACTACAAGTTCGAGCTGCTTGGTACGGATACTGTGCAGGGACGCCTTTGTTACATCGTTGAAGTGGATCCAAAGCGCGGGAACAAGTTCTTGTACAAAGGCAGGGTGTGGATTGACGCCAAGGATTTTGCGGTGACGCAAATCTCGGCAAAGCCGGCGAAGAACCCGTCGTTCTGGATTTCGTCAGTGCAGATCCAACACCAGTATGAAAAGCACGGTGACATGTGGTTGCCTCGCAACAATCGATCCACTTCTAAAGTCCGACTTGGCGGACAAGCCGTACTTACGATCGACTATCAAGAGTATGAACTTTCCCCAACCGTCGTCGCCGATGCGAACAGTCACCAGAATGAATAGTGACCAGTTGATTCCTATCGGAACGTGCTGCTGCACATCACGCCTTGGCTGATTGCCCTTCCTACCTATCGTCACCTCACGCAGGCGCCACCTGTCTTGTGTTGATCGTAGGTTGCGATATCCGCCTTGTAGCTCTCAGCTCCTTGATGCTAGCGCTATGCCCGTATAGCAGCAGTGACCACGGTCGCGGCAGCCCAGCAGTGGAGTCGACAGTACAAGCCCCTGACCAGGAACAAGATGGCCCCGTCTCCATTGGCATGAAATGTGCTTTTCACCATATCGAATGGCGTATCGGAGAATTGTGTTGCGATCGACACACACCGTGCTCTGTTCGCAATGGCGGGCACGCCAACCAATGCTGGCAAGGAGAACGCAAGAATGTTTCGCCTGGATTTTGAAAAACTCGGAACTACGTCCATAGTGACAATTCAAGGTAGATTCGCTGGGCACTGCGCGGCAGACGCGAGACTCCTGATTGCACGTCGCGGAGTTCCCCCGATATTTACGGTCGATATATCGGAGCTCACCTTTGTCGATTCCAACGACAAGAGACACTCACGTGGCTCAACCAGGTAGGAGCACGCTTTGTTGCCGACAGCTCCTACGCTTTCGACGTCTGCGAACGATTGAATTTGCGTCTGGCGAAGCCCTATTTTCCGATGTCGCCTTCGCATGTGCAGCCTATGACTGCGTAGCAATCGGTAGGGCGCTCTTATGCCGGAGTCTGCCACCTATTGCAGAAAGGCGTTCACTCGTCGCGGGACTGGAAGTAGTCACATCGCGAGCGTGGTCATTCACCTGGCAGGCTGCGGTCGTGCACGGAGTAGGACATGGGCATCGCGACAATTATCGTTGTTTCAGGCTCAATACTAATACTATTTCTTCATTACACCGAGCTGACTCGCCGCGCTCGTTCGGCAACGGCGTACCAGTCCAATAAGAAAAGAGGAATTACCAACAAGCAAGATGATGGATGGTTTCCGTTCTGTGTCCCGTCCGAAGTTTTTCAGGGCAGTGAGACGCTGATTTGGAATACGCAAATCCCGGCGCTCCGATTCGTTTGCGACCGTGAACCGCGAGG
>JAEZPW010000394.1 GCA_023441255.1 Acidobacteriota bacterium
TCAGGAAGACCTGCTGAAGCTGATGGCCGTCGCCCACGATTTCCGGCAGCGCGTCGTCGAGGCTTTCAACGATGGTGACGTCTCGATTCGCGAAATCGTAAGCGCGCAACGCGAGGGTACGGCGCACGATGTCATTGATCTGGATCGACTGCCGCTTGGGTGGGGTCTGGCGCGCGAAACTGAGCAGGTTCTGCACGATTTGCCGGGTTCGCTGCGCTTCCTGAAGAATGATACGGATGTCTCTTTTGGCGGTGTCCGGGACGTCAGATTGCTCGAGCAGCAGGTCCGCAAACCCGAGTACGGCGGTTAACGGGTTGTTCACCTCGTGTGCCACGCCAGAAACGAGTTGCCCAACCGCCGCCATCTTTTCCGTATGCACCAGCTTGGCCTGGAGCATCGCCGCATCCGTGACGTCGGTCATCACGACAACGATGCTCGTGACATTGCCTTGTTCGTCCCGCATCGGGCTCAGGTTGGTCGAGAACTGGGCGACGTGCCCGCTGGCCAGCGCTATCGGAAGTTCCAGGTTGTCTACCTGCTTGCCCTCGAGAGTGGCTTGCAGGGCCGCATCCATTACGTCCCGGCGGTTCGGCGCTACGATGTCGGTGAGTGAACGGCCTAACAGGTTCGTGTCCTTGAAATTGCCGGCCTGGTAGCAGCGACGGTTTGCATAGCTGATCAGACCCGCCGTATCGACGACGAGGATGAGGCTTTGGGTGTTGTTCAGAATCTTGCTACTAAAGTCTCTTTCGCGCTGCAGTTCGGCCTGAAAGTTCTTCAGTTCCGTGATGTCCATCATGAGACCGCGGTACTGAAGCGTTCGCCCCTGTCCATCCCTCACGGCAAAGGCGTTCTGAAGCGTGTAGATGAGTGAGCCGTCTTTGCGCCGCAAGGCGGATTCAAAGTTGCGCAGTACACCGCTGGCGGCCATCGCCCGATGAATCCGCTCACAGTGCTCCGGCGACAGATATATCTGGGTCGGTATGTCGACCTGAAGCAATTCTTCTCTGCTGTCGTAGCCAAGCATCCGAACGAGAGCGTCGTTCACCTCGATAAAGCGACCTTCCGGACTGGAGAAGTAGAGCCCCTCCTGGATGTTGTCGAAGAGTTCGCGGTAGCGGCGTTCAGCCTCTCTTCTGTCGCTGATGTCCTTGAGAACATGGATGACCTGCATGCCCTCGTTGGTCGCGCCATGAATGCGCGAGGTCGAGATCAAGTACGTTCTCTCCGAGAGAGGATGGATGTACTCATCGGACGAATCGAGACCGGCGCGGCAGAACGGGCAGGGCTCGTCGCCGTCGTCGGTCATAGAAAGCGCCCTCATGCTGACGCCGATCAATTCGGACGGACGCACCCCGATGAACTCGGCGAACGAGCGGTTCAGCCGAAGCACGTGGTTCGTCTCATCGTGGACTACGATGAAATCGGAGATGGAATCGAAGATATCGACCCAGTGGCGGTTCGCGTGGTCCATTCTCGTAAAGAGCCGCGAATTCTCAAGCGCGACGGACGCGTAGGATGCCAGGGCCTGCAGAAGACTGCGATCGGCGGCGCTGATTCTGGCACCGCGGTCGCACAGACATAGAACGCCGATCAACTCACCCTGGGGGCTGCGCAACCTGGTCAGGGTTACATCGTTCCACGGGAGGGCAGCCGCGACAGGCTTTCCGAGCAATTCCGCAGTCGTACCGAAGCGGATACCTTCAGTTCCTGCAATCGCCTGAGCCAATGCATGGCTGAGTGGCCTAAGAAGCGATCTTTCCGTCGGCGCGCTGCCGTGGCAGGCAACAATCTCCAACACGTTGGCCTGGGACAGGGCCAGCACCGCAGACTTGGCTCCCATGAGGCTGCAAGCACGCGACGTAAACTTCTGAACGAATTCGTTCAGTCGTAACGAAGAGTTGAGTTCCACCGCAGTCGACACAAGGGTGTCCGCGCGCCACTGTTCCTCTTTTGCGCGCTGGACCAGGCGGTCATTGTGGAGGGCACTCGCAAAGAGCGCGCCCACCACGGTGGCGCGCGTCGCAAGGTCGTCGGTGAAGTATTCGGCTTCATGGAAGTGAGCCAGACCAAGAACGCCCAGCACCTGTTTGCCGAACAGAAGGGGTACGGCCATTACGGATCTGGGGGCCTGCCTGGCCGCAAGCGTGTAGGCTGTGGCGTCGCAGACATTCTTGAACAGTGTGCGACCGGTCCGGATTGCATCTACGGCGAGCATGCCCGGTTCAAGTTGAAGCCGGGAGTTTGCGAACTCATCGGCGCCGACTCCGAAGGCCGCAACCGGCTCAAGCTCGGTTTCTGACGCACTTCGCCAGCAGTAGACGCCCTGAACCCCGAACAGCGCGGCCATCTTCTCGCATAGGGACCGTGTCAGTGCGATGCAGTCGGTAGTGGCGGCGCTGATACTCGAGAAATCGACGAGAATCTGCTGAAGCCGGCGGTCGTAATCCGAGGAGAGTACGGCGTCGGCGGAACTGTGCCCGGCGTTCATCGTTAGTGGCGACCTGACCTACCGTCTCAAAAAGTTCTCGGGGGTGAATTGAACGTACTCTGGATTCTCAATTTGAGTCAAGGCAATTGCCATTCCGGTAACTACACAGTTAGCCATGACCTCCGGATGCTGCGGTCTCAACCTGAGATGGCATTCGGGTCTCGGCCCCTCCCCATGAGACAGCTATATATGCCGCTCACAGCCAAATGAAGCTGACCAATGCTAGTAAGCCTTTGGCCTGATGGAACTTAACTGCAGCGACGTGTGGAGGGGCAGTCCGGTGCGAAGGTGGCAAACGCCGTGCACCTGCACATCTCGGGAGTTTTCTGTTTCACAGGAGGATTTGTGTTTGTTCAACAGTTTCGCCGATTTGTAGGGGTGAGTCTGCTGGCGCTTGCGTGCCTAGCCTTCGTGCCTTCGATGGCGGCCCAAGACGACGGTGGCCGCAAAGTGAAGACAAAGGTGACGCCCGTGTACCCCGAACTGGCAAGAAAGATGAATGTTGCGGGGACTGTAAAGGTCGAGGTCACGATCGGCGCCAATGGTGTTGTGAAGAACTTGAAGGTGGTGGGAGGACATCCGTTGTTGGTGAACGCGGCGACGGATGCGCTGAGAAAGTGGAAGTTCGAAGCGGGCGACGAAACGACCCAGGTAATCGCCTTCACCTTCAATCCGAATTCCCAATAGTTTTGAGCAAGAACGCCCATGAGATGTTAGCTGCAGATCGGCCGGTCAGCTCCGGCCAACGGGCGTGGAGATAAGAGATGACAATCGCCAAGAAGCTTTACCTGAACTTCGGGCTCATACTCGGAATCATCGTCCTTCTGTTCCTCGTGAACTTGGTGGCCATACAGCGCGAGCACAGTGCTCGCAGCGCAACGGCCGCCTCGATGGAACTTGCGCAACTGAACGAGACCATTCGGTTCCAGATGATGGAAAACCGTCTGAACCTGCGCAATTACCTGCTGAGCGGGGACACCCGGGAAGTGCAGAAGGTCAATGATGGAGTCGCGAAGCTGAACGAGAGCATCAAGCAGGCGGAAGCTAAGGCGACCTACGAATCCATTCGCACGCCACTAAGCAGATTACGCGAGGCGGAAGCGAACTGGGCGCAGAACTTCTCGGATCCGCTCATCGAAAAGCGTAAGCAGGTGGACGCCGGCAACTCGACTGTGTCTGAACTGCAGATCTTCTATCTGCAGCAGGACCCGGTGAAATGGCTGAGCGAATCCACCGACCTAATCGGGAAGGCGGAGACGGCCAATGCGGACAGCCTTGAACAGCGCCGCAAGTCGGACGAGTCAGCCTCGACCTTTACGACAGTCGCTACCATCTTTGGAACGATACTGGTCGTCGGTCTCGGCATCCTTATTTCTTACAAGACTTCCAAGTCCATCTCCGAGCCACTGAACCAACTGATGGCGGTCACGCGCGAGATCGGCGACTCCGGCGATCTCGAACACACGATCGATATCAATCGAACGGATGAGATCGGCGAATTAGCGCGGTCATTCGCTAACATGGTCGCCTACCTCAAGGAAATGGCGGGGGTCTCCGAAGCTATAGCGGGTGGCGACCTGGCAACGGAAGTGGAACCGCGCTCAAAGCGCGACACGCTGGGCCATGCTTTTTCACGCATGAGCGAAGGTCTACGGGCACTCGTGCGCAGCGTACGCGACAGCGCCACGCAGGTAGCAAGCGGCTCCAATCAGGTCGCGAACGCCTCGGATGAATCGGCCAAGGTCAGCGTGCAAGCTTCGTCAGCTATCGACGAGGTCACCAGCACAATGCACGAGATGAGCATCAACGTGCAGAACATGGTGAAGAGCACGCAGGTGCAGGCCTCGAGCGTCAGCGAAACTTCGGCTTCCATCGACGAAATGGTGGCCTCCATTCAGCGCGTGGCCGATACCGCCAAAGTCCTGCTTGATATTTCGAACCGTTCGCGCCAGGAAGTCCATAACGGCATCTCCAGCATGGAGAAGGCGACCGACGGACTCAACCGCATCACCGAATCGATTCAGTCCTCCGGCGAGATCATCGACACGCTTGGCCGGCGCGCCGACGACATCGGCAAGATCATCGAGGTAATCGACGACATCTCCGAACAGACGAATCTGCTGGCGCTGAACGCGGCCATCGAAGCTGCGCGAGCAGGCGAGCACGGGTTGGGCTTTGCCGTGGTTGCGGATGAAGTTCGCAAGCTGGCCGAAAAGTCCGCACAGTCAACGAAAGAAATTTCCGAACTGATCCAGAGTATCCAGAAGGAAGCCCGCAAAGCCGTCGAAAACATGGATAAGAGCACGGTCACGGTGAATGAAGGCCTTTCACTTGGAACGGAACTCAGCTCGGCTCTTAAGAAGATCTCCAGCGTCGTCACCGAGGTATACAAATTCGCTCAGGAAATCGGCGCCGCGACGAACGAGCAGTCGCACGGATCCTCACAGATTGCGAAAGCAACCACGCGGCTGAACGAGATCACGCACGAGATCAACTCGTCTGTCGAAGAGCAGGCTTCCGGCACTCAGGCGGTCGTCAAGGCCATGGAACGTATGCGCGAACTGGTGCAGCAATCGACGTCGAGTTCCACGGAACTTGCGGCATCGGCCGAACAGATGTCGAAGATGTCGCGTTCGCTGCTGGAAGAGATGGACCGCTTCAAGCTGGACATGAGCAATGGATCATACACGCCGAACTCAAGACGGCAGGACGTCCGCGCACGCGCAGCGGCAGCGAAGGCCTGATCAGGAGGCGAAGATGGCAAAGGACATGCACATCGTCGGCTTTCGGGTCGGAACGGAGACTTTCGGAGTGCCGATTGCCACGGTCCACGAGATCGTGCGCGTTCCAAACATAACGGCGGTCCCGGACTCGCCTGACTGCGTGGAAGGCGTCATCAACCTGCGCGGCAGAATCATCCCGGTGATCGATCTCCGCAAGAGGTTTCGAGAAAAGCAGATCACGCCGGGCAAGAAGAACCGGATCCTCGTGGTGGAAGTGGAAGGCAAGATGGTTGGGCTCATGGTGGACGCGGCTTCGGAAGTCCTGAAGATTCCGCCCTCCGATATCGAGGCTCCGCCGAATGTCTTCGACGAAGGCGAGCTCAACTACGTGACCGGCGTGGGAAAGCTGAATGGCAGGCTGATCATCATGGTCGACCTCAGGCGGGTGCTGCAGCAAGGTGAACTGCGGCGCATCAGCGGCATGATCCAGCAGGAGAGCGCGGCCACCGCATAGTCATTACAAGTTCTCAGGCCCAGTCCCGTCAGGCCGGGGCAAGGGCGCGCAATGGGAAAGGGTCAAAAACGCAGTTATGTCCACAATGCAGATTTCACTGACCGAACCTGAACTGAAGCTGCTGCAGACGCTCGTGTACCAGGAGTGTGGCATGTGCTTCGACGAGCGACGCACGCATTTCTTGCAGGACCGCCTGCAGCGCCGGCTCAAAGCCTGCAACATGGACAACTTCTACAGCTACTACAGACTGCTGACCAGCTACGAGGGAAAACGCGAGCTTGCCGCACTCGTCGAGAACCTGACGGTCAACGAGACAAGCTTCTTCCGCAACAAGCCGCAGCTAGAGCTGTTCTCCAAGGTGGTGCTGGAAGAGATGCTCCACCGAAAGCAGGAACGCCGGGATTGGAGCCTGCGAGTCTGGAGTGCGGGATGTTCTACAGGGCAAGAAGCGTACACGGCGGGGATGCAAATCGCGGATGCGCTGGCTTATTACTACCTGCGAAATCCCCTGCCGTTCGAGATGCCTTCACCGAAGCCCCTGATTCCTCCGCCGTGGAAGGTGGAGATCCTTGCGTCGGATATCAGCTACTCGGTCCTGCGGGCCGCAGGCGAAGCCAGTTACAGCGAAAATCAGATGGAGCAGGTCGACTACATCTATCGTCTGCGGTATTTCGACAAGGTGGGCGAGCGTTACGTGATCAAAAAGAACCTGAGGGAACTGGTTCACTTTGACTTCCACAATCTCAAGACCGAGTTCCTTCCGCAGCGCAACGACATCATCTTCTGCCGGAACGTGATGATCTACTTCGATGAAGCCGAGCAGAAACGGCTAGTCGAAAAGCTTTATCGGTGTCTTAACCCCGAGGGATATCTGTTCGTGGGCCATGCGGAGAGCCTGTTTGGCTTGAGCGACAAGTTTCGCATGATCCACAAGGACAATGGGACCGGATATCAACGCATCGAGGCGAACGCGTGAGCTTCTTTTCTGACGAGCGGACGAACGAACTGAAAGAGCTCTTTTTCGAGAGCGCGCAGGAATTGCTGCAGTCGCTCAACGAACAGGGACTCGATCTGGAGAAGCGTCCGGGCGACAGCGAAGTTATCCGAGGAATTCGCCGAACCGTCCACACTCTTAAGGGCGACTCGGCAGCCTGCGGCTACAAGGATCTGAGCGAGTTGGCACACCAGCTCGAGGACGTGCTCACTCCCGAACTAGCCTCGCGAGACTCGGGAGAGACTGCGCAGGTCGTACTGACTGCTGCTGATGTGTTCGATTCAATACTCTCCGCCTACCGCGCAAACAGTGCTCCCCCATCGGGCGATGCCCTGCGCGAGTTGGTCGAGGGTCTGAAGCACAAGCCCGCGAATACGGCGGACGACGGATTCAAGCCGAACTTCGACTGGACGGAATATGAGCGCCTCGTGATCGAGCAGGCGATCGACGGCAAGCCGGTCTACAACATCGGCCTGAAGATCGATCCCCAGTGCCCCATGCGCTTCGCAGCGTTGCAGCTGATCAACAACGTTCTGAAAGAGGCGGGAACTGTCCTCGTGATGAGGCCAGACGAGAACACGCCGGCAGACAACGTGAGCATTGTCGAGGCTGTGCTGGCGAGCAGCCAGGATAGCGAATGGTTGAGCCGGAAATGTCGAGTGCCGGCGGTGGTTTCGAACGTCGTGATCTCGCCTTATCTGCGGCCGACATCCGCTGACATACCTTCGGCAACGGAACCCCTCGGCGATGTCTTGGCAACTTTGACGCCGCAGGCCGTTCTCGATGCACCGATGTCCTTGCCTCAGGCGGTGCCGGCCGATGATAGTCAGCCGGCATCCTCAGCAGCCCCGGTCCCAACGGCGACCGAGAATATCCTGCGGGTAGATGCGGAACGGATCGACAACGTCCTCAACCTTGTCGGCGAACTGATCATCGGCAAGTCGATGCTGAACCAGGCTATCGGCGAGTTCACAAAGCGCTTTCCGAAAGATCCATTGCGCGCACGATTCGCCGACATGGTCGCGTATCAATCACAGGCGCTGAACGAGCTTCAACGCTCGGTAATGAAAATCAGGATGGTGCCGGTCGAGCAGATATTCCGGCGCTTGCCCCGCGTCGTGCGGGATGTTGCCAAGCTGCGAAACAAGACCGTGAACCTTGAAATCTCCGGTCAGGACACCGATCTGGATAAAAGTATCCTGGACGCGCTGGCAGAACCGCTGACGCACCTCGTGCGCAATGCCGTCGACCATGGGATAGAACTGCCGACGGACCGCATCTCGTGCGGAAAACTTGCCGAGGGCAAGGTGCGACTTAATGCTTTTCACCAGGGCAACCAGGTGATCATCGAGGTCAGCGATGACGGCCGCGGTATCGATCCGCAGAAGGTCATCACGAAGGCGATCGCGAGCGGAGTCGTAACGGCCGAAGAAGCGTCTCGCATGACGGACGCGGAGATCATCGACCTGATCTTCGAGCCGGGTCTGAGCACGGCAGACGAAGTGACCGAAATATCCGGAAGGGGCGTCGGTCTTGACGTGGTGAAGACCGTCCTGCAGCGCATGAAAGGCTCTGTGTCGGTACACAGCCGCCCCGGCGAAGGGACCACGTTCCAACTGAAAGTGCCGCTCACGCTTGCCATCATCCGCGCGCTTCTCTTCCGGGCCGGCTGTCACCTTTACGCGGTCCCGTTGAACGCTGTGGTTGAGATCACGCGAGCAAGCGAAAGCGAACTTCATCGCGTAGACGGCCGCGAGGTCTTGCAGCTACGTGACCAGGTGCTGACACTCGTACGACCGGGCCGCCTGCTTGGCGGGAGCACGCCAGTTTCGCATAAGCGGCGCAAGCTCTTCGTTGTCGTGGTGACGCTGGCCGACCGCAAGTTCGGCCTCATTGTAGACAAGCTTGTGGGCGAAGAAGAACTGGTGATCAAGGCTCTCGACGATCATCTTGTATCGACGAATCTTGTAAGTGGCGCCTCCATCCTGGGTGACGGCGCCGTTGTGCTCATCTTGAATGTGACGGCGGTTGTGGAGCGGCTCGGTCGCATGAAAGACACTGACCGCAATTTCGGTGAACTTGCAGCAACAGAGGAAGTGAGGGCCCAAGCATGAAGCAGCAAGTTCGAGTTCTGGTGGTCGACGATTCCGCGTTGATGCGGAAACTGATCCCGCAGATCATCGAACGCGACATGTCTATCCAGGTGGTAGGGACAGCTATGGATGGCGAGTTCGCGCTGAAGAAGATTTCCGAATTGAACCCACAGGTGATCACGCTTGACCTCGAGATGCCACGCATGGATGGACTCGAGACGCTTAAGCAGATTACTCGCCGTTACCATTTGCCCGTCATCGTTGTCAGTGCACACAGCAAAGAGGGGGCGTCTTCAACACTGAGGGCGCTGGCACACGGAGCGTTCGATTTCGTGACAAAGCCGAAGGATGCGGCCTCGGCGCACATGGAAGCGATCGCGTCCGAGCTAATCACCAAGATCAAGGTGGCAGCGCAGACCAAGGTGCCGACTGGTGCGCTCGCCACTACGACTGTGGAC
>JAEZPW010000016.1 GCA_023441255.1 Acidobacteriota bacterium
CGTAAACACCGCAACATCTTGTGGTAGACCTGCATTGTGAGTAGCTCTTATTGCGCAAAAGAGAGCAGCAAGTTACCGTAGTACATCCCCAACAAACACCTAAGAAACCCTAAGAAACCAGAAACTCTGCTTGACACCCTCCTTAAGTCGCCTGATATAACCAGCAACGCTCGAGTTTTCCCCCGAGACACAGTGATGCTGACCAAAGGGCATAGGCCTTTTGGAAGGTCATGTACCAACGTGAAGGTACTTTTTCGCCAGAAGGGGCTAATGTATGGCCGAAGCACCGGAAGTGATGAACATCCGCCAGGCCTCCGAATACCTGGGAATCAGCCCGGACACGCTTTACAAGTACGTTTCGGAGGAAAGGATACCGGCCTTCAAACTGGGGAACAGGTGGAGATTCAAGAAGACGATCCTGGACCAGTGGATGGAACGGCAGAGCACAGCGGGTGAAGGTCGCGGCAAGAAGAAGCCAAGAAGCGTCGTAGCCGGGCGCTAGCAGGGGACTCGGAGTTATAGCGCCGGGATTGGACGCCGCGAGTAGAAGCAGACGAGGCGCAGTTGGGCCGCTAACGAAGACATAAGGGAAGTTCAGAGGCGAAACGAATGTTTGGACTGGGCGGCAGCAAGACGATCGTTGGTCTCGATATCGGTTCCAGCGCCATCAAGGCGGTGGAATTGAAGCGTGCCAAGGGAGAGATCGAGGTGGTGCACGCGGGCGTGGAGGGGCTGGCTACGGATGTCGTGGTCGACTCCATGATCATGGACAGCCCGAGCGTAGCCAGCGCAATCAGCAGCATCTTTACGGAAAATTCGATCAAGCCCAAGGCGGTTGCGACTTCGGTCAGCGGCCATTCGGTAATTGTGAAGCGCATCTCGGTTCCGTCGATGCGCGAGGACGAATTGGCCGACACGATCCACAGCGAGGCCGCCCAGCACATCCCGTTCGATATCGGGGACGTGAACATCGACTACCAGGTGCTTTCGGATGGCGCCAGCAACTCGCAGATGGACGTTCTGCTGGTGGCGGTCAAGAAAGACAAGATCCTGAACTACACGAACGTGTTGTCGATGGCGGGCAAGTCGCCGGCGGTCGTCGACATTGACGTCTTCGCACTGCAGAACTGCTACGAGTACAACTACGATCCCTCTCCGAACACGACGGTGGCGCTCCTCAACCTGGGGGCCAGCTTGATGAACATCGCCATTGTGAAGGGATCGACTTGGCTCTTCTCGCGCGACGTGAGCGTGGGCGGAAACCAGTACACCGACTCGCTGCAGAAAGAACTCGACCTGAGCTACGACGACGCAGAGGCCTTCAAACTCGGACGAAAGGTCGGCACGGTCAGCGACGACGCGAAGGGACCGATTCTGCAGCAGGTGACCGAAATCATCGTCCTGGAGATCCAGAAGACCTTCGACTTTTTCCGCGCTACTTCGGCCGGTGAGCACATCGAGCGCATTTACATGGCCGGTGGCTCGTGCAAAGTACCGGCGCTCATCGAAGCGCTGCGCCAGGAATTCGCAATTCCAGTGGAGTACCTCAATCCGTTCCAGAGGATAGCTTACCCGCAGGGCGAACCGTCGACGACGCTCATCGAGCAGAACCCCGGTCAGCTTGCGGTTGCTGTAGGCCTGGCCTTGAGGAGTTTTGACAACCTATGATCCGGATCAATCTGCTGGGCACGCCGAAGAAGAAGGGCAAACGGCCGGTCGTCGCCACGAGTGAAGGCGCGGCTGGCGGAGCGGCCCTTGTCGTGGGCTTGGTGATGGTGCTGGTGGCGGTTGCGGGCAATGGTGTCTGGTACCTGAAGTTGACTCGCGATGCCGCATCGATCGAGCAGCGCCTGAAGGTTGCCGATGCCGAGAACCGCCGGCTTTCAGAAGTGAAGAGCCGCTACATGGAGCGGGAAAAGATCAGGGACTTCTACAAGAAGCGCGTCGACGTCATTGACCAGTTGCGCGGCAACCAGGCCGGTCCCGTCACTCTGTTAAACACGATTGCCGGAACCGTGAATACGACCGACGAGGTTTGGCTCGACGCTATGACGAACGAAGGCGGCAAGCTGAGCCTGAAAGGCGTCGCGCTCAGCGTGCATGGAGTCGCCGATCTGATGCGGAACCTGCAGCGGACGGGGTACTTCAAATCGGTTGAGATCAAGGAAACGTATCAGGACGACAAAGTAAAGGACATGCAGGCATTCATATTCACGATCCTTTGCGAGGCGCCGGGCGGGTCAGCGCCAGCGCCGGCAAGCACAAAACCAGAGGCAAAGAAGAAGTCATAAGAGGACAGAATGAGGCAGCGCATGAGTACGGGCGCTGAACGGGGAAATCATGGCGAAGTTGACTGACATGCCGGCGAAAGCGCAATTGGCCATCTTTGCGGGACTGGCAGTGATCGCCACATTGGGGCTGTACTTTTTCTATTTCCGTGCGATCAGCGAAGAAAACCACGCAAACAGCGCGAAGCTGCAGGCCCGAATAACAGAGAACGACACGCTTCGGCCTTACGAGCGCAATCTTCCGGAACTGAACCGGACGATCGATTCGCTCAAGTTGCAGCTGGAAAACCTGCAGAGGATCGTGCCGGACGAGAAGGAAGCCGACCAGTTCATGCACGCGATGCAGAACGAAGCACGGAAGGCTGGGATCGAGATCAGGCGCTACACGGCGAAGCCGACGTCATCGCGCGAGTTCTATACCGAAGTTCCGTTCGACATGGAGCTTGACGGTTCTTATTACTCGGTGCTGGGTTTCTTCGACCGGGTGGCGAAGCTGGAGCGGATCATCAACATTTCGAATGTCCAACTGCTCTCGCTGAAGGCATCCAGCGGGAAGGGACGATACCAGTATGCACCCCGCGAGAGCGTGGCTGTAACGTGCATGGCGACGACCTTCTTTAGCCGTCCCGAAATGGCGGCAACCCCGGCACCTGCGCCGGCGAAGAAGAAGAAATAAGGGGCATTATGAAGTTAACGACAACAGTCATTGTTGTGACGATCATGGGTGCCTCGGCCCTGGCCCAGTTGACGAGCCCGGCCAGGACGATCAACAACGTCCGGACGCAGGTGCAGTCGGCTGCGCGCACCTCAAACCAGCCGGTCGCAAATGCCCTCGGTTCGCCCGCGAAAAGCGGCACGGCTTCGGCTGCGACTCGAACTCCGCAGGCGAAACCTGCGGTCGCACCTGCGAAGACCAAGCAAGTTCAGGCGAAGGCTGCGGCGCAACCGCAACCCGCCACTGCTGAGACAGCGGCGAAAGCCGAACAGGCCGAAGACGGTGGGACCATCCACATGCGCGGCAAACGCGACCCGTTCGTGAGCGTGATACGGACACAGGGGCCGACGGGGTCGGGGTGCGCGACAGGCAAGAAGTGCCTCGCCATCGGCGATATCGCGCTGAAGGGGGTCGTTAGGTCGGCCACGGGCATGATCGCAGTTGTGGAGAATGCTCAGCGCAAGACGTATTTCCTGCACGTGAACGATCCGGTCTTCAACGGGCAGGTTGTCAAGATTGAACCGGACGCGATCGTGTTCAGCGAGAGGGTGATCGACCGGGCAGGACGGCAGAGCACGCGTGAAGTGGTAAAGCGGATTCCTAAGCCTTCGATTTCGTAAAGCTTTTCTACGGATCAGGGTAGTTCGGTTCGCAGTTTTGATGAAGGCCGTAAGGAGAGGCGGCACACGTGGCAGGCAGGCTCGCTTGCGCGTGAGGAGACATGAAATGAGGCTGAAGCAACTCTTTGTTGTTTCGTTGACGCTGCTGCTGTGCTGCGCGGTCGCGTTTGGCGCGGCGCCGCAACTGTCGAATGTCAGCGTGGTCGCACAGGGAAACAGCACTACGGTAGCGCTGCACGCAAGCGGTGCGTTCACCCACAAGGAGTACAGGGCGAACGACCGGTTGCTGCTGGTGGACCTTACCGGAGTTACGGCTGGAAATCTGCACGAGCGTGAACGTAGCTTCCAGGTCCCTGGAGTCGAGTCCTACCGGGTGGTCGGCTACAAGGGCATGGGCGGTGTTGACATCGCTCGGCTCGAGCTTCGCCTCGCACCGGGAGCCACAGTGGATGTCAGCGAGGCTGACTCTGGGCTAACCCTGCGAGTGACGCCGGTTGCTGGCAGCGCTAGCGCTAAGACCGAAGCGGCTCCTGTTAAGCCCGTGGTCCAGCGAAAGCCATCTGCCCTGGCGGCTCCGTCGACCGCCCCGGCTGCGGCCACAGGGTCTGTCCGAGTGCAGCGCGTTTCGGTGCTGCGCGGCAGTGAGGGAATGGAACTCGAAGTAGTCGGCAGCGCGCCGTTGAGCGGCAAGCCCATGAAGTTGACCGGGCCTGACCGCATCGTGCTGGACATCGACAATGCCATTCCGGCGGGTCGCCCGAAACCGATTCTGGTGAACTCAGGCGAAGTAAAGGCCGTGCGCATCGCGCGATACCAGGCCGCTCCGCCGGTCACGCGCATCGTCGTCGACCTTACGTCGCCGCACGATTTTGAAGTCACCGCTGCCGGCAATAAGCTGATGCTGAGGCTTAAGGCCGAAGGAGCCCAGGCGGCAGGCCCGAAGCCTGTCGAGCCAGTCAGCGAAGCTAAGCTGATGCCGGCGGTCGCAAAGGAAGTAACACCGGCACCCACAACTGTCGTGGCAAGGGAAGTAGTGAAGCCAGCGGAGAGCTCTCCTGCATTCGTGGCGCCTGCAGTGGAGGATAAGCCCGCCGCGCGAGAGGTGAAGAGCATCACGGCGCAGTTCCCTGACCAGCATCTTGCCGACGCGAGTCCTGTGCCCCAGAAGATGGCGGCAAACGAGGTCGGCAAACCGGCCAAGGGCGACGCACAGGAAGCTTCGAAGGCTGCACCGGTCGTTTTCGTTGAACCTAAATACGAAGCCAAGGCCGAGCAGAGCCAGACTGTAGCTCCCGCACAGCCAACGGCACAGGAACCCGCACCGACCGCGCAGCCAGCGCCGGCGCCGGGGGATGCCTCGAAGGCGGTAAACCTTGCCCAGGAGCAGCGTCGTCAGAAAGATGGGGACTTTCCGGAAAAGCATCGTTATACAGGCGAGCCGATATCGGTCAATCTGAAAGACGTGGACCTGAAGGATTTCTTCCGCCTCATCCACGAGATCAGCGGACTAAACATCGTGCTTGACCCGAGCGTGAACGGCACTCTGACCATCGTGCTCGACGATGTGCCGTGGGACCAGGCACTCGACATCGTTCTGAAGAACAACAGCCTGGATCGTTCGCTGGAAGGTAACGTCCTGCGCATTGCCACGGTGGCGAGCTTCCGTAAGGAGGCGCAAGAACGACGGTTGCAGTTGGAAGCGCAGGCGCTCGCGGTCGAGAAGATCAACGTCACCCGTTTCTTGAGCTATGCGCATGCCAAGGATGTTGTGCCGATGGTCAAGAAGATGCTTTCGCCTCGCGGCGATGTAGTCTCCGACGAGCGCACGAATGCCATCGTCATCCACGATATTCCCAACGTGATACCCGATATCGACAAACTGATCTCGCAGCTTGACCGCAAGACGCAGGAGGTGGAGATCGAAGCGCGTGTGGTGGCCGCGACGCGAACCTTCGCGCGCGACATCGGCACGCAACTCGGATTTGGCACCGGCAGCAGTACCTGGGCAGTAGGCGGCGTCAGAGCGGTGGGCGATAGTCCGGTCATCGTCAACGGTTTGACTCCGAACTACTTCATCAACGATAAGAACCAGATCCCACTGTTTTCCAAGCTGAACCCGACGAGCGCGACAAGCGGTCTGACTTTCTCGAACGCCACCAGTGCATACCGCATCGACCTTATCCTGTCGATGGCGGAATCGCGTGGTCTGTTGAAGGTTCTTTCACGTCCGCGCGTGGTGACTCAGAACAACGTCCAGGCATTCGTGAAGCAGGGCTTCCGTATCCCGGTCGTCACGCTCGGCCAGCTGAACGGACCGCCGAGCGTAACCTATATCGAAGCTGTGCTGCGCCTGACTGTTACGCCGCAGATAACGGTCGAGAACACGATCTTCCTCAACGTGGACATCGAGAACACCACGCCTGACTTCAGCCGCCAGGTGATGGGTAACCCGGTGTTCCTGACCCAGCAGGCGACCACGCAGGTACTCGTTACCGATGGTGGAACGGTGTTGATTGGTGGCGTGATCCAGACCCAGAACTCGGTCAACGTTGACCAGGTTCCGCTTCTGGGGAGCATCCCGGTGCTCGGTAATCTGTTCAAGCACAGGAACGTGCAGAACAGCACGCAAGAGTTGATCTTCATTCTGACGCCGAAACTGGTTCAGACATAATTTCATCCTGTACCCTGCGGGGCCTCCGATAGG
>JAEZPW010000061.1 GCA_023441255.1 Acidobacteriota bacterium
CCCCGACACCAGCGATGTCAATTTCACGCCCGGTGGCGCGTTCGGGGCGCATTTCCTCCTGAAAGAGAACCGCGCTATCACGGTCAGCGGCCATGTGACCCACATCTCAAACGCCAGCCTGGGCGATCACAACCCCGGCATCAACGCGAGCCTGCAGTTCCGCGTCGGGTACACGTGGTTTAAGTGATTTAGTCGCGGTTCAAGCAATCTCCGCCCTTGCTGCTGTCGTATCATTCAGCGTCAGAGCGCCTGCCCCTTGTGATGGGCGGGGACCTAAGCGCGACCGGAGATTGCCATGACATGCAAGCCCGAAGTCCTGAAGCAGGTACCTCTTTTCGCTCTCCTCGACGATGACGAGGCGGCGGTCCTTGCATCGCAAGTCGAACTGAAGACGTTCGTCGCGCGCCAGCGTATCTACAAACGCGGCGACGCGGGCGGTCGGGCTTACATCCTGGTTTCGGGAAGGGTAAGTGTCACCACGGTCGATGAAGACCAGCAGGAGATCGTCATCGATGAACCGGCGCCGGGCGAATTCTTCGGCTTTGCCTCCATGCTCGAACAAACGGACCATCAGACCGAAGCGATCGCGCTGGAACAATCCGTCTGCATCGAAGTTGATCGCAAAGACATTCTGGTTTTGATTCAGCACAAGCCTCATGCTGGCATGGACATGCTTTCCGTGCTGGGCCGTCAGTTCCATGCCGCTCAGCACCTCGTGCGCATCCGCGCGAATCGCAACCCCAACGAATTGATCGAGGAGCAGGCGACCGTTGGCGAGCGCATCGCCGACGCCGTGGCGGCGTTCGGCGGCTCTTGGACATTCATCACTATCTTCGCCATATTTCTTGGCATTTACACCACCATCAACGTGGTACTGCGAAACAATGCCTGGGACCCGTATCCCTTTATCCTCCTGAACCTGTTTCTATCCATGCTCGCCGCGGTACAGGCGCCGGTCATTATGATGAGTCAGAACCGTCAGGACAAAAAAGATCGCCTGCGCGGCGAACTCGACTACGATGTGAACCGCCGCGCCCACACCGAAATTCAGGGCCTCGCGCACAAGATCAATCTGCTCGGCGACAGGCTGGGGGACCTTGAGGAACTGTTGCGCAATCGTGTGTAAAAGACTGCACAGCTGAACTCCACGAAACATGGCGCAAGATTCGGTGTTCTAGTGATCGGGCATTGTCCCGGTTACTCCTATGCTGTTTTCCAAGTCGAACGCCTCGCTCCTCCTGCCTGCCGCTGGACTCGCACTGGCTGTTCTTGTTGCAGCTCAGCAAGTCCCCACCTACTCTGTCGACGTCAAGGTTGTGAACGTCCTTGCCACCGTACGCGACAAGCACGGCGCAATCGTCAATAACTTGTCCAAGGACGACTTCACCCTGCAGGAGGACGGCCGCCCGCAAGCCATCCGATACTTCACGCGCGAAACCGACTTGCCCCTCACACTCGGCCTGCTGGTGGACACCAGCTTCAGCGTGCGAAATGAACTCGACAAGGAGCGCTCCGCCAGCGGCACCTTCATGGATGAAGTCGTGCGAGAAGGAAAGGACGCTGCCTTTCTCATCCACTTCGACCACGAAGTCGAACTGCTGCAGGACATCACTTCGTCTCGGCAGAAGATGAACGACGCTCTTTCACTGCTTCAGGTGCAGCAACCGCGACGGGACGACAACGCCGGCTCGCCCGGTTCCGGAGGCGGTAACCCCGGAGGCGGCGGTTACCCCGGTGGTGGCCATCCAGGTGGAGGTTATCCCGGTGGCGGCGGCCGTTATCCACGTTCCGGCGGCGGGTCGGGACATGGCGGCCACCACGGCGGCGGAACCCTGCTGTACGACTCTGTCTATCTCGCCTCTGACGAACTGATGCAGAAGCGGGGTCGTAAGGCGGTCATCATTTTGTCGGATGGCGAAGATCGCGGCAGCAAGACGTCCCTCGATCGCGCGATTGAGTCTGCCCAGCGCGCCAACACCATCGTCTACTCGATCTATTTCCAGGGAGAGCAGGGCGGAAGTTTCGAACGCAGAGGTATGGATGGGGGCTTTGGCGGCCCCTGGGGAAGACATGGCGGCGGTTATCCGCGCTACCCCCAGCCTCAGGAGCAGCATACCGACGGCAAGAAAGTTCTTCAGCGTATCTCGAAGGAAACCGGCGGCCGCATGTTCCAGGTTTCGAAGAAAGAAACACTCGACAGTATCTACCAGCAGATTCAGGACGAACTTCGAAACCAATACAGCCTTGGCTACACGTCTGACCATGCAAACAGCGGTTCCGAGTACAGGAAGATTCAGGTAACTACGAAACAGAAAGACTTGGTCGTGCAGGCCAGGGATGGCTATTATCCGGCGCGCCAATTGGCAAGCGAAAGCAAACAGCAGGATCGGTAGAGAATCGCCACTATTCGCTGGTTCGAGTCTTAATGGGCCTCATCAAAACTAGCTGGAGTCATGGCCGGCACTTGCCGGCACTATTTGCGATTGAGGCCCAAACGGATGTGCCGGAACATCAAGAATCTCTTCAACTTTGATCCGCCTGTTACCGACGAAGAAGTTCGCGACGCGTCACTTCAGTTCGTCAGAAAGATTTGCGGGTTCAATAAACCCTCGAAAGCGAACGAACCGGCGTTCATCGCTGCCGTAGATGAAATTGCGGCAATATCGGCTCGTCTGCTTCATTCGCTTGAGACTAGTGCTCCACCCAAGAACCGCGAAGAAGAGGCCGCAAAAGCAAAGGCTCGCGCGGCGCAGCGATACGGCTCTTAACACCCGTTGTTTGGCGATTGCCCACCCCCGCCCCGCTTCTGTATGCTTCTTTGTCCTCATAAATTCCAACGGAGACCTTACGCGTGCGCACCCTAGTCGAATGTGTTCCCAATTTCTCCGAGGGCCGAGACAAGGCCAAGGTTGACGCCATCATCGACGCCATGAAAATGGATGGCGTCTACCTGCTCGACCGTGAAATGGACGCCGACCATAACCGCTGCGTCATCACCCTGGTTGGCGAGCGCGAGCCCATCATGGAAGCCGTGCTGCGCGGCATCGGCAAGGCGGCCGAACTCATCGACTTGACGAAGCACCAAGGAGCGCATCCGCGCATGGGCGCCACCGACGTCGTCCCGTTCATCCCCATTGAGGGCGTCACCATCGAGGACTGCGTCCAGATGGCGAAGCAGGTCGGCGCCGAAGTCTGGAAGCGCTACCAGATTCCCGTTTACCTCTACGAGGCCGCCGCGCAACGCCCCGAGCGCCAGAACCTCGAGAACATCCGCCGCGGCCAGTTCGAAGGCATCCGCGCCGAGATCGAGACCAATCCCGACCGCAAACCCGATTTCGGCGAACCGCGCGTACATCCCACGGCGGGTGCCACCGTCGTCGGAGCTCGCAAGTTCCTCGTCGCCTACAACGTCTATCTCAACACCACCGAGGTCGCCGTCGCCAAGAAGATCGGCAAGGCGGTACGGTTCTCCAATGGCGGTCTGCGTTACGTAAAGGGCATGGGCATTCCGGTACGCGGTCTCGGGCAGGTTTCCATGAACCTGACCGACACCGATCAGACGCCCATCGCGCGCGTCTTCGAATTCGTGAAGAGGGAAGCGGCGCGTTACGGAGTGATGCCCCTCTCCAGCGAGATCGTCGGCCTCATCCCGAAGAAAGCCTTGGAAGACGCTGCCGAATGGTTCTTGCAGGTAGAGAACTTTGATTCCTCCATGATCCTGGAAAATCGTCTCGCCGCCGTGATGGGCGGCAAGACGGCTGTTGGCGGCCTGCGGGCTGGCGTCGAGCCGTTCATCGAACAGCTCGCCTCCCCGACGGCGGTTCCGGGCGGAGGCAGCGCGGCGGCTGCAACCGGCGCGATGGCGGCCGGACTCGGCGCAATGGTGGCCGGCATGTCCCGCGGCAAGAAGAACTACCTCCAATACGAACAGGCGCTGAGCGAAGCCCTGGCGAAACTCGCCACTTTGCGCGAAGAGCTGAAAGCCGCCATCGATGCCGACGCTGAGTCGTACAAAGGCGTGGTGGCCGCCTACAAGGCTGCCAAAGACTCCAAGGACGGCGAACCGCTCATTAACTCGGCACTGAAACAGGCCATCGAGGTCCCACTCAGCGTGGTAGAAAAATCCAAACTCGTGGCTGCCATCGTCGAAGAGCTTCGTCCAATAACGAACCCCAAAATGTCTTCCGACCTCACCACGGCCACCGCGCTGGCCAACGCCGCCGTTTACGGTGCACTTTCGAACGTGGCCATCAACCTCGAGTCGATGACAGACAAAAGGTTCGAAGATTCGGTCTGTGCCCGCCTGGCGGCGGTCGGAATCGATTTTCACCGCGAGACTTCGGTAACCGAGTGATTCTGCCGCTTCGGGGGTTCAATCTATATCGAGTTCAGGTGCCTAGGCGTAGAATGT
>JAEZPW010000063.1 GCA_023441255.1 Acidobacteriota bacterium
GTCACTGGCAACTCTGCTCCGGCCACCGAGAATTTCGATCGCGTCGTGGTTGCTTGCGGGCGTTACAACCAACCAACGCTGCCACACGTGAGCGGCCTGGGAAGTTTCAATGGACGGGGTGGTGTGATCCATTCCTTCCGCTACAAGCATCCGGAGAGCTATCGCGGCATGCGTGTGCTCGTGGCGGGATGCGCGATCAGTGCGCTGGAGATCGCGAGTGATCTCGCCATGCTCGGCGCCGAGCGCGTGGTCTCAACGTACCGCCGCCAGCGATACATCCTGCCGAAGCTTTTCGCAGGCGTTCCGACAGATCATGTGATCTACACGCGCTTCCATGCTTTGTGCGCTGAAGTGTATCCGCCGGAAGTGGTGGCGAACGATGTTAAGCAGATCGTGCTGCGAGCCAGCGGAAGCCCCGAACAGTTCGGCGCATTCAAGCCTGCCGAGAGCATTGCGCAAGCCGGTATCACGCTGGGCCAGTACTTCCTTCCGCTTGTGGCCGAAGGGCGCATCGCAGTGAAGCCGTGGATCCGCGGTGTAGACCGGCAGCGTGTCACGTTTGAAGATGGCACACAGGACGATTTCGACGCCATCATCTTCTGCACCGGCTACGCATTGTCCGTGCCGTTCCTGAGCGACGGCATACGCCGAACGATTGACGTCGACAGCGAGCACATCGATCTGTTCAATTTCACGTTTCATCCCGAACTGCCCGGCATGGCGTTCGTTGGCCTGCATGATCAGGGCGGCCCTTATCTTCCGCCGCTCGAATTGCAGGCGCGCTGGATCGCTTACGTCTGGGCGGGGTTGGCAAAGGAGCCGTCGTCCTCCGAACTCCAGGAAGGGATCGCTATTTACCGAGCGCGACGAGGCCAGCCGCAGAAGCAGGCGATGCACAAGATGGCGTTGCTTTTTGCTCGCGGCGCTGGCGTGGAACCGTCGCCGGAGGAGTATCCGGAACTGGCGCGCGCACTGCTCTTTGGGCCACTGAGTCCCGTTTCGTTCAGGCTGTGCGGCCCTGACAGGCTGGCGAACGCAGCCGAGTTGTGTCGCGATGATGCGTCGGCTTTCGGCATGATCACCAGCGCGCAGTTCACTGCCGAAGAGTTGGCGCGAATGACGGCGCTCACAGAGTGCCGTATCGCACGGGGCGAGGCGTCATCGCAGGCCGCGGCGTAACGCGCGAGACGCCCATGGCCGCCGTGTATTCTTTGTCTGTTTTCGTCGCGCTCGACAAAGCTACTCCAACACTGTGCCGAAAAGCGCGGCGCGAGGGTAAGCAAAGCCGCACATCTGCCAAAAACAGGCAGACATGGGGCCCCCAACTGGCGACCCGGTCCCGTTGCCAGCACAGCCGAAACATATCGCTACACGATATTAGTAGCGAGGTGGCACTGGGACGAAACGCGTGTGCGCGGGGACGAACGGTAGCGCTGGTGCGCATAATTTTGCGGTTCTGCAGGACGGGCCTCTGATAATCCGTAGCTATCCTTCCGAAATCCACAACAGGACGGGAGCGGCAACTCGTAACCGATTGGTAATAAACACGAAAGAGAGTGGTTACTCGCGTGCTGTTTACTGCGCGGTTATCGGGGCGGGGTGGCCGCAGTCTTGCACATTTATCTTCCAGGTTCAACCGAAAAGTCCCCGTACCTCCAGTGCGCGTCTAGTGCGCGAGGGCACGAGGCCAAGGCTTTATCTCGCGGAGGACGACGATGAGTAAAAGATCCAGTTTGCTCGTGCTGGCGCTCGCGGTTGTTTTCGTGCTGTTGGGCACCACAGCGTGGGCGCAGAGATTTGACGGCACATTGCGAGGAACGGTTTTCGATCCTTCAGGTGCCGTGGTTCCAGGAGCCACCGTAACAGTAACAAACCAGCAGACGAACGTTTCGCAGACGGCGACAACGACATCTGCAGGAACCTACGTATTCCCGAATCTGATCGTTGGCCAATACAGCGTCTCGGTCACTGCCACCAAGTTCAGCCGGTATGAGCGGAAAGGCGTGGAGGTGCTGCCGAACCAGGTAGTAACGGCCGATGCAAAAATGACCATTGGTTCGGAAGGCACCGTGGTTGAAGTGGAAGCCGGCGCGGAGGCGGTACAAACGACGACTTCGCAGCTGGCGACCGATTTCGGCGCGCGCGCAGTATCAGATCTTCCCAACCCCGGACTGGGGGGCTCCCCGCTCAACCTGGCCATTCTTGCCCCGAATACCACTACCCAGGGAGCAGGAGTTCTGGGTGAGGGCGGTTCGATCGGCGGAGCGCGGCCTCGCATGAATAGTTTCGCGATCGACGGTGTGGACGACAACCGCGTTGACGTGACCGGCCACACGACCGAGGTGATCCCCGAAGCGATTGCCGACTTCAACCTGGTCACGAACATGTTTACCGCGGAGCAGAGCCATTCCGCGGGCGGGCAGTTCAACCTGATCACGCGCTCTGGCACGAACAACTGGCACGGAGCGGCTTGGGGATTCAACAACAACCGCGACTTCAACGCGATGGACAACCTCGAAAAGGCCGACACTACATCCGACACAAATTTCGGCACCAAGCCTCGCCGCGTTGATCGCAACCGAATTGGCGGCATGATCGGCGGACCGGTCATTAAGAATCGCCTGTTCCTCTTCGGTGCATATCAGTACAACAACATCGGACTCGCTGCCTCATCGGTACAGCAGCAGGCACCGACAGCCGCCGGTCTGACCGCGCTGAACGCGATGGCCGCAAACTCGACCGTCTCCGGACTACTGCAGCAATTCCCGGTAGCGGCGAGCCAGGGAACGGACGCTTCGGGCGCACCCCTGACCTCGACGGTGAACGGCGTGGCCATCCCGCTGGGGTTCATACAGCCTAGTGCACCGAGCTTCCAGGCAGAGCACACGTTCAACATCAACGCCGACCTCAACCTGGCGGCGCACCAGGTGCGTGGCCGGTTCCTGTATGACCGTACGCGTAGCCCGAACGTGAACCCGGACACGCCATTGTCGCAGTTCACGGGCGCGATCGCGGCCGACAGTCGCAAGGCGATCATCACCGATGCGTGGACCGTCAACTCGCACATGATCAACGACCTTCGTCTGTCGTATTCGCGCTTCGTGCAGGGATTCACGGTGCCCTCTCAGTTCGCCAACTTTCCGAACGTTGAGATCGATCCCCTCGGCCTGAACGTCGGTCCGGAAGGCAACTCGCCACAGAGCTATGTTCAGAACAATTACCAGGCGCTGGACACGCTGACCCTGGTGAGAGGCAAGCACACGATCAAGTTCGGCCCAGAGTATCGCAGGTGGATCGCGCCTTCGGACTTCCTGCCTCGTTCACGCGGTGAGTGGGACTACAAGACGTTGTCGCAGTTCGTGAACGACTTTGTGCCGACGGGCAACAACGGCGCGCTGCGCGGCGCCGGCAGCGGACTCTTCGACGGCAACCAGTATGCACTGTACGGTTTCGTACAGGACGACTGGAAGGTCACTCCAACACTGACGCTCAACCTGGGCCTGCGCTACGAGTGGACCAGTAATCCGGCTGGCGTAAAGAACCAGACACTGAACACCATCTCGAACGATCCGAGCTTCACGATGTTCGCGAACCCGATCCAAAACCTGCCGCAGGCATTCGTCTTCCGTGAGCCCAAGACGGACAAGAACAACTTCATGCCGCGCGTTGGTTTCGCATGGGATGTATTCGGAACAGGCAAAACGGCACTTCGTGGCGGCTACGGCATTTCGTTCGACGTTACGCCGCAGAACTTCCCGCTGCTTGAGCTGCCTCCGCAGTTGCAGACGGAGCAGAACCCCAACATCACCTGCACGCTGCCTGGTCCTCCAGCATGGTGCGCGACCTTCGTGCCGAACAGCGACACGGCGGGTGCAGGATTCCTGGGCGGCGGCGGTCTGCTGCAGGTGAACGTGCCGCCGGCTACAGCGGCGGATGCACAGGCCGCAACCCAAGGCATCATCCTCGACCTGGTGCAGCCCAAGATCCAGACCTGGACCTTGAGCGTGCAGCAGGAAGTGGCAAAAGACACGAGTGTGGAACTGCGTTACCTGGGTACCCGGTCCACGCAACTGCCAATCCAGGCACGCCTGAATCAGCGGAGCGCGTTCGATGCTGGACTTGCTCCGCTGCCTACATTTTTCAACGTGGCGGACATTCCGGCCACGATAACTGGAGGGTCTCGGCTGTCCGATTTTGAGAACTTCACGCCGGAGGTCAACCCGAACTTCAGCCAAGTGACTGCGTTCCCGGCGCTGGCCGGCGGCACGTATCACGGCGCCTCGGTGGATTTCTCCCGCCGCATGACGCACGGACTGCTGTTGCGGGCGAACTACACGTGGTCGCATAACATCGACGACGCAACCAATGAACTGTTCAGCAGCCGCGTGAACCCGAGGCGTCCCTACGACTGGAGAAATCTGAGTCTGGATCGGGGCAATTCGACGCTGGACGTCCGTCACAAATTCGCGATGTCCTGGGTGTACGACATCCCGAAATTGACCACGGACAACGGATTCCTGAAAGCCGTCCTGCACGGGTGGGAGTGGACGGGCACCTACCTGGCACAGGCGGGACAGCCCATCACGATACTGTCCAACAACGATGCGAACGGGAACGGCGATGCTGCGGGTGATCCTGCGGTCCTCAACCCGAAGGGCACGCAAATGATTGGCGGCCCGGATCAGATCAACACGGTTTGCGTCGGACCGGGCGGAGCGACGTTCGTGGGAACCTGCGCGAGCACCGACGTGGCAGGCTACGTTGCCGTAAACCCGAACGCACGATACGTGCAGGCGGGGCTGGGTGCGGCGTCCACGGTCGGCCGCAACAGCTTCCGGTCACCGGGCGTGAACATCTGGAATATGGGCATGTACAAGGACACGAAGATTTCGGAGCGTTTCTCGGTGCAGTTCCGGGCGACCGCGCAGAACGTCTTCAACCACCGCAACTTCTCGTTGGCGCAGCCGACCGTGTTCCAAACCGGCGTGCTGATCGGTACGGTGAACAACGCACTCAGCACCACGTACGCCAACGTTACTTCGACGCAGTTCCTGGATGAGAAGCAGTTCACGGGCGGAAATCGCATC